>NZ_JBHRXZ010000036.1:0-2133 GCF_042648805.1 Stutzerimonas tarimensis | reverse complement strand
GCCTCGGCCAGTACCGGTTCGAGTTCGGTACGCAGGCGGCGGGCCAGATCACGAGCACCGAAGCGCACGTCCTGGCCGCTGCACAGGTGCCGGCGGGCGGCATCGGTCAGGGTCAGCGCCCTGCCCTGCTTCGCCAGCCGGGCGTTGAGCTTGCTCGACTCGATGTCCAGCAGCGCCTCCATCCATTGCCCCTCGATGCGCTCGAACCTGAGGATGCGGTCGATGCGGTTGAGAAACTCAGGGTCGAAGTGCCGGTGCAACGCGGCCTCCACCACCTGCGGCTCGTTTCGCGGCACCAGCCCCAGCCAGCGCCGCCACCCACCGTCGAAACGGGCCCGGTAGTGCCAGGCGTCCTGGGCGCCGATGTTGCTGGTCATGAAGATCAGGCTGTTGCGAAAATCGATCTTCCTGCTACCCGAGGACAGCGTCAGCTGACCGCTGTCGAGCACGTTGAGCAGGCTGCGCACCACCTCCTTGCTGGCTTTCTCCAGCTCGTCGAAGAGGACGATACCGGGACGGCTGAAGCTACCCTGGATCGCCTCGATGTCGAACAGCGTGGTGCCCTCCTTGCTGCCGACATAGCCCGGCGGCGCGCCGGTCAGCGCGGCGGCGTAGTGCTCCTGGGCCAGGGTGTTCATGTCGATGCGGCAGAAGGCGTCCGGCTTGCCATGGATGGCCTGGGCCAGCAGGCGCACGATCTCGGTCTTGCCGACCCCGGTGGGGCCCGTGAACAGGTTCACCGCCAGCGGGCGGCCGGGGTCGCCGATGCCGGCCTTGACCACCTTGAGCATCGCCTCCATGGCTTCCAGCGCGGACTCCTGGCCGACGATACGGCTGCGCAACAGGCGCATCGCCTCGTCCGGCTCGAACAGGAAGCGCGAGGTCTTCGCCGCCTTGGCGCGGGTGATGTCCGCCGCCTCGGCGGCCTGGGCGCGGTTGTGGTCGATCAAGTCATTGACGAAAGGCATAAGGATCTCTTGCGAAACTCGCCCCCATACGGCCAGGGGGGGCGAGCAGCAGGCAGGATGGGCTTCAGCCCACCCTGCCCAGACGTTGTGTCCAACGGGCCGAAGCCCACCCACCCTGCGGCCCTATCCCGCGGTCTTTTCCTTGCCGCCGTGTGGCAGGTCGTACACCGGGCAATCGGCCACGCCGACGGTGCTGCGGGTCATGGCCTCGACGTCGTCCCGGGCCTTTTCGGCATCCATCACCCAGGTGCGGTAGAACTCGAATGGACAGTCGGCCACGCCTCGATCGCCATCACCGGAGTTGTGCATGCCGGTGTAGCCGCGGTGCAGCAGCTTGAACAGGTGGTTCTGCGATTGGTCGTTGGCACGGGCGTCGCGAATCTGCGAGATCGACAGCTGGGCGTACTGGATGCCCATCTCCTCCTCGCCGCATTCGCCCAGGGTGCGGCCGTCGAAGCCGATGATCGCCGAGTGGCCGAAGTAGCTGTACACGCCGTCGAAGCCCGCGGCGTTGGCCACCGCGACGTAGCAGTTGTTGGCCCAGGCCATGGTCTTGGACATCAGCACCTGCTGCTCCTTGGCCGGGTACATGTAGCCCTGGCAGCGGACGATCAGCTCGGCGCCCTTCATCGCGCAGTCGCGCCAGATTTCCGGGTAGTTGCCGTCGTCGCAGATGATCAGGCTGATCTTCATGCCCTTCGGGCCTTCGGTGACGTAGGTACGGTCGCCGGGATACCAGCCTTCGATGGGGCACCAGGGGATGCACTTGCGATACTTCTGGACGATTTCGCCCTGGTCGTTGATCAGGATGAGCGTGTTGTACGGCGCCTTGGCCGGGTCTTCGTTGCGCTCGCCGGTGAGCGAGAAGATGCCCCAGGTCCTGGCCTCGCGGCAGGCGGCGGAGAAGATGGCGGTTTCCTCGCCGGGGATGGTGGCAGCGGTTTCCATCATCTCGGCCGGGTCGTACATGATGCCCATGGTGCTGTATTCGGGAAACACCACGAGATCCATGCCCGGCAGGCCGAGCTTCATGCCCTTGAGCATCTCGGCGATCTTGCGGGCGTTGTCGAGCACTTCGGCCTTGGTGTGCAGGCGCGGCATCTTGTAGTTGACGACGGCAACGCCGACGGTGTCGGGACTGCTGGAAATATCTCCGTGACGCATG
>NZ_JBHRXZ010000035.1:0-1829 GCF_042648805.1 Stutzerimonas tarimensis | reverse complement strand
GCACGCGGCGGCGGCGGGGCGCCGTCGTAGGCGTAGTAGAGCGGGTAGCCCATCCACTCCACCAGGCTTTCCAGCATGGAGACGTCGATGCGGCTGCCTTCCCCGGTGGTCTGGCGCAGCAACAGCGCCGAGAGAATGCTGCTGTAGGCATACATGCCGGCGGCGATGTCCGCAATGGAGCAACCGGCCTTGGCCATTTCGTTCTCGCCGGGGCCGCCGGTTACCGATAGGAAGCCGCCCTCGCTCTGGATCAGCAGGTCGTAGGCTTTCTTGGTCTCGTAAGGGCCGCCTTCGCCATAGCCGGAGATGTCGCAGACGATCAGTTGCGGAAAGCGCTCATGCAACGCCTCGAAGGACAGGCCCATGCGGGCGGCGGCGCGCGGCGCCAGGTTCTGTACCAGCACGTCGGCCCTGGCCAGGAGATTCATCAGGATCTCGCCGGCCTCGGCCTGCTTGAGGTCCAGCGCCAGGCTCTCCTTGGAGCGGTTGGTCCAGACGAAGTGGGAGGAGAGGCCGCCGACGCGCTCATCGTAGCCACGGGCGAAATCGCCGGCGCCGGGCCGCTCGATCTTGATCACCCGCGCGCCCAGGTCGGCGAGCTGACGGGTGCAGAACGGCGCGGCGATGGCGTGCTCCAGGCTGACCACGGTGATGCCATCGAGCGGGCGGGGTTTGCGGGTGGTGTCGTTCATCGCGAAATCCTGCGCATTGAGGCGTATCGAAGGCCGGGCGCGCCGTGGCGTCCGGCATGATGGTGAAGTGGCCGGGAGCGCTCAGGCGATGACCTGCAGATCGTCCAGCTCCCGCAGCCGCCAGACGCTGGCGATCAGCTCGCCGGCCTGATCCGCCGAGCGGGCGCCGGAGAAGGCCACCAGCCGGCGGAACTTGTCCTCCAGCTCGTCGCGGCTCAGGCTGTTGCCCGGGTCGCCCTTGGGTTCGTCGACAGCGGCGCTCAGGCGGCGCCCGTCGCGGGTGGTGACCTCCACCCGGCCGAGCCAGCGCTGTGGATAGGCGCCGTCGACTTCCGGGTCCAGCCTCATGCTCACCTTGTCGCGGAATGCGCCGACGCGCGGGTCGCCCAGGGCGTGCTGGTGGAATTCGGGGAGCCCGGCCTTGCCGTAGACGGCGATCAGGCCGAGTACCGTGCCCATGGAGAACTTTGCCTGGTGCACGGTCTGCGGCACCTGCACCCGGCCCAGCACGTCGATGGCGCCCTGGTGCACCCGGGTGGTGACGCTGGCGATCTCGTCGGCGTTGAGCCCCTCGCGCTGCATCAGCGCCAGCAGCGCGTCGGCGGCGGGGTGGGTGTGGCGGCAGGAGGCGTGGAACTTGAAGGAAGTCTCCGCCAGCGCCCAGCGGCTGCCGAGCCGATCGGACAGCCGCGCCGGATCGGCGTCGCTGGACATGCCGGCGGCCAGGCCCTGGTCGCCTTCGAGAATGTTCTTCGCCCCGGTCAGGCCGTCGGCGGTCAGGTAGGCTGCGAGCAGGCCGTCGGCGGCGGCCTTGGCGGTGTGCAGCTGCTTGGAGTCGGCCGCATCGCGCAGGAACTCCCACAGACCCGCGGCCTGGGTCCCGGCGCTGCCGAACAGGTGGCTGAAGCGCGCGCGGTCGAAGCCCATCAGCTTGCCGACCCCGACCGCCGCGGCCAGGGTGCCCACCGTGGCGGTGGTGTGGAAGATCCGGTAATGGGAACGGCCAAGGAATTCACCGATGCGGATGCCCGCCTCGTAGCCGGCCACCGCCGCTACGATCAGTTCGCGTCCGCTCTTGCCCAGGTCCTGCGCCGCCGCCAGGACGGCAGGAAAGACGACAGTGGCCGGGTGGAGCAC
>NZ_JBHRXZ010000033.1:0-36177 GCF_042648805.1 Stutzerimonas tarimensis | reverse complement strand
AGGCCTCGCGCAGCCTTCAAACCCCGCTTTCGCGAGCGAGCTCGCTCCTACAAAAGCGGGCTAGAGTCCGCCTTGATTGCTAAAGCACCCACCCCACCCGTAGGAGCGAGCTTGCTCGCGAATGGCCGGCGCACCGCCAGAGGCCTCGCGCAGCCTTCAAACCCCGCTTTCGCGAGCGAGCTCGCTCCTACAAAAGCGGGCTAGAGTCCGCCTTGATTGCTAGAGCACCACCCACCCGTAGGAGCGAGCTTGCTCGCGAATGGCCGGCGCACCGCCAGAGGCCTCGCGCAGCCTTCAAACCCCGCTTTCGCGAGCGAGCTCGCTCCTACAAAAGCGGGCTAGAGCCCGCCTTGATTGCTAAGGCACCCACCCCGCCCGGAGGAGCGAGCTTGCTCGCGAATGGCCGGCGCACCACCAGAGGCCTCGTGCAGCCTTCAAACCCCGCTTCGCGAGCGAGCTCGCTCCTACAAAAGCGGGCTAGAGTCCGCCTTGATTGCTAGAGCACCACCCCACCCGTAGGAGCGAGCTTGCTCGCGAATGGCCGGCGCACCGCCAGAGGCCTCGCGCAGCCTTCACACTCCGCTTCGCGAGCGAGCTCGCTCCTACAAAAGCGGGCTAGAGTCCGCTTGATTGCTAGAGCACCACCCACCCGTAGGAGCGAGCTTGCTCGCGAACAAGCGCACCAGGGCCTTCAGAGGTCCCCGTTGACCGCCATTTCCACGTAACGGGTATCGAAGCGCAGCTTGATGTTATCCGTGTCGCCCAGGGTCGAACCGTCCGCGAACTGCATGCCGACCACATCCGCGTCAGGGGCGCCATCTCCCAGCAGGCCCTTGTCGAAGGAGAAGTCACGCACCCGCTCCATGGTGGTACGCAGATCCGGTGCAGCGGCAAACTCCAGGGCGCTGGCCGGGGTATAGAACATCTTCGTGCGGGTCAGTTGCTCGTCATAGCCGGCAAGGTCGGTGCCCGACTGCTCTGCCATGTAGGTGCGGGCCGCGCGGGCCTCGTCGCTGTCGCCGCTCATCAGTTCCAGCGTCTCGAACCATGCCCCGACCAGCGCCTTGCCGAACGCCGGGTTGGCCTCCAGCACCGCGGTGTTCACCGCCATCATGTCAATGATTTCTCCCGGAATCTGGCTGGAGTCGAACACCTCGGCGACCTCCGGCATCTGTGCCTTGATCATGCTCAGCTGTGGGTTCCACACCGCGGCGGCGGTGACCCCGGGGGTCATGAAGGCCGCGGCGATGTCGGCATCCGAGGTGTTCATCACCTTCACGTCACGCTCGGACATGGCGTTCATGTCCAGCGCCCGGGCGAGCAGGTAATGCGAGACGGACAGTTCCACCAGATTGACCTGCTGGCCCCTGATGTCCGCCATGCTCGAACCCTTCTTCAGCAGGATGGCGTCGTTGCCGTTGGAGTAGTCGCCGAGGATCAGCCCGGTGGTGTCCACGCCACTGGCGGCGGGAATGGTCAGCGCGTCCATGTTGGTCATGCCGCACGCATCGTAGGTGCCGGCGCTGAATTGGTTGATCGACTCGATGTAGTCGTTGAGCTGAACGACTTCGATGCTGATGCCGTACTTGTCGGCCCACTTGTCGATGATGCCGTGCTCGGCGGCGTAGCCCCAGGGCATCCAGCCGGAGTAGATCGACCAGGCGACCTGGAAGTTATCTTTCTGCCCGGCGGCGGAGGCGCTCACCGACAGGCACAGAGTCGCGGCGCTGGCGGCGAAAAGTTGGAACAGGCGCTTTGCAAAGGTCATGTGTTCACCTCGGGATCAGATCAGCGATTGGGTATAACGGTTCAGCGTCGCGGATTCGCGCTCGAACCAGGCATGGGCGTCGGCGGAGAATTCGGTGGTCTGGGGATAGGCCAGCGTCGGCTCAAGGGTATCGATGGAAAACAGCCGCTCACAGTCGCGGCCGTCGCGCTCGAAGCGTTGGCGGACCTGCTGCTGTTCGGCCAGGTAGCTGAAGCCCTCAAGAGCCAGCAGCGGCGCGCCGACACGCTCGGGGCGGGTACTGAGGGTCACGCGGAATCCCGCTTCCAGCGAGCCGTGAGCCACCGAGGTCTCGAAGTCGAACAGGGCCTCCAGGCGCTCCGGAACGCCGACGGCGCGGGCCACCTGATCGCGCAGGTCGAGTCCGTCATGCGCGATGGGCCCGGGTCGGCCGAGCACCAGGGCGGCATGCTCGCCGCAGACGATCAGCCCGCCACCACGGTGCAGTAGCGCGCCGCTTGCCAGATCCCGCTCCTCGATCAGCCGCAGGCCGATCAGCGGGCCGGGCGCCGAGGGTTGCAGGCGCCAGTCCTCGACGTAAGCGCCGCTGGGGGCGAATTCGATCATGCAATTGCCGATGCGGCTGAGCAGCGCCGGCTCCGGCCAACGGTTGTGCAACTGCAGGCTGGTGTCGTCAGACCAGCTCAGGGCCTTCCCATCCCAATGCGACAGGGCCTCCCAGCCTTCGTGGTTAGCCAGGATCTGCAGCTCATCCGGGCTGTAGTCGGCCAGTGCGCGAGCCGGCACCTGGTCGCGCTCCAGCGGCAGGCGCAGGTCGATGGTGAAGTTGCGGCTCTGCAGCCAGCAGACCTGGGTGGCCGTGTCGGTCCGCCCATTGGCGAAGCTGATGGCGCGGCGCTTGAAATAACCCAGCATCCAGTCCGGCACGCTGCTGCTGGGGCGGTTCGGGTGTCGCCTGACCAGTTCCAGCAGGTTCATGGCTGCACCTCGTCATACTTGGCCTTGTAGCCAAAGGAGGAGAGACCCTTGGCATTTTCGGGCAGCTTCAGCTCACCGGATTCGAGCCGGCGCTTGAGGTAACCGAAGGTTTGCGCGGTCTGGGCGAACAAATGTTCGCCGCAGATCAGCGGCTCGTAGCGGCTGGTCTCGCCTTCCCTTAGCAGTGCAGGTGCCGGTGCGATCAGGGTGTCGTAGTCGCAGGCGCAGAACAGCGGGAAGGAGTAGCGCTCCTCGGCCACCTTGCGCACTCGGTGCGAGGTGGCAACAAAGGAGCCATTGCTCAGTACCTCCATCATGTCGCCGATGTTGATGACGAAGGCTCCCTCCATGACCGGCGCGTCGATCCATTCGCCGGCGCCGTTGAGTACTTCCAGCCCTGGCGCGGTCGGCAACAGGATGGTGAAGCACTCGTAATCGGTGTGCGCGCCAATGCCGGGACGGTCGACCGGTGCGTCCGGGTTGTAGGGGTAGTGGATCAGGCGCAACTGGCTCGGCGGTTGGTTGACATGACGCAGAAAGCTGTCCTCGGGCAGCCCCAAGGCCAGGGCAAAACCCTGGAAAAGGGTCCTGCTCAACCCGAGTACGGCCTCGTAATAGGCCTTGATGTCTTCCTTGAACCCCGGCAGGTCGGGCCACTGGTTGGCGCCGAGCATGGGTCGCTGGAGCGCCGGGTCTTGCAGGTCGAAGCCAAGGTCATAGGCTTCCTTGTGATCCACCGTGGCAGAAGCGAACTCTTCTTCGCCCTCCGGCACATAACCACTGTGGTTGCTGGACTGGCCGATGTAGTCGCGCATCTTGGTTTGCAGCGGTTGGGCGAAGTACTCGGCGGTGCGCTGCCTGAGGCGCTCGATCAGCGCCGGATCGATGCCGTGGCCCGTGATGTAGAGAAAGCCTGCTTCGCGCGTGGCCTTGCCCAGTTTCTCGGCAGCCGACAGGCGCTGCTCAGGGGCATCGCTGAACAGCCGAGCGATGTCGACCAGCGGTAGCCTCTTGAAGGCGGTATGTGGGGATGCAATCGAGGATGCCATGCAACCTCCTGATTTCTCATGAGTTACCTGGCCGTCCAGAAGTGTCGATGGCGCAGTTGGCCATCCCCGGGTCGTCCCGGGACTGGGGACTTGTAGCAAATGGTACATAGCAAATACTGCGCCAGCCCCTTGCGAGGCGGTAGCCTTTCAAAGAATGCGCTGTCAGAGGGCTGGTGGGGTAGGTGGGGTTGGTGCGCCGGACAGCGAAACGCCTTTTATTGGTGCATCAACGCGACACATGCCTCGTCAGGAAGCGCTGACGTGACAGGGAGCGGACATAGGGCGCCTGGAGAGCGCGGTCATCCTTATCCATGGGAGAAGTGCATGAGACATCGGATCTGGCGCAGGGTAAGACGACATTGGCTGGGGATCAGTGTCATGGCGGCGCTGGTCATGGCGCTGCCGCGCGGTTGCGAACTGCTCGAGCAGAAGGAGCGGGAGCTGGTGTTCCGTGTCGAGGCCAGCGACGCGGGCTGGTACCGGGGCATTCCCGAGTCGGTCGAGGAGCTTGAACTGCGCGCCGAACACTTCACGCCGGATGAAAGCCTTCATGCCTGGTGGTGGGCCCATCCGGAAGGTGACGCGCCGACCCTGCTGTACCTCCACGGGGTCCGCTGGAACCTCACCGGGCATCTGTTTCGCATCGAGCAGCTGCGCGACTTCGGCTTTTCCGTTCTGGCGATCGACTACCGGGGCTTCGGCCGCAGCCGTGGCGGAATCCCTTCGGAGACGAGCGTCTATGCAGATGCCCGGGTCGCCTGGGAGTACCTGAAGACGCTGCAGCCCGATCCGGCAAAGCGGCTCATCTACGGCCACTCCCTGGGCGGCGCGGTGGCGGTCGACCTGGCAGCTGCGCTTGCCCGGGAAAGTGTCGGTCAATTGCCCGAAGTCGTCGGCGTGATCGTCGAGTCCACCTTCACCTCGCTGGGCGAGGCGGCCGCGGTGGTCATCGACACGTCATTGCCGGTTCACTGGCTGCTGACCCAGCGCTTCGACTCGGCGGCCAAGGTGAATCGCATCGGTGTGCCGTTGCTGGTAGTGCACGGTACCGAGGACAACTATGTGCCCGCGCGTTTGGGCGAGGCCCTATACGAGGCGGCGGACCAGCCCAAGCAGCTGCTGCTGGTCGAGGGGGCCAATCACAACAACAGCATGCGCCTGGCGCGGCGCAGCTATGCCGACGCCATCGCTGCCTTGCTCGGGGCCGGCCAGCTGCAGTTCGAGATGGCCGGCCTGGCTCAGGACTAGCGTGCTGGAACCGGCTGGCGCTCATCGCGACTGAAGTGGAGCATGGCGCCACGGTAGCGTTCTCCATTGTCCAGCAGTCGGTCGACCCGGGTGGTGCGGGTGCTGTATTCGAGCTCGGCCATCTCCAGGCGAAAGGCGTCGCCATAGCCCCGATCCGGATCGACCAGCAGAATATCCACGTTGTCGGCCGAATGCCGGTCGATGAAGTCGGCGAGCATTGCCGGATGAACCGATTCGTAGAGCAGGTCGCTGCCGATGATCAGGTCGAACTGGCCCAGTCCGACCGCTTCAGCGGACCAGTCGGCGGGGTAATACTTGAGCGGCCCCAGGCCATTCAACGCCAGGTTCGCCTGAAGAAAGGCGGGGATCTCCGGGTGATAGTCGCTGACGGTGACATCCGCCCCGCGGCGGTGGGCGACGAGGCTGGCCAGCGCCAGGCCGGCGCCCAGTTCGAGAATGCGCAGGCTTTCCACGTCCAGAAGGCCCATGGCCTCGGCCAACACCTGGCCGGAAGGCCAGACCTGGCCAAACAGTGACCAGCAGTCGGGGCTTATGCCGAGTCGCTGTGCTGCGCCGTTGGGGTCGTCGTACTGCTCGTGATCGAGCAACACGCGCAGGGTGAACAGCATCGGCCCCACGCGGACGGTTTCGTGCTTGATCTGATAACCCGACATTCGAGGTTCCATGCAGTGACGATCCACCGGGTTGTACCGGGGATTCAGGGAGCGGCTCGGGATCACTGGGGCTGCGCAAGGCGCATCTGCTGTGCGAGGACGTGGAACGATCCGAAAGGAAACGTAGGCGGAACGCGAGGCGGCAGGGGTTGCTTGGTCGCAGGGAGGATACGAGCGATGAAGCCGGCTAGAGAGCTATGCCGATAGCTGGCGATGCAACAATAAAAAAGCCCCGTCGGAACGGGGCTCTTTGCGGTTTCAAGTCTTAGATGACTTGAACCTGATCAGCCTGCAGACCTTTCTGGCCCTTTACGACCAGGAAGCTGACATTCTGACCTTCGCTCAGGCTCTTGAAGCCGGCGCTTTCGATCGAGCGGTAGTGAACGAAGAGGTCAGCACCTTCTTGCGGGGTGATGAAGCCGAAGCCTTTCTCATCGTTGAACCATTTTACGACGCCAGTTTGACGAGTGGACATGATATATCTCCAAGGTAAAAAGAATCGCGACGCTGGAACACCCAGGCCGAGACTGAATAACAAGAGTAAAACGAGCCGAGGAGATGTATATCCTGAAGATTCAGAGCATCAAACTGGTATCGAAATGACAATTGCAGAACAGTGGCGCTACTTTACTCGCTTTGGGAGCGCTGTAAACCTTTATTTTTCCTGCTTCTTCAAGAACTTTTCTTAAAATATTTTGTCTCGCGGTTCGCTTCCGAGGGGTTTGTATATCAGGTAGCCCAAGGCATATGTAACGCACGGGCATCCCGCTGCAATCGCTGTCTCGCTTCGCTCGCGCGCGTCCGGGCGATGTCGTCTTCGAGACTGGGAAGGTCGGCATCCACGTTGAGCAGGACTGCATCGAGTCCGGCGCGGATCAGCAGGGCGCCCGCCTGGACATCGCTGCGCACTATTACCGCGCACAGCGGCCAAGCCGCGGTGGCCAGCTTCAGCGCTTCGAGGCAAGCGTGCCCGGTGGCCAGAGGCACGGCACAGGCCTGCCGGGCGGCCTCGGTCGGAGCGATTTCACCGGTCTGGCTGGCCTGCAGGTAGCGGCTGAAGGCACGTATGTCATCGTTGGCGAACTCGCCTAGGCGTTCCAGCAGGGCGTCGCCCTGGCTCAGCAGGTGCTGGAGTTCGGGTGTGGACCGTTTTGCCGCGGTAATGCGCAGCCCCTTGAGGACCAGTGCCAGGCCGATATCCGCGGCTATCACCGAAGCAGCGCCGCAGCCGGGGGTGGGCTGGCTGCTGGCGGTTTCCCGGCGGAAGCGGTCCAGCGACCATTGCCAGAGAGGGGTGTCGTCGGTCATGGGGAGCTCCGGGCTGTCTCGGTTGGAGTGAGTCGGGAGCCCGGCGTTCCCGTTCTCTAGCGGTTGAAGCGCTCCACCAGCGCGCGCAGGTCCACCGAAATGCCCTGTAATTGCTGGCCGCGCTCGGCCGCGGTGTTGGCGTTGGTGGTGGTCCTCTCCACGGTGGCCGCGACATTGTTCACCTGTCGGGCGATGTCTTCGGCGACATGGGACTGCTGTTCGGAGGCCGCGGCCATCTGCAGGCTCATGCTGCTGATGCGCTCCACCGCTTCACTGATGCCCTGCAGCGCCTGCTGGGTCTCGGTGACCTGCTGGACGCCGCGGTCGGCTTCCTGCAGGCCGGTCTTGGCGATCGACACCGCGCCGTCGGCACCCTGTTTCAGACTCTCGATGATGCCCTGGATCTGTTCGGTCGAGGCGCGGGTCTTGCTGGCGAGGGCGCGGACCTCGTCGGCCACCACGGCAAAACCGCGACCATGCTCGCCTGCGCGGGCGGCCTCGATGGCAGCGTTCAGCGCCAGCAGGTTGGTCTGATCGGCAATGCTCTTGATGATGTCGGCGACCGACATGATCTGCTGGGTTTCACCTGCCAGGTGATCGACCGCGGCGCTGATTTCCGAAACCCGTCGGGCCAGTCCCCGGATCGCCAGGCGCGAGGTTTCCGAAACCGAGCTGCAGCGCTGTGCCAGTTGCGCCGCGGTCTGGGCCTCGCTGGCGGTGACCTGAACATGGCCGGCGACCTCACTGATCGATGCGGCCATTTCAGTCACGGCAGCAGCCGTCATGTCGGTCTCGGCACGCTGATGCTGCAGCGCCTGTTCGGTATCGCGGGACAGGGAAGATGAGTCGGCGGCAGCCTCGGCGACCTGGCTGGACATGTCGTTCAGTCGTGTAAGGGCGGTGCGCAGGCGGGCCTGCTCGCTGATGGCCATCATTTCCAGCAGGGCCACCGGGCCTTGCTTATCGGTATAGGTCAGGGCGCTGAGCGGGTCGGCATAGACCTGTGGAGAGCCGGTCAGCACCCCTTCGACATGGGCCTTTTCGCGTGCGCAGCCGACCCAGCCCACCAGCAGGAACAGTGCTACCGTCAGCGGCATCGCCAATGCGGTGGGGAGCAGGACGGCGCTGCCGAGGGCCAGCAGCGCGGCTGCCAGCGGGACACTGGCGCGTCTGCCCAGGTCGGCTAGTCGCTTCTGCAAGGGAATTGGCCGCTTGCCCGCGCGGATGCGCGCATACAGGGCCTCGGCGCGCGCGACCTGCTCGGCGGAGGGCTTGACCCGTACCGACTCGTAGCCGGAGACCCGGCCGTTTTCCATGATCGGAGTGACGTAGGCGTTGACCCAGTAATGGTCGCCGTTCTTGGTGCGGTTCTTGACTATGCCCATCCAGCTCTTGCCGGCCTTGAGGTAACGCCACATGAGGGCGAACACGGCTTCGGGCATGTCAGGGTGGCGGACCAGATTGTGGGGGCTGCCAAGGAGTTCGTCGCGCGAATAGCCGCTGATCCGCTCGAATTCGTCGTTGCAGTAGAGGATGTTGCCATGCGTATCGGTCGCCGAGATCAAGCGCTGCTCGGCTGGAAAGGTACGCTCGACGTTTGTCACAGGTCCGTTATTCCGCATGGCTATGTCTATATTCTTGTATGACGAATGATCATTGCATTCGGATGATTTGGACAGCAATAGGTAAAAGCCTTAACGGCAACATGCCTTTGGTCTTATCTCTGTCGCCAATAAAACGTCAAACTTTAATCAAGGCGACGAGCACCAGATAGCGCCCGCCCTTGGCCAAGGTCACGATAAGGAGAAATCGCCACAGGGGTTCGCGCATGACCCCCGCCATCACGGTAAGCGGGTCGCCGATGATCGGCACCCAGCTCAGGAGTAACGACCAATAGCCCCACCGCTGATAACCGCGCTGCGCGCGCGCCAGCTGCCGCTCGTTGACTGGAAACCAGCGGCGATGGCGGAAGGCTTCGATGCCTCGTCCAAGCCACCAGTTGATCAGCGAACCCAGGACGTTGCCCAGGGTCGCCACCGCCAAGAGCGCCATGGCCGGGTGGGCGCCGGCCAGCAGCAGGCCGGCCAGCACGGCTTCGGATTGCGCCGGCAGCAGGGTGGCGGCGATCAACGCCGCGAAAAACAAGCCGAAGTAGCCGCCGAGTCCGGCCATGCCCGTCTCCCGGAGAAAAGGCAGGCAGGGTAACCGAACGGCTCATGCACAGGTTCTGCCGGATGTTTCAACCTCGACTATGCTTGGCCGGAACACGGCAGGACGGAGCTGACATGAGTGAATTCGACACGCGGGCCAAAGGCTGGGACGCGGAGCGGTCCCGAGTGGAGCGGGCGGCGGCGGTGGCCGAGTGCATCGTGGCGCGGGTGCCCTTGAACACGGACATGCGTGGTCTCGAATACGGCTGCGGGACCGGCCTGCTCAGTTTCGCTTTGCGCTCGCGGTTGGGCCCGCTGACCCTGGCCGACAACTCGCCCGGCATGCTCGCAGTGGTGCGCGAGAAGCTCGCGCAGGAAGACCCCGGAACGATGGCGGCCCTGCAGCTGGACCTTACCAGCGACCCCCTGCCAGATCAGCACTTCGAGATCCTCTACACCCAGATGACCCTCCACCATGTGGCGGACACCGGGGCCTTGTTGCAGTGCTTCAACCGGCTGCTGACACCCGGTGGCTACCTATGCATAGCCGACCTGGATGCCGAGGACGGCTCCTTTCATGGTGCCGGATTTACCGGACACAACGGCTTCGATCGCCATGCACTGGCCGCCCAGGTGGAGACAGCCGGCTTTGCCGAGGTTGGCTTCGACACGGTATTTCACGTTCACCGGGGCGAGAGGGATTATCCGGTGTTCCTGCTGGTGGCGCGCAAGCCCTAGGCAGGCGTCCTGCCAAGTCGCCCCGCACGGATCGCCAGCGGCCAGCGTACCTGTCGCGTCCCCTTGCCCCACAGCGGCTCGAGCTGTTCGCCCAGCAGGGTCACCGGATCCTCGCCCCTGGCTTCAAGATAGCGCGCCGTGGCGGACCAGCTGCGCAGGTAATCGAGCAGTTGCGCCAGCGACCAGTCCAGCGTCATGGCCAGCGCCGGCGCTTCGAGGCCGGCAAAGGGGAAGGGCAGCTCGCGATAACCCGTTTCCACATGGCGGCGTTCGGCCGGCCAGTAGGGGCCGACCACCCGGTGGTAGAAGTGCGCAACTTCCGCATTCAGCGCCTCGCCTTCCACTTGGATGATCCCGTAGCTCCAGGCGACGATCACCGCGCCTGGCTTGAGCACCCGTTGCGCTTCAGCATAGAAAGCAGGCAGGTCGAACCAGTGCAGCGCTTGGGCCACGGTGATCAGGTCGACCGAGCGGGCCGGCAGGCTTGATTGCTGCGCCAGCGCGACACGGTAGTCCACACGCGGATGGCGGGGCGCACAGGCAATCTGCTGCGGACTGGCGTCGGTGGCCAACACCCGCTCGAAGCGCTCGGCCAGGTCCAGCGCGGCTTGGCCGCTGCCCGTGCCGCAATCCCAGGCCAGTCCATGGCTCTCGCACTGCGCCGCGAGCCAGGCGAACAGCGCGTCCGGATAGCTCGGCCGGCTGCTGGCATAGTGGGCCGAGACGGCCTTGAAGTGATTGTCGAACGACATCTCAGCTCTCCGCTCAAGCAGGGCAGGACATCACCGCTGCCCCAACCGCCCGCTGCGTTTCATCAGGCCGCCGGGCAAGCCACTGCAACATGCCCGGCAGCGCCAGAAGTCGGCGGGGTGAGTGCAGAGGCCGGCCGGACCGCCTTGCCACATGCCCATCGGCGAGAAGCTTAGCACCCTGCGAAGGCATGTGGCGTGAGCGCGGACATGAGCGGCGGCGCGCGTCCCGGATCGGAACCCTTGTGGCGCGGGCGCTCTAATTCGATAACCGCCAGAATCGGGAGCCAACATGGAAATCAAGACCTATCACATCACCCACGAGGACGAACGCTGGATGCTCAAGGAGGATGGTTTTGCCGATGCCCTGGTCGAAGCATCGGACCAGGACGACATTCTCGAAAAGACCCGCGACTACCTGAAGCTGCGTAAGGCACGAGTGCTGGTCCATGATGCGCAAGGCCAGGTCGAGCGGGAGCTGGTCTATCCCCGCGACCAGCATCCACAGGAAACCGGCGGCTAGCCCCAGAGGTTGTTGCAGATTCGCTGTACCGCCGCATTGGCGGCTCGCCAGTCAAAGAGTTCGGGGTCGAAATCGCCGCCCAGGTCGAGCAGGCGTTCGCGGGTCTCTGCGCTGTACGGTTGTGTCCGGATCCGCTCCAGCAGGTCCAGGTAGCCGGGCATACCGCCGATGTCCTCCGGCGGGCAGGCCCGTTCACCGCCGAGCACTTCGCAGAAGGTCCCGGCCTGTGGGGCCTTTTCCACCTTTTCCACGGCGATGACGTGTTGCCAGCTGTCGCCCAGGTCATAGAGATAGCGCAAACGGTCACCGGCCTTGAGCTTGAACAGCTTCAGCTTGCGGTCATCCAGGCTCATGCTCAAGGACGGATCGAGGTCCGGCGGTGCGTAGGTGTTGTCCCCGACGGTGAACTCGTGCAGGTGCTGGCTCGACCAGCCCATGGACGCCTGGATGAAGTGGTGCAGCTTGCGCAGGCTGCTGTCGCCATTGACGACCAGCCGGCGCCAGATCGGCGGGTTGATATGGAGCGGTTCGAGCTGGACCACCAGCGTGATCCAGACGGGAGTGGTAACAAAGGCCATGTCTGAACTCGTGGAAAAGGCCGACGTTAGCAGAGCCGGCGCCGGCCTCGCCATTGGCTGGCGTCGAGGCCCTCAGGTTGTCAGGACTTCCCGGCTGCCGGCAACGCCTGCTCGTACCTGCCTCGGCTGCGGTGGCGAGCATGGAGACACATGTCATCGAACGCTCCACAGGCGTCCAGTATCTCCAAACAGCCGGAGCTGGACCCGTCAGCGCATCTTTACTTTCATATTCGCCAGTTTATATATTCGCCAAACCATATTTATCAAGCGGAAGCAGCCATGTCCCACCTGGTTACCAGGCATATAGCCAAGCCCATCCCCTTCAACCGTCTGGGCAGGGCTGACCGATGGTTGAGCTGTTGACGCCCGCGACCTTGTTCAAGTGCCTGGCTGACGAAACCCGGGCGCGGATGACGCTGCTGGTGGCGCAGGAGGGAGAGCTGTGCGTCTGTGAGCTGACCACTGCGCTCGACGACAGCCAGCCGAAGATTTCCCGCCACCTGGCCCAGTTGCGCAGCTGCGGCATCCTGGCCGCTCGCCGTCAGGGGCAGTGGGTCTACTACCGGCTGCATCCGGACCTGCCCGACTGGGTGCCGGCGACTCTCGAGGGTCTGCTGGCGGCCAACCGCCACTGGCTCAAGCCCAACGTCCAGCGCCTCGAGCGCATGCGTAACCGGCCCGAACGCGCCACCGCCTGCAGCTGATCCGCGATGGTCCGAAGGCCAGGTCTGGTGCTCGCCAGAACGCCACGGAGGGATAAGCGCGGTGTTCAAGGCACAGATCGACTGGGTGCCCTTGAGCCTGGGCAAGACCCTGGCGAGCAGATTTCGGCGCGGGTCAACCAGCGGTCCATCCGAGCTTTCGACGATAACTTCACGGGAACAGCGACATGACAGTCAAGGTAGGTATCAACGGTTTCGGTCGCATCGGCCGGCTCGCCCTGCGCGCGGCCTGGGGCTGGCCGGAGCTGGAATTCGTGCAGATCAACGACCCGGCCGGCGACGCCGCCACCCACGCCCACCTGCTCGACTTCGACTCGGTGCACGGGCGCTGGAGCCAGGAGGCGGGGGCTGAAGGTGACACGCTGGTGATCGGCGGCAAGCGGATCAGGGTCACCGCCAACGAGGCCATCGCCGACACCGACTGGTCCGGCTGCGACCTGGTGATCGAGTCCAGCGGCAAGATGAAGAGCGTCGCGGTGCTGCAGGCCTATCTGGACCAGGGCGTGAAGCGGGTGGTGGTGAGTGCGCCGGTGAAGGAGCCGGGGGCGCTGAACATCGTGATGGGCGTGAACGACGGATTGTTCGACCCGGCCGAGCACCGCATCGTCACTGCCGCCTCCTGCACCACCAATTGCCTGGCACCGGTGGTCAAGGTGATCCACGAGGCCCTCGGCATTCGTCACGGCTCGATCACCACCATCCACGACCTGACCAACACCCAGAGCATCCTCGACCAGCCCCACAAGGACCTGCGTCGGGCGCGGGCCTCGGGGATGAGCCTGATCCCCACCACCACCGGCTCGGCCACCGCCATCGCCGAGATCTTTCCCGAGCTGCGCGGCCGGCTGAACGGCCATGCGGTGCGGGTGCCGCTGGCCAACGCCTCGCTGACCGACTGCGTGTTCGAGGTGGAGCGCCCGACCTCGGTGGAGGAGGTCAACGGTCTGCTGAAGGCCGCTGCCGACGGTCCGCTCAAAGGCATCCTCGGCTTTGAAGAGCGACCGCTGGTGTCCATCGACTACCGCACCGACCCGCGCTCCTCGATCATCGACGCGCCTTCGACCATGGTAGTCAACGGCACCCAGGTAAAGCTCTATGCCTGGTACGACAACGAGTGGGGCTATGCCAATCGCACCGTCGAGCTGGCGCGCAAGGTGGGCCTGGCGGGTTGAGCAAGCGGCCCGATGCCGACCCAGGGGTCGGCACGTGGGTCGAGGGACTCCGGTCCACCGGACGCCTGCTCGGCAGAGTCAATCTTGTCGGAACCACATCATGTCAGCCATTTCCCGCCTCGCCCCGGAGGTCCGCCAGTATCTGGTGGTGACCGGCAACTACTGGACCTTCACCCTCACCGACGGCGCGTTGCGGATGCTGGTCGTGCTGCATTTTCATCAGCTCGGCTACACCCCGCTGCAGATCGCCCTGCTGTTTCTGTTCTACGAAATCTTCGGCGTCGTGACCAATCTGGTCGGTGGCTGGCTCGGCGCTCATCTCGGGCTGAACCGGACCATGAACATCGGCCTGGCGCTGCAGGTGGTGGCCCTGCTGATGCTGGCAGTGCCGGCAGCGATGCTCACAGTGCCCTGGGTGATGGCCGCCCAGGCGCTCTCGGGGATCGCCAAGGACCTGAACAAGATGAGCGCTAAAAGCTCGATCAAGCTCCTGGTGCCGGCTGGCCAGCAGGGCACCCTGTACAAGTGGGTGGCGTTGCTGACCGGTTCGAAGAACGCCCTCAAGGGCGTCGGCTTCTTTCTGGGCGGGGCACTGCTCATGGGGTTCGGGTTCAGCGGGGCGGTGCTGGCGATGGCGGCGGTGCTGGCGCTGGTCTGGGTCGGCAGCCTGCTGGCGCTGAAGAAGGATCTGGGCAAGGCCAAGGCCAAGCCGAAGTTTCGCGATGTGCTGTCCAAGAGCCGCGCGATCAACCTCCTCTCGGCGGCGCGGCTCTTTCTCTTTGGTGCCCGCGACGTCTGGTTCGTGGTCGCGCTGCCGGTGTACCTGGCGGGTGTGTTCGGCTGGGATCACTGGCAGGTGGGCGGCTTCCTGGCGGCCTGGGTGATCGGCTACGGCATCGTCCAGTCCTCTGCGCCACGATTCACCGGCAAGGCGCCGGGGCGCGTGCCGGATGGTCGAGCAGCGCTGGGCTGGGCCATGCCGCTGGCGGCGGTGCCGGCGGCCATTGCGCTGGGGCTGATGACGGGGCTGGCGCCGCGGACGCTGTTGCTTGGCGGTCTGATGCTGTTCGGTGTGCTCTTCGCCATCAATTCGGCGCTGCACAGTTACCTTATCCTGTCCTATGCGCGCGAAGACGGGGTGTCGCTCGATGTCGGTTTCTACTACATGTCCAACGCCATGGGCCGGCTGGTGGGTACCCTGCTGTCGGGCTGGGTGTACCAGGCCCATGGGCTGGAAGCCTGCCTCTGGGTCTCGAGCGCTTTCGTGTTGCTGGCGGCGGTGATTTCCGTCGGTTTGCCGCGCCATCTGGAGCAGGCGGGGAACCCGCGGCCCCTGTGATCACCCAAGGGAGAACGCCAAGCCACTGGCGACCCCAGGTCGCCTGCGCAGAGGAGATCGCCATGACCGCGCGACCCGATGAACCCGAGGCGGACCAGCCGCCACTGGAGTTGCCCGAAGAGGCCCGGGAAAACCTCGACAAGCCCGAGCCGCCGCCTGATCCCATCCCGGAGCCTGGGCCGCTCTAGGTTCCGCTCAGGGCGCCTCCGATAGCTGCTCGGCCTCCAGGCCGCCGCCCAGTGCGACATACAGCTCGACCAGATTCTGCACCTCGGCGCGCTGGGCTTGGATCAGGGTCTGTTCGGCCTCGAACAGGTTGCGCTCGGCGTCGAGCACCTCGAGATAACCCGCCACTCCTTCGGCGTAGCGATCCTGGGCGATCTCGGCGATGCGCCTCAGGGTCTCCATGTTGCGCTGCTGGGCAGTGATCTGTTCGGCCAGGTAACGGCGACCGGCCAGGGCATCGGCGACCTCGCGGAAGGCGGTCTCGATGGCCTGTTCGTACTGCAGCACGGCGACATGCTCGCGGGCCTCGGCCACGGTCAGATTGCCGCGGTTGCGGCCGAAGTCGAACAGCGGCAGTGACAGCGAGGGACCGATGCTCCAGGTGCGGTTGTCGCGGCTGATCAGGTTGTCCAGTTCGCTCGAGGCATAGCCGAGGCTGCCGGTGAGCGACACCTGGGGGAAGAAGGCGGCGCGTGCCACTCCGATGTTGGCGCGCGCCGCGCGCAGATTTTCCTCTGCCGCGAGGATATCCGGGCGCAGGTACAGGAGTGCCGAGGGCAGGCCCACCGCCAGGCGGGTCGGGCTGATCTGCCCGGTCAGCGGGCGCGGCTCGGGCAGCGGCCCGGAGAGGTCGCCCCCGGCGAGCTGGACCAGGTAATTTCGCTGCAGCGCCTGATTCAGGCGCAGGTTCGCCAACTGGGTTTCGGCCTGGGTCAGCAAGGCTTCGGCCTGGGCATGGTCGAGCGCCGAAGTGATGCCCGATTCGAAGCGGACGCGAGCGATTTCCAGACCCTCTTCACGGCTGTGCACCGTGGCCTGGGCCAGCGCAATGCGCTCATCCGCCTCGCGGATCGCCAGGTAGGTGGCGGTCACCTCGGCAATCAGTGACAGGCGAAACGCCCGCTGCGCCTCGATGGTGGCAAGGTACTGCGCCCGCGCGGCTTCGCTGAGATTGCGTACACGGCTCCAGAAGTCCAGCTCGAAGGCGCTGACGCCAAGGCCGACCGAATAGCGCTCGTTCACTCCCGAACCCTGCGCCGCCACAGCGCCTGGCTCACCCGCCGCGGTTGCCCCGACTCCCGGCACGCGTGAGCGGGCCGCGTCGGCGCTCAGGCCCAGGGTCGGGAACCGGTTGGCGCCTTGCACGCGCGACAGGCCGCGCGCTTCCTCGATGCGGGCCACGGCGATGCGCAGGTCGCGATTGCGTTCCAGCGCCGAGTCCAGGTAGCCGTGCAGCCTCGGGTCGAGAAAGAAGTCACGCCAGCCGAGCGCCATCGCAGTGGTCTCGCCGGACTGATCGTCATATTCGGTGGGGTAGCGTTCGGCGGTCGGCGAGGCCGGGCGTTCGTGTGGCGGCGCCAACTGGCATCCGGCTAGCGAGGCCATGATGAAAAGCGAGACCAGCTTACGCATGCTGCGATGACCTCCTGTCGTCCGGCCTGTCGCCGGTCTTGTCCGGCGGGTGGCGCTTGCTCAGCCAGCGGCGCACGGCGAGGTAGAACAGCGGGATGTAGAACAGTCCGAGCAGGGTGGCAAGGATCATCCCGCCCATCACGCCAGTGCCCACGGCAATGCGCCCGGCGGCACCAGCGCCACTGGAGAGTACCAGCGGCAGCATGCCGAAGATGAAAGTCAGCGAGGTCATGACCACCGGGCGAAAGCGCATGCGTACAGCGCTCATCACCGCCTCCATGAGCTTCTTGCCCTTGCGTTCCTCCTCGATGGCGAATTCCACGATGAGAATGGCGTTTTTCGCCGACAGCCCGATGATGGTCACCAGTCCGACGTTGAAGTACACGTCGGCCGGCAGATCGCGCAACATCGCGAACAGGATCGCGCCCAGCGCGCCGAAGGGCACCACCAGCAGCACCGCGATCGGGATCGTCCAGCTCTCGTAGAGCGCCGCCAGGACCATCAGCACCACCAGCAGGGAGAGTCCGAGCAGCAGCCCGACCTGGCCGGCGGCTTGCTGCTCTTCATAGGAAGCACCAGTCCATTCAAAGGCGAAGCCCGCCGGCAGTTCGCCAGCCAGACGCTCCATCTCGGCCATGGCCTGGCCCGTGCTCCGCCCCGGTGCGGCGTTGCCGGAAATGGTCATGGCGGGGTAGCCGTTGTAGCGCTGCAATTGCTGCGGCCCCAGCGTCCAGTCCACGGTGGAGAAGGCACCGAACGGGACCTGTTCGCCCTGGGCATTGCGCACGCGCAGGTCGAGCACGTTCTGCGGTGTCATGCGCCAGGGGGCATCGGCCTGCAGGAGCACCTGCAGTACCCGCCCGTCCATGTTGAAATCGTTGGCGTAGGCACTGCCGAAAGCCATGCTCAGCGTGGCATTGACATCCGCGATGGACAGCCCGAGCGCCCGCGCCTTGATGCGATCCACATTGACCCTCAGGCGCGGCGCGTCATCGGCGCCTTCCGGGCGTACGCCCTCGAGCACCGGGCTCTGGCTGGCACTGGCAAGCAACTGGTTACGGGCATCGAGCAGGGCCTGGTAACCGTTGGCGCCGCGGTCCTGCAGCTTCAGGGTGAAACCACCGGCCACGCCTAGGCCGGGGATGGACGGCGGATTGAGGGCAAACACCTGCGCCTCTCGGATCTGCGAGAAGTTCGCCATGGCCTGGCCGACCAGGGCCTGGGCGCTGTCTTCCTCGTCGGGACGCTCGCTCCAGGGCTTGAGCCGGACAAAGGCCATGGCGTGGGCCTGCCCCTGGCCAAAGAAGCTGAAACCGAACACCGAGGTCACCGCCAGCACGTTGGGGTTTTCCAGATAGAAGCGCTTGACCTGCTCGGCAGCCTGCTCGGTGCGGGCCGCGGTCGACCCCGGTGGCGCCTGGATCACCGTCATGACCGCGCCCTGGTCCTCGGCAGGAAGGAAGGCGCTGGGCATTCTCACCAACAGCCAGGCGGTGAGCGCCAGGAAGCCGGCGAACATCAGGAGAAACAGCAGCGGCCGGGCCAGCACGCCGCCGACGGCGCGGTGGTAGCCGATGGTGGTGCGATCCATGAAGCGGTTGAAGGGTGCGAACAGCCGCTGGCTCCAGCTGGGACCCTGTTCGGAATCGTGGGCCTTGAGCAGGTTCGCGCAGAGCGCGGGGGTCAGTACCAGGGCGAGTAGCGTGGAGATGCCTACCGCGATTGCCAGGGTGATGGCGAACTGGCGATAGATGCCGCCGGTGGAGCCAGGGAAGAAGGCCAGCGGCACGAACACGGCGATCAGCGCGAGGGTGGTGCCGATGATTGCCGCGGTGACCTGCCCCATGGCCTTGACCGTGGCGTCGTAGGGAGAAAGTCCTTCTTCGTCCATCAGCCGCTTGACGTTCTCCACCACCACGATGGTGTCGTCGACCAGGGTGCCGATCGCCAGCACCATGCCGAACAAGGTCAGCAGGTTGATGGAGAAGCCCATCAGCCAGAGGCCCAGGCAGGTGCCGGCCAGGGTAATGGGAATCACGATGGTCGGAATCACCAGGATGCGCCAACTCTGCAGGAACAGCAGCATCACCAGCACGACCAGTACCATGGCCTGGAGCAGGGTCAGGATGACCTGCTGGATCGATGAGGAAATGAATGGCGTGGAGTCGAAAGGCACCGACCAGCTGATGTCCGGTGGAAAGGTGGGTTCCAGCTCGGCAATGCGCTGGCGCACGCCGGCGGCGGTGTCCAGGGCGTTGGCGCCGGTGGCCAGCTGGATCGCGAGACCGGCGGAAGGTTGGCCATTGATCTCGGTGCGCGCATTGTAGTTCTGCGCGCCGAGCTCGACCCGGGCGACATCGCGCAGCCGCACAGTGGAGCCGTCCGGGTCGGCGCGCAGAATGATCTCGGCGAACTCCTCAGGCGAGCTGAAGCGCCCGCGGGTTTCCAGCGGCGCGTTGATCTGGATGCCGCCGGCCAGCGGCAGCTCACCCAGGGCGCCCCCGGCCGCCTGGCTGTTCTGCTCGCGCACGGCGGCGAGCACTTCGGCCGAGGACAGGCCAAAGCTGGCGATGCGGTCCGGGTCGAGCCAGATGCGCATGGCGTACTGGGTATAGAACTCCCGGATATCGCCGACCCCGGGCACCCGGCGCAGCTCGTCGACCAGCCGGGTGCTGGCGAAGTGGCCCAGTTCCAGGGTGGTCATGTTGCCGCGCTCGGAGGTGATCGCGACGATCATCAGAAAATCCCGCGAAGCCTGGAATACTCGCAGGCCTTGGCGGCGGACCTCTTCAGGTAGACGCTGCTCGACCCGACTGAGACGATTCTGCACCTCCATCTGGGCAGCGTTGATATCCACGCCCGCCTCGAACGTCAGCTGGATCGATGCGGTGCCGTTGGAACGGCTGGTGGAATCCATGTAGAGAAAACCGTCGACCCCGCTGAGCTCCTGCTCGATCACCTGGGTGACGTTGGTTTCCAGTACCGAGGCGTCGGCGCCCGGATAGGTCAAGTTGATATTGAGGTTCGGTGGGGCGATGGAGGGGTATTGCGCCACGGGCAACGCACCCAGGGCGAGCACACCGCCGAGCAGGATGCCCAGGGCGATGACCCAGGCGAAGACCGGGCGGCGAATGAAAAAGGTCGGTGTCATGAGTTGTCCGCCTCGTCCGTGGCCGTCGCGCTGCCGGCCTTCTGGCTATCCAGCGGCTGCGGCTGGACCTGCACTCCCTCGCGGACGCTCTGCCCGCGATCGACCACCACCCGGTCGCCGGGCTCGAGTCCACCGCGGATCAACCACTGATCGCCGCGCAGGTCACCGAGTTCCACCTGGCGATTGCGGGCGCGGTTTTCCTCGTCGAGGACCAGCACGCTGCCCCCGCGGTTGGTCACCGAGACCGCCCGCTGTGGCACGGCAAGGCCCTCGCGGCGGGTGCCGGCCAAGATCTGCGCCTGCACGAACTGGCCCGGCAGGAGCAGCCGGTCCGGGTTGGGCACTTCGGCACGCAGCGCCACGGTGCCGGTGGATTCGTCGATGGTCATGGCGAGAAAATTGACGTAGCCGGTGTGCGGATACCTCATGCCGTTTTCCAGGATCAGGTTGACCTCCACCTCGCCGCGACCGGGCAGCTCCAGGGTGCCGGCGCCGACTTCGGCGCGCAGCGCCAGCAGATCGGCGCTGGAGCGCGAGAAGTTCACGTAGACCGGGTCGAACTGCTCCACACGGGTCAACAGGGTGCCGTTGGCGGCGCTCACCAGTGCGCCCTCGGTCACTTCGGCGCGACCGGCCAGGCCGGCGATGGGCGTTTCCACCCGGGTGTATTCAAGGTTGAGCTTGGCCGTCTCGATGGCCGCCTTGGCCTGGGATACATCGGCACGGGCAGTGCGCAGCCGCGCCTCGGCGGTGTCGAACTCCTGCTGGCTGATGGCCTGTTTCTGCACCAGCCCCCGGTATCGCTGAACGTCCCGGGCAGCATTGGTCTCGGTCGCCTCGGCGCGCTCGAGGGTCGCCTGGGCGGCGTTCAGCGCCGCCTGCATTTCCCTGGGGTCGATCTGGAAGAGTTGCTGGCCGGCTTCCACGTCGGTGCCTTCCTCATACAGCCGGCGCTGGATGACACCGCTCACCCGGGCGCGGATTTCGGCGGTGCGCACCGCCTGTACCCGCCCGGGAACCTGGAGGACGTTCGACAGCGGCTGCGGCCTCATCTCCACCACGGTCACTTCGGGAAGCGGTGGAGGCTGGTCGTTCTGCTGGGGTTGTTCATCATTACAGGCGACTAGGGCGAGCACGGCGGGCAAGAGCCACGCGCGGCAAAGCGAAAACGGCTTCATGAGGTACCTGTTGCAGTCCGGGCAGCGCATCGGAATGAGGCTAAAGATCCATCTCGACAAGCATATCAGCCGCACGTTCAGGAGGTGTTATCCGTGGCCGTGCGCCTAAGCGCACCGGGGCGCCCCTTCGGTCATGAAGAATTCCGAAGCAGGGAAAAGCGAGGCGACAATCGTTCGGGTTCGTCAGATACTCTGTAAATCTATCGCCCCTGGATACTGTCCATGTCCGGCCTGACCCCCAAGCTGAACGCTCTCAAGGCGACCGTCGAACGCCTGGTGGAAAGCACCATCGAACCCCTGGCAGAGGAGGTGGATCGGGAGGGGCGCTGGCCATCCCATTCCATGCAGGCGCTGGCCGCGTCGGGGCTCACCGGGCTGCAGGTTCCCCTGGAGCAGGGCGGGCTCGGCCAGGGGTTGCTCGGCCTGAGCGTGATCACCGAGGTGATCGGCAAGGCGTGCCCGTCGTCGGCGCTGTGCTTTGGCATGCACTGCGTCGGCACCGCGGTGATCGCCGCCAAGGCCACCGAGCACCAGCGCAACCGCTACCTGCGGGCCATTGCCGAGGGGCAGCACATCACCAGCCTGGCGCTTTCCGAGAGCGGTTCGGGTGCCCACTTCTACCTGCCGGAGACCACCATCCGCACCGAGGGACAGGCCTTCGTGCTCGACGGCACCAAGCAGTTCGTCACCAGCGGCGGCCATGCCGACTCCTACGTGATTTCTACGGTGGCCAACGATATCGCCGGGGAGGCCGGGGATTTCAGCTGCGTAATCGTCGATCGAGACACCCCGGGCCTTGAGTGGCAAGCGCCCTGGGACGGTTTCGGCATGCGCGGGAACTCCTCCCGGTCGCTGCGACTGAACGGGGTGCGGGTACCTACAAACAACCTGTTGGGGGAGCCCGGGGACCAGGTCTGGTATGTGTTCGAGGTGGTCGCCCCGTACTTTCTCATGGCCATGGCCGGGACCTTTCTCGGCATCGCCCAGGCCGCGCTGGACGCCACCGGACAGCACCTGCGCACCCGACGCTACAGCCATTCGGGCGAGTCGCTGCGGCATATCGAGTCGATCCAGCTGCGTTATGCCCAGATGTGGACGGCGCTGGAAAAATCACGCGCGCTGGTCCGCGAGGCGGCGCGCCTCGGTGATCTGGGCGAAGCCCAGGCGTTGCCCTTTCTGCTCTCCTGCAAGGCCGACGCGGCAGAGACTGCGGTGTTCCTGGCCAACGAGGCGATGACCCTTGGCGGCGGCATGGCCTACCGGGAGAACAGCCGCGTCGCGCAGATCCTGCGCGATGCCAGGGCCAGCCACGTGATGTCGCCGACCACCGACCTGCTCAAGCTGTGGGCCGGACGCAACCTGCTCGGATTGCCGCTGCTGTGACGACCGGCCTGCTGGTCGTGGCGCCTGCCGTGCGGCCAGGGTGCTCGCAGGCGGTGCAGATCTGGACGCTGCTGACCGCGGAGGGGCAGCTCTGCGAGCTCATCGACGAGCAGGCCTTGCTGGTTCGTCTGGGCGAGGCTTCAGCCGATGGTCCGGATGTGCTGATTCTCGCGCCCTCGATCGTCCGACCGGTCGTCCTGGCTCGAGCGGTACGCCAACGCTGGCCCAACAGCGAGCTGCTGTTCGTGCGTGATCGCGGCGCCATGGAGGCGTTTCGCCGAAGCCTTGGCGTGGCCCCGCTGCTTGGCGCCTACTGGTCGATCACCGAACTGGATCCTGCCACTCTCTGCGCTCGGGTGGCCCGCGCGGAGGCCGAAGTGAAGCGACGCAAGCGCTTTCGCTCCACCCTCGATCAGGCCAACCGGAACATGGCGCAGCGCGCGGAGGCGCCGACGCGCCGCGCCCAGGTCGCCGACTATTACCTCTCCAGTTTCATCAATTCAGTGCAGGAAGCGCTGGTGGGCATCGACCTCGAGGGGCAGGTCCTGTTCTGGAGTCTCGGTGCCCGGGAGCTGTTCGGCCTTGACGAAAAGCGCGTGTTTGGCCGATCCATCCGGACGCTGCCGTTCTGGAGCGACGAACTGGAGGCGCTGCTCGATGCGCTGGGCGAACAGGGTGAATCGCAACTGCTGGAGGTCTCGTGCGACATCAATGAATGCCCCATGGTCCTCGAACTGCTGGTATCTGTGGTCTGCAATCACCAGGGCGAGCAGGTCGGCATCTCGCTGCTGATTCGCGACATCACCGCTATGGCGGCCCAGCGAGCGGCCAGCGAGGCGCAAGTGCGTGCCGAGCAACAGCACCTGTATCGGCTGTTTCACCAGGCCCCCGGCTTTGTCGCGGTGACCCGGGGCGCGGAGCATCGGGTCGAGCTCGCCAATCGCGCCTTCCGCCAGCTGACCGGCCATCGCGAGGTGCTTGCGCGGCCGTTCGACCAGCTTTTCCCGCACCATGAAGGCCAAACCATTGCCCGCCTGCTCGAGCGAGTGCGCACCTCGCGAAGGCCCTTTGTCGGACGCGGCACGCCGCTGTGGGTCAAGCGCGCGCGTGACCAGGAAGCACAGCTGCGCTATGTGGATTTCGTCTTCCAGCCGGTGATTTCCGAGCAGGGCGTGGTGACCGGCATCTTCTGCCAGGGTCATGACGTCACCCTGCAAAAGCGCGCCCAAGAGCAACTGCAACGCTCGGAAGAAAATCTCCAGACGCTGGTTGAGGAGCGCACCCATGAGCTGGAGCGCAGCCAGCAGGCCTTGTTGCACTCGCAGAAGCTCGAGGCCATCGGCAAGCTCACCGGGGGCGTGGCGCATGATTTCAACAACGTCCTGCAGATAATTGGCGCCAACCTGCAACTGATGCGCGCCGCGCTGCCGGGGGACGCGCCGCTGCTCGACCGGGTGGAGGCCGCCACGGCCGCCGTGGAGCGCGGCTCCAAGCTGTCATCGCAGCTGTTGGCCTTCGCCCGTCGCCAGCCGCTCAACCCGGCGCCGGTGAATCTGGCAAGCCTGCTGCACAACATGGACGACCTGTTGCGTCGCGCCCTGCGTGACGACATCGAGCTGCGTACCCGGGTGGAAGACGGACTCTGGACCACCCTGGTCGATCCCAACCAGCTGGAAAACGTGGTGCTCAATCTCGCCATCAATGCGCGCGACGCCATGGCCTCGGGTGGCTTGCTGTCGCTGGAGCTGGCCAATGCGGTGCTCGGCGAGACCTTCGCCGACGCGCTGCCCGAGGTGGGCGCGGGTGAATACGTGATGCTGGCGGTGTCCGATACCGGCTGCGGCATGGATGCCGAAACCCTTGAGAGAGCCTTCGAGCCCTTCTTCTCGACCAAGCCCGAAGGCCAGGGCACCGGGCTCGGTCTGAGCATGGCCTACGGTTTCATCAGGCAGAGCGGTGGTCATATCCGCCTGTACAGCGAGCCAGGGAGCGGCACCACCATCAAGCTGTACCTGCCGCGCACTGCTCTGGAAGAGGTGGTGCCCCCGCGGCAGCTGGCCGGGCCGGTGGTGGGTGGTCGCGAAACCATTCTGGTGGTCGAAGACGACCCGGCCGTGCAGGCCACGGTGATCGACCAGTTGTCCGGGCTGGGCTACCAGGTGCTGCGCGCCAGCGATGCGCGCGGCGCGCTGACCATTCTCGAGAGTGGCCTGGCGGTTGACCTGCTGTTCACCGACGTGGTCATGCCCGGCCCGATGCGCGCACCGGAGCTGGCCCGCGAGGCGGTGCGGCTGCTGCCGGAGATCGTCGTGCTGTTCACCTCAGGTTATACCCAGAACGCCATCGTCCACGGCGGGCGCCTGGACGAAGGCGTGGAGCTGATCAGCAAACCTTACCGGCTGGAGGACCTTGCCCGGCGTATCAGACATCTGCTGAGCAGCCGCGAGAGTCGACCCGGCGCTGCGGCGAAGGTCGTGGAGTCAGCGGCGAGCCCGACCGTACTGGTGGTCGAGGATCAACCGTCGCTGCTGGAGCTGACCTGCGAAATGCTGCAACTGCTGGAGTACCAGACGGTCGGCGTCGCTTCGGCAGAGCAGGCGCTGGCGTTGCTCGAGCAGCGCTCCTTCGACTTGCTGCTCACCGATGTCGGCCTGCCAGGCATGTCGGGTCTGGACCTGCTTGCCGAAGTGCGGCAGCGCTGGCCGGGGCAGGAGACGATCATCGTCTCGGGGTATGGCGACGGCCTGGGCGAAATTGCCGCCAGGGTGCTGCCCAAGCCTTTTTCCTTCGAGCAGCTCGAGGCCCTGTTGCCCAGTCGTCCGGCTGACTAAAGGTCGTCCCGCACGTCGCGATTCGCGGGATGATCAACGCCGCTCGAGTGCTGGCTGCCTTCAGGGCCAGACGACCCGCGAGCGGTCCGACCAGGAGGCGCACCCCCCATGCCCATCTCCCATAGTCCCCAGGATGATCTTCCGCCCGCCTGCCGTGGCGCTCTGGCCGTGCGGCAATGGCTCGCCTGGCCCCTGCGTCTCTTGTTGGCGCTGGCGCTCGGGTTGTGCGCCGTCTCGCCACTACCGGCGGATGAGTTGCTGGCGGTGCCCGAGCTGATCGGGGCGCTGCAGCAGGGCGGGCTGGTGGTGTACTGCCGGCATGCCGCGACCAGCCGGTTCGGCATCGACCGTCCGGAGTGGCCACGGGTCAGGCAGATCCAGCTGTCCGAGGAGGGGATACTCATGGCCGAAAGCATCGGGCAGGTGTTCCGCCGATACGAGATTCCCGTCGCGGAGGTTCTGGTCAGCCCCTTCGCGCGCAATGAGGACATGGGCCTCATTGCTTTCGGTCGAGCGGAAACCCGCGGTGGATTGCTTGATCTGCATGTGGAGCCGGCCGATCGCCAGGCTCGAATCGACTACTCAATCGCCCTGTTGTCCGAGCCGGTGGCGGGCGGGGGGAACCGGGTGCTGTTCGGACATTCGGCCAATATCCGCGAGTCCACCGGAATCGCGATCGGCAATGGCGCCGCGGTGGTGGTTCGGCCGCAGAGTGATCTGCGCTTCAGTGTTCTTGGGGTGATCGAGCCCACCGACTGGGTGATGCTCGCCGAGACGCCCTCGAACCACGGGCAGCCTGCGCGGCGCCCGTGAAAAAGCCGTTTCGTCAGCCGCGCGATTCATCCGCCGCCGCGGTGGTGGGCGGTACCACGGGGGGCGCCTCGCCACGCCTGTCGCAGCCGCCGAGCACTATCAGCATGCCGAGAAGGGCGGCCAGCCGGAGAGGGCGAGCGGGGCGGCAGGCCGCGGGTTGACGCATGAAAGTTGAGAGCATCTGCATATGGCGCTCCTGTCGGACGGCCCTCACCTTGCGACCGCCGACACCCGTGTGGGGTTCCGGCGGTCGTTCGTTCAGCCCAGCCGCGCCGCGGTCCGACGCAGCAGGTGCGCCGTGCCTTCCCAGCCCAGGCAGCCATCGGTAATGGACACGCCGTAGTCGAGTCGGGCCGCCAGCGGCTGGTTGCCGTCGAAGAGATTGCTCTCCAGCATCACGCCACGCAGCGCCCGCTCACCAGCCAGGCGCTGGTCCAGCACTCGGTCGAGCACAGCCGGCTGGCGGAAGGGGTCCTTGCCACTGTTGGCGTGACTGCAATCCACCAGGATCCGCGCGGCTATGCCCTGGCGTTCCAGCGTTTCCCGCGCCTGCGCCACGTGCTCGACCTCGTAGTTGGGCCCCTGATGGCCACCGCGCAGCACCAGATGGGTGTCGGGGTTGCCATGGGTCTGCAACAGGGCTGTCTGGCCCTCGGCATCCATTCCCAGATGGCGGTGGGGATGGGCCGCCGAGCGCATGGCGTCGCAGGCGATGGCAAGGCCGCCGTCGGTGCCGTTCTTGAAGCCCACCGGCAGGTCGAGCCCGCTGACGAGTTCACGATGAATCTGTGACTCACTGGTGCGGGCGCCAATCGCCGCCCAGCTCAACAGATCCTCGAAATAATCCGCCGCGAGCGGCTGCAGCAGCTCGGTGGCAATCGGCAAACCCAGATCCAGCAGGTCGAGCATCAGCCGCCGGGACAGCGCCAGCCCGGCGGCCATGTCGCCACTGCCGTCGAGCTGTGGATCATAGGCGAGGCCCTTCCAGCCAATGGTGGTGCGGGGCTTTTCCACGTAGGCGCGCATCACCAGGAGCAGGCGGTCGCCCAGCTCGACAGACAGCTCGGCAAGGCGGGCCGCGTAGTCTAGGGTGGCGTCGGGGCAGTGCAGCGAGCAAGGGCCGACGATGACAAGCAAACGTTCGTCGGCGCCGTCCAGCACGGCGCGAACGGCCTGCCGGCTGGTCTCGACCTGATGGGTCAGATGCGCCGAGAGCGGCAATCGCTGGCGCAGTTGTCCGGGGCTTGGCAGGGGGGCACTGGACCGTCGACGGGCCGTGGGCGTCTGGGCGGGACGTTCAGCGACTGAGGTGCAGCAGGGGACAGCATTCATGGCGGATTCCTCTGGCCGGGGCGCCGGCGGTAACGGGTCGACAGGGTTGGCGGTTGGGCTGGCGGAATCGCCAATAGCTGGGGCGGCGGTAGCTCATCGAAATAGTCCTCGGTGGAAAAACAAAAACCCCCGGGCGGGTAGCCGACCGGGGGTTTCTTGTCTGGTGGCGACCCATCTGGGGCGCCTGTGGGGTATCAGGCGCGCTGTTGGCGGTACCAATACCCAAAATAGGAAAAGCCTGCGGCCACGCACGCAGCCGTTTGCCCGATGCGCGAGGCGCCGGGCAGGACGAGAGGCGAATGGATTTTGATGGGCGACAAGGCATGTTCTCCGTTGATGCAACAGACCATACGCAAAGCCAGGCGCGGGTTCAAGCGGCTCGCTGCAGGCCCCGACAGGCTGGCCCCCTCGGCAGTGGGCAAATGATGCGCAGCCTCGTTATGATCGGCGTCATGACCCCACCGATTCGCCGCCCCTGTCCGCCCGCCGCCTGTACCTGTGGAAGCGGAAAATGCACAGGGTGTGGCTTTACCCGCGCCCTGCCAGTGATAAGGTGGTGCTTTATAAGCTCAATCCCCAAACCCCACATGCCGCGCGTGTGGTTGCCGGTTAGTCATGAGGCTAATGCCGTCTGCTCCACGCAGTTTGCTTATTTCATCACGAACAGGGGCGTTAACGAGCTGATTTACTGGGTGAGGCGCTACCGAGTTTGTTCGGCAGCTTTGTCCAACTGGCCACGGGAACCTGTAATAACCCTCAGCCAGACCAAGTGTTAGCGATGGGGCTGCCGTTTGCAGGTAGGCTAGTCTTTAATGAAGCAGTAAGACCGCTATTTGAGCGTGCACATGTTAACCGACTGCAAGCCCAAACCCTACTTCAGCTCTGCGATACCCTCTTGCCCCGCCTGATCTCCGGCCAACTGCACCTGACAGAAGTCGAATCGCGAGCAAAGGAGGATCTTCGTGAGTTTCAGGTGGCGCGCTGGGTTTGAAGGTGTCGACGTCATCGAAGCCCGGGAGGGACTATGGGGCAGAGTTTTTCTCGCAGCATCAGTTTTGGCCTGGTTCGCTTCAACTTCTCCGAACAGGGTATTGGCGTGTCGGTGGTGGTTCCCGGTCTTCGTGCGGGGATCGGTATGCGCGGCGCTTACATCAGGGGCGGGCTTGGCAGCTTCCAATACCGCCGCAGCATCGGTCCTCCGGTGCGAGAGACAACCACCCCTCGTAAAACCGCTCAGCCCTCGAGCGGTTCCCGGATTGTCGAGGACAGCAACGTCATCAACACGACGGAGCACGAGGTCAAGAGCGTTCTGGAGCTTCAGGATTCGACCTCCGATGCGCTGTTGCAGTCGATGAATGAACAGACTTCAAAGCGCCCTGGATGGCCGTTGGCTGCAGTAGGCTTGCTGGCGCTGTTTGTCCTGCTTCTGTGGGGCACCTCTTGGCATGCCGCAGTGTATCTGGCGACTTTCGTCGCCTTCGTCGCCATTACAGGCTGGCTGTTCTGGCGGGATCAGTTGGGCAAGTTGACGGTGCTGTTCTATGAGCCCGATCAGGCGACCAGTGCGCTGTTCGATCAGTTGTGCACGGTGCTCAGTGAGGCGGCGAACGCGCGAAAACTGAGATCGATTGCCTCGACCTCCCGTTACGCCGACCCCAAATACTCTGCCGGAGCCGACCAGGGCGTTCAGCTCGGAGATGCACGTCTTGTGCTTGGGCATGCGCCCGGTGTGGTGGCGAATGTGCAGGTGCCGATTCTCGCCTCGAAGAGGACCACGCTGGCCTTTTACCCGGATTGCATACTGGCATTTCAGGAAAATGCCGTAGGCAGTATTGACTATGCGAATTTTTCTGCCGTGAGCTCGGTCATTCGATTCGTCGAAAATGATTCGCTTGCCCCCGATGCAACGGTTGTTGATAAGACTTGGCAGTACGTTAACAAGAAAGGCGGACCCGACAGGCGCTTCAAGAAGAACCGCGAGTTACCTTATATGCGCCTTCAGTCAGCTGAGTCTCTCGACTCCCGATGGGCTGGATATGCGCTTTGTCGGGTCAAGGCAGGGGGGCTTTGATGGCCTGGCTACGGTGCTTTCGCAGGTGCGGACTTTTGGCCGCCCAGCAGGTACCGCACTAGCTGATTTGCCTAATTCGGATTGGGGTACAGAACGAGCCAATGGGCTGTTCAAGGCCAATCTCTGACAGCGCCCCGCATTATCAGGCCCGGTGATGTTCAGATGCAGCCATTTCAGCTTCGGATGATGGGTTTCCTATGAGTACAGTGATCAGCCAGAAGCTACAGAGCAGCCGCAAAGAGCTTTTGGATATCGGGCTTCGCAACAACATGCTCAACTTCCGCAAGACAGCCAAGACCCTGATAGTGGTCGATGAGTTGTCCGGGGAGGTGTTCAACATCCTCTATCGCCAAGACAAGGCCATGACCTTTGCGCCGATGGCGCGCAAGAAACTGGCTGAGCTGGCAAAGGCTGCGAAGCTGGAGGAAACAGAGGCTGACACTGCCAGTGACGCAGAGTTGCTGCATGAACTGGATAGCCTGGACTGGTCCAGCGTCGCTGACGACAGCGATGAGGATGGATCAGGCAGGGCCCGTCGCCATCTGGATACCAGCTTGCAGACGGCCATCGATAATGAGCGCCTGTTCCTACAGCTGTTGAAGATCCACACCGAGGCTAAAGCCTTTATCGAGGAGCAGGGGGTGAACACGCTGTTCCTCTCTCTGGGCTTTTTGCATTGGTACGAAGCGGATAGCTCTGAAAATCTGCGCAAGGCCCCACTGATACTGCTGCCGGTCAGCCTTGAGCGCAGCGGTGCCAAAGATGCCTTCAAGCTCACGTACTCGGGTGACGAGTTGATGGCGAACCTTTCTCTGGCTGCCAAGCTCAAGACTGACTTCGGCCTGGATATGTCTGCCTGCGGGTTTGACGAGAATTGCTTCGCAACCGATGAGAGCAGTCTTGAGCGCTTCTATGCTGAAGTGGCCGATGTGATCAGCAAACAGTCACGCTGGAAGGTCGCCAGTAACGAGATCGCCCTGGGTTTCTTTTCCTTTGGTAAGTTTTTGATGTTCAAGGATCTTGACCCGAAGAGCTGGCCGGAAGAGAAGCAACCGGGCGCCAATGATGTGATGAAACGTCTGCTTGGCTCAGGTTTCGGAGATATGCCCGCAGCGTATGCAGAAGATGTAAACATTGACTCGGTGATCAAACCGGGTGAAGTGCGTTTTGTGAAAGACGCCGACAGTAGCCAGACCGAGGCAATTCTGGAGGTGCGCGAGGGTTCCAATCTGGTGATCCAGGGGCCGCCCGGCACAGGCAAGTCGCAGACGATCACCAACATCATCGCGGAGCTGATTGGCCAGAAGAAGACGGTTCTGTTCGTTGCCGAGAAGATGGCCGCGCTTGAGGTGGTAAAACGTCGTCTGGATGAAAGTCATCTGGGCGATGCCGTGCTTGAGCTGCATAGCCACAAGGCTACCAAGCAATCTGTGCTCAAGGAGTTGGGGCGGACTCTGGATCAGGGGCGGCCACTGACCAAGGTCGGTGAGGAAGATCTTGCGAACTTGAAAGAGCTGCAAGATGCGCTTAATCAGTATTGCGAAGCTGTGAGCTCCACCGCAGGAGCAAGCGGTTTGCCCTTTGTTGACGTCCTTGGCCGTTACTTGCAGTTGAAACGAGTTCATGCAGGGCTGCCGGTCATTTCTTTTGCGCCTATGGAGGCATGGAGTTTTGCCGAGCAGCAAAAGCGGCGCGCGTTGGTTGAGGAACTGGTGCTGCACCTTGCGGAGATGGGGCGTCCCGACAAAAGTGTCTTCTGGGGAAGTCAGCGTACCTTCTTCTCGCCTATCGAGCAGAGCAGTGCAGATGACGCACTGCAGTTGGCGAGCTCCCATCTCAGCGCATTGCAGTCGGCTACCGCCGCACTTTCTGAGCGGTTAATGCTGACTCAGCCCGCCACCCTGGCAGATGTGGATGTCGTTTGCCGGGCGGCTCGGCGTGCTGCTGAGGCTCCGCGTCTCGAAGGTGTCCAGCTATCTACTGGGGAGTGGCAGTCAAGGCGTGATGTCATTCGCGAACTGCTGGAAGCAGGAGAGCGAATGACGGCGTGTCGCACTAGGCATGACAGCCAGTTGATTGACACTGCTTGGGATCAGGATCTGCTAGAGGTTCGGCAGAGCCTTCAGGCGTACGGCGATAAATGGTGGAGGATCTTTTCGGGGCGCTTCCGTGCAGCCCGGGCTCGTCTGCAGGGATTCGCTCGGGAAGCGTTGCCAAAGACCAATGCGGGTATGTTGGAGCTGGTGGACTCGGTACTGACCTATCAGCAGTGCAAGAAGGTGTATGACCAGCATGAGACATTGGGTAGCGCGTTGTTCGGTGCCCAATGGCAGCGCCAGAAAACGGATTGGGCAGTACTCGAGCGCTTGAGCGCTTGGGTAATAAAGCTGCATGACGATCTGGGAAATGGACAGATTCCTCAAGGCATCATCGCCTTTCTGGCCGGGCATGCCGATGCTAGTGGCCTGGGAGATACGGTAAGCGGAATAGAACAGCACGTTGTCGGGTTGGACAAGGCGCTACTCCGTGCGCTTGAGGTGACGGGCATGCAGGGGCAAAACGCCAACGCTGACGTCAGACAGCTGGGCCTAGCGGCTCTCGGCGAGCGTTTGCAAGAATGGCAGGGAGGACTTTCCGCGCTTTACCAGATGGCGCGGTTCAATGTCCTGGCTCAGCAGATACGCGATATCAAGCTCGACGAATTGCTAGAGATTGCCATCAGCAGTGATGAACCCAGGCAGCTAGCTGCCATTATGGAATTCTCCTGGTATTCGGGGCTGGTGCAGCGGGTCTATGCCGAGAAACCAACGTTGCAGCAGTTCGACCGCATAAAACACGAGCACCAGATCGCGCGGTTCAAATCCCTTGATCTGGCTTCGCTCAATCATGCGCAAACGCACTTGGCTAAACAGGTCTGGGAGGGGATGCCCAATATCAATCAGCCTGGCGAAATGGCCGTATTGCGCGCTGAATTGAACAAGAAGCGCCGGCATATCCCGATCAGGCAGCTGATTGAGAAGGCGGGGCGGGCGATTCAGCAGATCAAGCCTGTTTTCATGATGAGCCCCATGTCGATCGCGAACTTTCTCCCTCCCGGAAAGCTGGAGTTCGATGTGGTGGTGTTCGATGAAGCCTCCCAAGTGAAGGCTGTCGATGCATTCGGTGCCATCATGCGCGGTAAACAGGTGGTTGTGGTCGGGGATACCAGGCAGATGCCCCCTACCGATTTCTTCAGCCGTGATGTCGAGTTGGATGACGAGGATGCGGCGACCGCCGACATTGAAAGCATCTTGAGCATGTTTAAGGTCGCCGGTAGCCAGGAGCGCTATCTGCGCTGGCACTACAGAAGTCGGCATGAATCGTTGATCGCTGTTTCCAACGTCGAGTTCTACGACAGCAAGCTGGTGGTGTTCCCCTCTGCGGGCCAGCATCCGCATGCCAGTGGGGTGAGCTTCGACTATCTGCCAGATGCGCTATATGACCGAGGGCGAACCCGCACCAACAAAGGTGAGGCCAAGGCTGTTGCGCAGGCCGTTATGCAGCACGCGATCCAAACGCCAGAGTTATCGCTGGGGGTTGCTGCATTCAGTGTGGCGCAGCGAGACCTGATCCAGGTCGAAATCGAGTTGCTGCGTCGGCAGATGCCTGAGGCTGAGGCGTTTTTCACCACGCAAGGGAGCGAGCCGTTCTTCGTCAAGAACTTGGAAAACATCCAGGGTGATGAGAGGGACAAGATCTTCATCAGCATCGGCTATGGGCGTAACGAGTCTGGCCGAATTGCCAGGGAGTTTGGCCCATTGAACCGCGAGGGCGGGCACCGCCGACTCAATGTTCTGATCACGCGCGCCAAATTGGCGATGCGTGTTTTCTGCAACTTCAGGGCTGACGATCTTGAGCTCGATGCGGGGGCCAGCCTCGGAGTGAGGGCGTTGAAAAACTTCCTCAAATACGCCGAGACGGGAGTGCTTGAAGTTGCAAGGGAGACAGGCAAGGCGGCAGATTCGCCATTTGAGCTGGAAGTGATAGAGGCGTTGCGGGAAAGGAACTACGAGGTGGAGCCGCAGGTAGGCACCGCGGGCTACTTTATCGACATCGCAGTTAAGGATCCTGATTTTCCGGGGCGTTATGTTCTGGCTATCGAATGTGATGGTGCTGCATATCACAGTTCACGGTCTGCGCGTGATCGAGATCGTTTGCGTCAGGGCGTGCTGGAAGGGTTGGGCTGGAACTTCCACCGGATCTGGAGCACGGATTGGTTCCGCAATCCCCAACAGGAAATCATTCGCGCCGTAGCGGCCATTGAGGCCGCTCGCGCTAGGATAGCGGAGGGGCGTCATGCACTTCCCGAGGCAGCGCCAGAGCCGAAGCATGAGATTGTTCGAGGAGCACCGGCAAAAGACATAGTGCCGAGCTCAAGCCAACCATACGTGAAGGCTCGACTGACGCCAGTGACATCGACGATCGAACTGCATCAGGAAAAGCCCGAACGATTGATGCAGATGATCCGGACGGTGGTTGAGGTTGAAGCACCAGTGCATGCGAGTGAGGTCACGCGGCGGATTATGGAGGCATACGGTGTTGCCCGGGCAGGTGCAAGGATTACCAGCGTTGTGGACGAAGCCATTCGCCTCGGTGTTCGGCAAGGGGTGTACCGTGGCTATGGCAGCTTTGTGTATTGCGCGGATAGCCGGCCCATCCCGATTCGCAGTCGTGCTCATTGGGAATCTACAGAGCGAAAAATTGAGTGGGTTGCTCCGGAGGAGTTGGATCAGGCGTTACTGGAAACGGTAACGCTCGGTTTCTCTATGGGGCGCGAAGATGCCGTCTCTGGTGCACTCGGGTTGCTGGGCTTTGGACGAACTACATCGAAGATTGCGACCATCCTTGAGGAGAGGATAGGCGCGCTTGCCGCTCAAGGGAGATTGCAAGTGGATGATGGAGTAGTCACAGCAGCCGTTAACTTGGGTAGATAGCCGTTACCGCGACTGGCGGAAGGGGGCCTTGGCGCTGTTGGCGCGTGATAAGCCCCTTTAACACCGGACACGGTTTCCCACTTATCATAATGGTAGGCAAACGGTTGTGTTTATGGCTACCCGCAAAGACAGGCATATCGAAGTGCTCGGTCGGGAGCGGCGTCGCCGCTGGAGTGTGGAGGAAAAGCTCGCTATGGTAAGCGGCTTGCCAGCGCCGCCGACAGACTGACCCGCCGGGCAGTGGGCAAGCGAGGCACAGCCTCGTTATGATCGGCGTCATGACCTCGCCGATACGTCGTCCCTGTCCGCCCGCCGCCTGCACCTGTGGGCACGACCAACTGCTGGAAAACGCCGATGGCGACTGGCGCATCCTGCGCCTGACCCGCCAGGAAGAGCGCCGCCTGCTGGATCGCCTGGAAAACCTCACCAGCCTCGCCGACCTCGAACATCTGCAACAGCGCCTGTACGCTCAGCTCGGCATCCGCCTGGCCATCGCCCCCAGCACCAGCGAGGTGCGCAGCATGCGCGGCATTGCCATCGAAATCGAAGCGCTGCCCGGCCTGTGCCGCAAAACCCGCCAGAGCATCCCGGCGGCCATCCGCCGCGGGCTGGCCAAGCGCCCGGAAGTCGCCTTCGCCCTGCTCAACGCCCACGACCTGCTGCGTGACGCCTGAATGCCTGCACTGTTTCCGAAATCCCGACGCCCCTCGTACAGGTTCAAGTACAAGGCGCTGCCGTGATTGGCGCAGCGTGGGCTATTCGTACCCCATCTTCAGCGCCTGGGCCTGGGCACCCAGTTCGCTCCAGCAGATCTGGGCGGTTTGGGTCAGGTAGGCAGGGGAGCGGGGCTTCATGCTGGGCGCCGGTGCCCTACGTCGGTGTCTCTGGCCAGTGGAACACCTGCCGAGAACAGCGGACCCAGACAGCAAAAAGCCCCGTTTCCGGGGCTCTGTGCTCAGTGTTGGTGGGCCGGGGGGATTTTGAACCCACAGCTAGTCCAGTGTTTTCGGGGGCTACATCAGCCCAGTTGGCCGTAACGCCGCTTCCAACATTCCATCAGATGTTGTCAGGCAGAAAATTTCTACTTGGTTTCCCTGTGTAACAGGTACGGCTTAAATCCGGCCGTTCGGTGCTATAGGAGGGGACGTCTGTCGCGGGGAAACGTCCATGTTCGGCTCGGCCAGTGGCGTTCAGCTCTGCATCTACAACAAGACCGAACAGGCTCGCGCAACGGACAAGCTCGACTACTGGGAAAGCGTCTGGCGTCGCCGGGATTCGTTCGATGCCAAGGACCCGGAGAACTACAACCCAGCCCAGGACGTGTGGCGCGTCGAGCTGCGTTATCACCATTCGATCATCCAGCAGTTCGCCAGCGGCTCGGTAGACGTGAAGACTGGGCAAGCCATCGATACGGACTCCTTCGCAGCGTTCTCGGCACACCTCGACGGCCTGTGGCGCTATGGCCTGAGCCCGTTCAAGTTGCTCGCCCGGCCCGGCTACTTCGATCCGATCTGGACGCTGATGCGCGACGATGCGCGGGTCGATCTGCCGGTCGATTCCCTGGTCGACGAGACTGAGTACAAACGGTACTACAAGACCTCTCGAGGCTTCTCAGGCAAGAGCGTGGAACTGTTCCTGGGAAACTTCGTAAGCCTGCTGGCAAGGGAGCGAGTGGGCGCTAGAAAGGGTTTTCACCGCCTCAAGGATTGGGAATGCTGGCCGGTGATTCGTGACCACTACGCCGCCAAGGGTGGACTTGCCCCTACAAAACCGGACACCAACTCCCCGTTAAATTGATGCTGCTGCCAAGCGCCTGAACTCCCTCGGCGAGC
>NZ_JBHRXZ010000032.1:0-5783 GCF_042648805.1 Stutzerimonas tarimensis | reverse complement strand
CCGTGGAACTGCTCGCCGGCCTCTGCCTCGACTTCCTGAAAACAAACTCTGTCTGGCGGACGGGGTTTATGGAGCGCTTACGTTTCGCCGCCTGGTAGGTCTGGTCGCCGCCGCTGACCAGCAGCAGGTCGCCGCCCGTGCGGATCTCGCTGCCAACATGGGTGATCTCGGTGCTCTCGTCGCGCTGGAAGCTCTTGCGGCCGAAGCTGACCTTTTTCTTCTTCTGGTACAGCGAGTAGTCGTAGTCCTGCGCCGCCAGCAGGTTCAGCTCGCCGCCGGCCACCAGGTAGGCTTCGTCGTTCGCGCTGACCTTGCTGGAGACGAGGTTCAGGTCTTGCCCGGCGATGATGCCCAGGCTGCCGCCGGCGCTGATCTCGCTGGCCTGCTGCTGGACGTGGTCGGTCTGCCGGATGACCTTCTTGCTCTTGGAGTAGAAGTGTTCCTCGTTCGCCGCCGAGGCCAGGGTCAGGTCGCCTGCGGCTTGCAGGCCCAGGTCGCGACCGGCCCGAACGTCGCTGGCAATGACGGTCAAGTCCCGCCCTGCGTTGATCTCCAGATCACCCCCGGCGTTCACTTCGGCACCCAGTTGGGTCACCCGCTCGTTGAGGTAGCTGCTGCCACGCGACTGGTGCTGTACGTCCTGCACCGAGACGAGGGTCAGGTCGCGGCCGGCGTCGATGCCCAGGTCGCCGCGGCTGTCGAGCACGCCGCCCAGGTTGGCGACGTCGCGGCCGGCGGCCAGCGCCAGATCGCCGGATGCCTCGATGCGCGCGGCGCTGTCGGCGAAGCTACTAACCCATTGCTGGTTGCCGAGCGCGCTCTGGTGCACGCTGACGCTGCGTTCGTTGAGGATGTCGTTGCCCGCCAGCAGGCTGACGTCACGACCAGCGATGATGCCGCCCTGGGCGTTGAGGATGCTGTCCTCGGCCAATAGCGAGAGGCGCTCGTTCGCTTCGATCAGACCGCTGTTGGCGATGTTCACCGCCTGCACGTCGAGGTCGCCGCTGGCGCGCAGGGTGCCCTGGTTGGAGAGATCGCCGCCGCTGATCAGCGTGACGTCGCGGCCCTGGATCAACGCGCCGTTGGCCGCCAGCCGGCCTTCGGCCTGGGCCAGGTAGAGCACCGGCACCAGTACCCGCTCGCCATTCACTTCGTACTCTTCCAGCCAGACGATGTCGTGGGTCAGCGCGGCGACCTGTTCGGCGCTGAGCGTGACGCCGAGCGACAGGCCCAGGGCGTCCTTGCTGGCGATGGCGTTGTCCATCAGGTAGCGGTACATCGCTTCGTCGCTGGTCAGCCCGGCCAGGTAGCGCTGGCCGGTACGCGCGACCACGGCCTCGCGGATCAGGCGCTGCTCGTAGAGCCCGTCGCCCAGGCGTTTCTGCGCCTGGTCCGGGTCGTAGCCGAGGTTGCCCAGCAGGTAGTCCGAGCCCATGAACTGCTTGAGGTCGGTCAGCGCCGGGTTGGTTTCGATCAGGTATTTGTGCGGTTGCGTGGCCTGTGTGACCGGTACGCCCTGGGCGCGGGGGATGTTCTGGAGAAATGCCGATCAAGCAGTGAAGCGTCAATTGCCCCCTCACCGTGATCGTTTTATCGAGTTTTTAAAGAGCGGTAGATAAGCAAAGCGTTATCCACCCTACGATATCCAAGGCTACTTGCTATTATTTTCTCTTTCCCTCTAACTTCGTCATAAGCCACATCCCCAAACCTAGCACTCCACCCGTTGCGCCCCACCTTTAGCGGAGGCAATAAAAGCATCACCCCACATAAATCTGAACTCGCCAGACGAAACATAAAAAAACAATGCGACACCGAACTTCATAAAAACATAAGAAAAAAAATAAAAATAATATTAAAAACCACCAAGAACAATAAAAGCCCAACACCCGCTGTTTTAAAGATCATTTACCGTTTACCTCATTCAAAACACCTGAAACCTCTGAACCAACCACTTCAGCCCCTACTTATCCAGCCACTGCACCACCTATACTTCCTGCAGTTCCAGATATAATTGCTCTAAGTTTTTTTCTGAAATTGCTTTTCCTGCAGCAGCCCCCCACCCCTGCCCCAATCATCGCACTCGTCGAATCCGTTCCTTTGACCTGACTACCGATATAAGCACCTCCGGAGCTATTGCTGCGTGATGAGGTGCATCGGCAAGCTCAGATGCTGGAGTAGATTTTTGGGGATTCCTCAGAATCTGCCCCCTTTCTTTAACCCATTACTTGCCGTCACCCTCATCCCGATAAAAGTCTTCCTTACTTATATCGCCCCTGTCATACCATTGGCCTTTTGCGCTCTTTATCGCCTGTTTGCGATACCAATAGATCCACAATATTTTCCCCACCCCAGCAAATACTCCGACACCAGCCAGAACACCAGCCCAAAACCGTCTAACTCGGATCGTACGGTCAGAATCCGGAGTAAACTCCAGCCCCAGACTCAAATCAATCCAATCGAAGATATGATGAGCATTCCAAATACAAAAAGCCCCAAGCAGGATAATAACCATTGCCCTAAGATTTCCCGAAACTCTAGACGAATCCAAAAATCCGCCAGGTTGCATATATTTGGGTAGAGGCCTTCTCCTTCTCATTCTCCATCCCTCCTTACTCTGTCAAGAAGGATAGGAAGCCCACCGCTCACTGTATTCCCGGCCGCCTCGCCCATATAGGCCGGATACGGATTCTTCGTACCGATATTCTGCAAAAGAATCGCCTTATTTGGATCAATTACAGAGACCCCAATACGATAGGGGAGAACACTAGCCGCTAGATCGGATACCCAGTTATTTGCCAAGCTTCCGAACCCGCCAGCAACCGCACCAACACCAGTAGCCCTCCTAATGCTTGTATCTTCAGCATATATATAGTTGTTAGCAACCGCGTTCACCCCAGCAACCGAGGCCCCAAGCAGCACATTAGCCAGCATTCCTCCCGCCAACGGATAGGCCAATCCACCCGTCACACCCGCCACCACGGTCTGCCCAGGTCGATACTCGCCGCCACCAACCACTTGTCCGGCAGCATCAAAACCAGAAACCAGCATTCCGCCCGTCAAGATAGGACGAACACCATAGATAACCAGAAGACTTCCGCCCGAGATCGGCAATCCCACCAATGACGAGGCCCCCAAAGTAAAGGCATTCTGATCAACCTCCATTTGTGCCGGAGTTCGCATATCCAGCGTATTCAGGCTATACGAGAAACCTGCCGCACAGGCGATACACCCCGGGAACTCCAATGGATACTGCATCTGTTGCGGATCAAGCTGGATTCCCAGCGAACGATTATCCCACGCATAGCCGCTGGTATTTTCCGCAACATACTGGATCGCACTCACGTTAGCCTCTGGTAGCAACTGGATAAAGCTCTGGCCATCCCCACCAAATATCCATTGGCCACCCGTGTCGTAAATACCACCCGTCGTAACCACCATGTCGCTATTGGCGTATATATCTTCTCCGGGAATACTGGAGCGCCTGAGCGCATCTTCCATCTGTTCTCATAAGCCACATCCCCAAACCTAGCACTCCACCCGTTGCGCCCCCACCTTTAGCGGAGGCAATAAAAGCATCACCCCACATAAATCTGAACTCGCCAGACGAAACATAAAAAAACAATGCGACACCGAACTTCAATAAAAACACAAGAAAAAAATAAAAATAATATTAAAAACCACCAAGAACAATAAAAGCCCAACACCCGCTGTTTTAAAGATCATTTACCGTTTGCCTCATTCAAAACACCTGAAACCTCTGAACCAACCACTTCAGCCCCTACTGATCCAGCCACTGCACCACCTATACTTCCTGCAGTTCCAGATATAATTGCTCTAAGTTTTTCTGAAATTGCTTTTCCTGCAGCAGCCCCCACCCCAGCCCCAATCATCGCACTCGTCGAATCCGTTCCTTTGACCTGGCTACCGATATAAGCACCTCTGCGAAAAAGGGGACAGATTTATTTATTGAGCAACCCCATTAGCCAGAAAATAAATCTGTCCCCTTTTCTCGTAAATCTGTCCCCTTTTCTGCTCCAGGCTACTTTCTGGCCTGCACCTTATTGCCCCTTTTCATCAGTCTAAAACAAACCTACCCCTTCTCACTATTTCTTCTGACCACCATTAAATGAGCCAATTAAAACTAAAACTATAGCCACAATTGTTAATATGCTCCCCAACCGCCAAGAAGCGTTAACAGAAAAACAAACCACTTCATTAAAGTCTAGGGGGGCTTGTCTTTTAAGCAACCAAACCAGAATCCTTGCAATCAAAAAAGCAAGAAAAGACGCACATACTGAAACGACAAACGTCTTCCCCCCCCAAAAAATCCATTTCAAATTACTCTTCATTACTTTTTATTTCCCCGGCCACTATGTCTCCTATACCTTCAGAAACTGCAGAACCAGCAACTGCTCCAAAATTTTCTTTTACCGAGTTAGAGATAGAATTTGGCAAAGAGCCACTAACAACCTTCCCCGCGGCAGTCCCAGCGGCAGTCCCCACCCCCGCTCCAATCATCGAACTCGTCGCATCAGTTCCCTTGATCTGACTGCCGATGTAGGCACCTCCAACATTTATCACTTCCGAAGCCAGGAAGCCTTTCCCTTGGGTCAAGCCGCCCACTACAGCTGCGATTGTGGCATCCGTAAAGTCAAGTGAATTCAAATCGGAAAGTGAGGCTTTACCGGAGCTTAACTGGTAACTGATATTAGCCCCTCCGCCAATCGCCACACCTAACCCCACAGTTGCTGCTCCAGCAGTAGGCACCACCACACCGCTTCCCGCAAGCATGGCCGTAGCCCAAGCTTTCAGGAGTTCCTTAGCAGGCTCAGGACCTTCGAATCCTTCGCCACGGGCCATTGCCTGCAGGGCCTTATTAGTAGCTTCAGGAGATGCCCCTTGCTCTTGCATATGCTGGGCAAGAGAAGTGGCAGCCTGACCGTATTGTGTTAACCCCGCCGGCAACTCGAAGTGGTTATATTTCGTCGCATTTCCTGCTACCCAAGCCCCTGTCTGCAGGCTTTCCACATCGTCGTTGCCCTGCGCCGCAGCTGTCAGTACTCCGATCACCTGCGAGTTCATCACTAGCAGGCTTTTCTTCTGGTCCGGGTCCATGCCCGCATATTGCTGCGCCAGGCTGTCGACGAGGGCTTCGTTCATGCCCGTTGCCAACGCACCGGTCTTGAAGTCGCCACCCGCTGCTTCCGCCGCAAGACCTCCCATCAGCGCATGCAGGCCGATCTTGGCAGGGCTCCCGCCTTGCAGGTTCCAGTTATCCGGGGTGCTCAAATCACCCACCAGGTTGAAGCCCGCCGCTGCGAAGGTGCTGGCAAGTGCGCTCTGTAACGCATCGCCCAGGTCGGCCTCCAGGCCCAATGCCTGGCTCACCACAGCCGACGTGGCGTTCTGCAACACTTGGTTGGCAGCGAATTGCCCGATATTGCTCGCGCCGCTCACCGCGCCGCTGTTAGCCAGCAGGCCTCCTTCTCCGGGCAGGCTGGAGGCTCCCGTTTCGGTGCCCGTCCAGCCGTCATACAGCCCTGTGGTCAGGCCCGCTGTGATGCCGCTGACAGCATAGCCCTTCAGCGCGTCGCTGGAGGTTATGTCCTTGAGCACCGCGCCCAGGTCGCCCTGGTTGTTGATGGTGCTGATGGCGGCACCGCTGGCCGCCGAGGTCGCGGCAGTGGCCAAGGCGACATTAGCCCAACCCGCCGCCACCGTTGAACCTACTGCCGCACCACTTGCAACTGCCGAGGCGGTAGCCGTTCCCGCTGCCGCCATTG
>NZ_JBHRXZ010000031.1:0-954 GCF_042648805.1 Stutzerimonas tarimensis | reverse complement strand
AGCTGTTCTTCGACAATCTGGAAATTCCCGCCGACAGCCTGATCGGCGAGGAAGGCCAGGGTTTCAAGTACATCCTCCACGGACTCAACGCCGAGCGCACGCTGATCGCCGCCGAGTGCATCGGCGACGGACGCTGGTTCGTCGAGAAGGCCAGCGCTTATGCACGCGACCGGGTGGTGTTCGGCCGGCCGATCGGCCAGAACCAGGGCGTGCAGTTCCCCATCGCCGAGGCGCACATCGAGATCGAGGCGGCCGACCTGATGCGCTGGCGCGCCTGCCAGGAATACGACGCCGGGCTCAACGCCGGTGCGGCAGCGAACATGGCCAAGTACCTGGCGGCCAAGGCCTCCTGGGAAGCGGCCAACGCCTGCCTGCAGACCCATGGCGGCTTCGGCTTCGCCAACGAATACGACGTCGAGCGCAAGTTCCGCGAAACCCGGTTGTACCAGGTGGCGCCGATCTCCACCAACCTGATCCTGTCCTACGTGGCCGAGCACCTGTTGGAGCTGCCGCGCTCGTTCTGAGGACGCACCGGGTCAAACCGCTCTCCCATTGAAGAACAAGAAGGGCCATCCATGAGCACCCATACCGAGCAACTGGTCGCGTTTCTCGCCGACCTGGACTACGCGCAACTGCCCGACCCGGTGGTCGCGCGCACCGAAGACCTGTTCCTCGACTGGCTGGGTTCGGCGCTGGCCAGCCAGAACGCCCATCCCATCCCGCTATTCGAAAACTACGCAAAGCTGATGGGGCCGACCGAGGGGCGCGCGAACATTCTGGTGAGCGGAGCGCGCAGCTCGGCCTATTTCGCCGCCCTGGTGAATGGCGCCAGTTCGCACCTGGTGGAGCAGGACGATCTGCACAACAGCTCGGTGCTCCACCCGGCCACTGTCGTCTTTCCTGCCGTCCTGGCGGCGGCGCAGGACCTGGGCAAGAGCGGACGCGAACTGATCG
>NZ_JBHRXZ010000030.1:0-3561 GCF_042648805.1 Stutzerimonas tarimensis | reverse complement strand
GCGCGGCCCCTGAAGGGTATGTGACAGAGCAGTTGCGATCTGCAAATTTTCGGTGATGTCGGCTTCGACCGCCACTCTCTGTTCAGGTGAGCCCTGATCAGATTGTTTGGGTGTTATATGGTCAAGCCTCACGGGCAATTAGTACTGGTTAGCTCAACGCCTCACAACGCTTACACACCCAGCCTATCAACGTCGTAGTCTTCGACGGCCCTTCAGGGAGCTCAAGGCTCCAGTGAGATCTCATCTTGAGGCAAGTTTCCCGCTTAGATGCTTTCAGCGGTTATCTCTTCCGAACATAGCTACCCGGCAGTGCCACTGGCGTGACAACCGGAACACCAGAGGTTCGTCCAACCCGGTCCTCTCGTACTAAGGTCAGCCCCTCTCAAATCTCAAACGTCCACGGCAGATAGGGACCGAACTGTCTCACGACGTTCTAAACCCAGCTCGCGTACCACTTTAAATGGCGAACAGCCATACCCTTGGGACCGGCTTCAGCCCCAGGATGTGATGAGCCGACATCGAGGTGCCAAACACCGCCGTCGATATGAACTCTTGGGCGGTATCAGCCTGTTATCCCCGGAGTACCTTTTATCCGTTGAGCGATGGCCCTTCCATACAGAACCACCGGATCACTAAGACCTACTTTCGTACCTGCTCGACGTGTCTGTCTCGCAGTCAAGCGCGCTTTTGCCTTTATACTCTGCGACCGATTTCCGACCGGTCTGAGCGCACCTTCGTACTCCTCCGTTACTCTTTGGGAGGAGACCGCCCCAGTCAAACTGCCCACCATACACTGTCCTCGATCCGGATAACGGACCAGAGTTAGAACCTCAAGCATGCCAGGGTGGTATTTCAAGGATGGCTCCACGCGGACTGGCGTCCACGCTTCAAAGCCTCCCACCTATCCTACACAAGCAGGCTCAAAGTCCAGTGCAAAGCTACAGTAAAGGTTCACGGGGTCTTTCCGTCTAGCCGCGGATACACTGCATCTTCACAGCGATTTCAATTTCACTGAGTCTCGGGTGGAGACAGCGCCGCCATCGTTACGCCATTCGTGCAGGTCGGAACTTACCCGACAAGGAATTTCGCTACCTTAGGACCGTTATAGTTACGGCCGCCGTTTACCGGGGCTTCGATCAAGAGCTTCGCTTGCGCTAACCCCATCAATTAACCTTCCGGCACCGGGCAGGCGTCACACCCTATACGTCCACTTTCGTGTTTGCAGAGTGCTGTGTTTTTAATAAACAGTCGCAGCGGCCTGGTATCTTCGACCGGCATGGGCTTACGCAGTAAATGCTTGACCCTCACCGGCGCACCTTCTCCCGAAGTTACGGTGCCATTTTGCCTAGTTCCTTCACCCGAGTTCTCTCAAGCGCCTTGGTATTCTCTACCCGACCACCTGTGTCGGTTTGGGGTACGATTCCTGGTTACCTGAAGCTTAGAGGCTTTTCCTGGAAGCATGGCATCAACCACTTCCCTTTCTAGAAGAAAGGTCGTCATCGGTTCTCGGCCTTGAACATCCGGATTTGCCTAGATGTTCGGCCTACCGCCTTAAACTTGGACAACCAACGCCAAGCTGGCCTAGCCTTCTCCGTCCCCCCATCGCAGTAACCAGAAGTACGGGAATATTAACCCGTTTCCCATCGACTACGCTTTTCAGCCTCGCCTTAGGGGTCGACTCACCCTGCGTCGATTAACGTTGCGCAGGAACCCTTGGTCTTTCGGCGTGGGTGTTTTTCACACCCATTGTCGTTACTCATGTCAGCATTCGCACTTCTGATACCTCCAGCGAGCTTCTCAACTCACCTTCACAGGCTTACAGAACGCTCCTCTACCGCTCATCCGAGGATGAACCCGTAGCTTCGGTGCCTGGTTTGAGCCCCGTTACATCTTCCGCGCAGGCCGACTCGACTAGTGAGCTATTACGCTTTCTTTAAAGGGTGGCTGCTTCTAAGCCAACCTCCTAGCTGTCTGAGCCTTCCCACATCGTTTCCCACTTAACCAGGACTTTGGGACCTTAGCTGACGGTCTGGGTTGTTTCCCTTTTCACGACGGACGTTAGCACCCGCCGTGTGTCTCCCGTGCTGACACTTGCTGGTATTCGGAGTTTGCATCGGTTTGGTAAGTCGGGATGACCCCCTAGCCGAAACAGTGCTCTACCCCCAGCAGTGATACACGAGGCGCTACCTAAATAGCTTTCGAGGAGAACCAGCTATCTCCGAGCTTGATTAGCCTTTCACTCCGATCCACAGGTCATCCGCTAACTTTTCAACGGTAGTCGGTTCGGTCCTCCAGTTAGTGTTACCCAACCTTCAACCTGCCCATGGATAGATCGCCCGGTTTCGGGTCTATACCCAGCGACTAAGCGCCCTATTAAGACTCGCTTTCGCTACGCCTCCCCTAAACGGTTAAGCTCGCCACTGAATATAAGTCGCTGACCCATTATACAAAAGGTACGCAGTCACCTAACAAAGTAGGCTCCCACTGCTTGTACGCATACGGTTTCAGGTTCTATTTCACTCCCCTCTCCGGGGTTCTTTTCGCCTTTCCCTCACGGTACTGGTTCACTATCGGTCAGTCAGTAGTATTTAGCCTTGGAGGATGGTCCCCCCATGTTCAGACAACGTTTCACGTGCGCCGTCCTACTCGATTTCATTGATAAGAGATTTTCGTGTACGGGGCTATCACCCACTATGGCGGCACTTTCCAGAGCCTTCCACTAATCTCAAATCAACTTAAGGGCTAATCCCCGTTCGCTCGCCACTACTAAGGGAATCTCGGTTGATTTCTTTTCCTCAGGGTACTTAGATGTTTCAGTTCCCCTGGTTCGCCTCACACACCTATGTATTCAGTGTGTGATACCTGACTTGTGCCAGGTGGGTTTCCCCATTCAGAGATCTCCGGATCAAAGTCTGTTTGCCGACTCCCCGAAGCTTATCGCAGGCTACAACGTCTTTCATCGCCTCTGACTGCCAAGGCATCCACCGTATGCGCTTCTTCACTTGACCATATAACCCCAAGCAATCTGGTTATAGATTCGTAGCGTGAAGACGACATCGCCGAAAATTTGCGCTTGATCGCAACTTACCTTGACTTGAACAATGCCCAGTGAAAGACACTGTCCAGTCTTGTTTCTATCACATACCCAAATTTTTAAAGAACGTCTGGCACAAAGACCAGAACTCAACACCCCGGCCAGCCTGGCTGGCGGATGCTCAGTTCTGAGCTTTCAAGCGATTCGAAGGGTGGTGGAGCCAAGGAGGATCGAACTCCTGACCTCCTGCGTGCAAAGCAGGCGCTCTCCCAGCTGAGCTATGGCCCCTCTTACAGATCGGCCACATCCCTTAACAATTGGTGGGTCTGGGCAGATTCGAACTGCCGACCTCACCCTTATCAGGGGTGCGCTCTAACCAACTGAGCTACAGACCCAATCATCAGGGGTGTTCCGCTGCCCTGTCGGATCGACCTCACCCTGCTCTCTACCTCAGTAGCATGGGGTGCGATCTAACCAACTGAGCTACAGACCCAATCGTCTTGCCGGGTCTAAACCCAATCGCTTTT
>NZ_JBHRXZ010000029.1:144927-192551 GCF_042648805.1 Stutzerimonas tarimensis | reverse complement strand
GGTGTGCAGGCGCGGCATCTTGTAGTTGACGACGGCAACGCCGACGGTGTCGGGACTGCTGGAAATATCTCCGTGACGCATGGTGTGCACCTCTTGAAACGAAGGCAGGTCAGGCCTGCGGTGGTGTAACCAGGGCGGGACACAGTCCCGGCCCACAGGCTGCCGGCGTACTAGCAGGCAGCTATTTTTTCGGTGCGGTCGCCAACCATCGGGCCGGCGCAATAGAGGAAGACGCATGAGGCATCCGGGCCGGGCTGGCTGCAGGGCGCGGTGGCCAGGCCGAAGCGCTCTTGAAAGAAGACGTGAACGCTTTCGGCGGCGCGCGCGCTGAGCGTTGGCTTCCACAGCCAGATGTCCTGGTCACGGTCCACCGCCCGGCTGGCGAACAGGGCCTGCTCGGCATCGCCGCACACGCCGACGAACCATTGCGGCCGGGCGGCCTCGAGTTCCTTGATGTAGCTGAGAAACTCGAACTTGATCTGCTGGACGCTGTAGGCCATTGCGGTTACCCCGGTATCGGTTGAAGGCGTGGAGAAGAACCGGCATCGCCGAGCCGCTTGCGCCGCTGCTCGACCAGCGCCGTGCCGCGCTGCTTTTCTTCGGCGGACATCAGCTCGATGACCCGCTCGAGCTGGACCAGCGCAGTGCCGACGCCGTGCTGCGCGGCCAGCGACAGCCAGGCGAAGGCCTCGACGCGATCCTTCGTCACGCCCTGCCCCTGCAGGTACAGGTAGCCCAGCCGTGCCTGGGACGGGTAATGCCCTTGCTCGGCCGCGCGCCGGTACCAGTAGGCAGCCTTGGCGGGGTCCTGCTCGGTTTGCTCTCCCTTGGAATACAGCGTCGCCAGGTTGAACTGAGCACCACAGTCGTCGGTGGCGGCGGCCCGTTCCAGCCAACCTAGGCCGGCCGCGACATCTACCTCGCAGCCCTGCCCCATCAGCAACATGGCGCCAACATTGGTCTGGGCCTGCGAGTGCCCGCCGCGCGCCGCCTGGAGATACCACTCGAAGGCCTGGCTGAGCGATGCCGGTGCGCCTTGGCCACCGGCAAGGCAGGCACCGACCCACATTTGCGCGGTGCTGTCACCGCTCTCGGCCAGGTGGCGGAAGAGATGCAGCGCCTGCGGGTAATCGCCGTTCTTGTAGCGCGCTTCGGCGATGGCCAGCGTGGGCTGGGCACCAAGAAGCGTGTCGGATGGGATGCTCATAACAGGTAATTCCTCACGTTGCCGTAGAGTTTCAGGTCACCCTCGTAGCGCGCCTCGGCCGTGATCCGGCGCACCAGGCAGCCCTGAGCCCAGCGGCCGGCGGGATCGGTTTGCAGGGGTGTGTGCTCGACGCTTGCCGGACTCGGTCGCTCCAGGCCCTGCAACTGGGCGCAGAAGGCGGCGGCGCGGATGCCACGCGGGTGAATCAATGCCAGCCAGCGATCACTCAAGGCTTGCTCATCGCCGTCTCCCGCCGGCGCGGTGGAGAACAGCTGTATGCGGCATAGCGTCTTGCCCAGCGCGGTGGGCTGCAGCAGCACCAGGCAGCTTTCGTTGCCCTGCGCCAGCAGCAGCAGGTTGGGAAAACCCCAGAAGGCCAACAGGGCATCGGATCGCACCTCGAAAACATCGTCATCGGGGATCGTCGAGCGCCCCTGCCCGGTCTCCAGCAGATGCTGGCCGAGTAGCTTCCAGTCAGCGTCGTACTCGCGCCAATGCACGGCGATGCGGGTGGCCTCGGCCTCCAGCACGACCGGGAGCGCCCCCAGGTCGGTGGTGGCGAGCGGCCCTGCCTCGGAGTCGAGGTTGACGAAGATCAGCTCGCCTAACGTCTGCACCCGCACCGGTAGCAAGCGCTCGGGGCGCAAGCCGAGGTACTGGTGCATGGCCGAAGCACCATCGCCAAGCTCATCGGCGGTGATCGGACCGCGGTCGCGGCTGTAGCCACAGGAAGTGAAGGAACAGCTGGTCTTGCGGCCGCCTTGACACTGCAGCGGCACGACGCGACAGCCACCATGCTGCGCCTTGTTGAAGGCGCCACGCAGCGAGCCATCTTCCTGGCGCTGGACATGGATGCCATGGTTGCCCAGCGTGTAAGGCAGCAGGTCGCCCGGCTGCGGAATGTCCCGCTGGGTGCCAATGCAAACCCAGTCGCGGGTCCAGATCCGCTCGTCCTCCAGGTAGGCGAAACTCAGTGAACGGTAGGCAGCCAGTGGCAACAGGCTTGCCGGCCCCGTCTGGGCGATGCAGTCGGTGTAGGTTTCCGGGGCACACAAATCCACTTCGCCCTCGAAATACCCCAGTTCTGGTCGACGCGACATGTCGTTACTCCCGTTCTCGTGAAAGCCGGAGGGGGTGCCCCCTCCGGGTACGCTCAGACGCGACGACGGTGCCGGTCTTCCGGCGCGTCGTAGTCCGCGCGGCCACGGTACTGGATGGAGTCCGACGGCGGCGGCGGCAGCGGGCCATCCATCGAGAAGCGGTCCAGCACGTTTTTCACCAGCCGGGAAATGTTGTTGTCGCAGTTGTTCCAGGGCAGCGAGCCGCAGAAAGCAATCGAACTGAAGGCAAAGCAGGCGCCGCCGTTGGGCGTCTCGTGATAGGCGATATCCGAGCGCACACGCGGATGCACGGTGCCGTCGAGACCCTGCTGGTTGAAGCCGAAGTCCTCCATGACCAACAGGTAGGCCTCGGTGTGGCGCCCGGCTGAGGTCGCCACCGTCAGGGTGTGCGGCGGTGAGCCAAGCATGGTGTCGACGATGTCCAGTTCGAGCCCTGCCGCTCCGCCGCCGACCAGACCGAAATTGCCGAGCTTCTCGTCGTAGTCGATGCCCTCGAACGCCCAGCTGACCCGTGGGTCATCGCTTTCCGGCGTACGCGAGTAGTAGGAAGAGATGTCGAAACCCTCCGACGACATGCCGGTACCAGCCACTGAGTGCAAGTAGCGTCCACGGTAGCGCCACATGCCCCCGAGCTCGCCGGTACCCTGGTGGTAGTACTCGCCGGGGTCCGCGCGCCAGGTGCGGATGCCCGACTCGCAACGGCGCATTTCGGTGATCACGCCACGGCCGGTGCCCTCGTAGGCGGGGTGGTACGAATGCACCCAGTACCAGGCGTCGGCCCCCATGTACATCAATCGGCCGCCGCGCTGGGTGTAGTTGTGCAACGCATCGAGCTGGGTGCCGCTGTTATGTTCGGGGTGCGATCCGGTGATGATGACGTTGTAGTTCTCCAGCCGGGCGAGCCCTTCGTAGGTCACGTCCTCGTCGGTGAACACGTCGTATTCATAGCCCATCGTTTCCAGCCAGTAGACCAGGTGCAGATCGGCCGGGTACTGCCAGGGCGCCTGGGCCAGAAAGTGATCGTACTTGGGGCGGATGCTGAGGATCGGACGCAGGCGCGACGACATGCAGATACCGCTGCCGTCGGTATGAGTGTCGTAAATCGACCCGCCATACTCGCGGTGCTCAGCCAGGTACATGTTCTGATGCTGCATGATCGGCACGCGGTAGACGAACAGTTCCGCACCACCAGCGTTACAGGCCACGTGTTCGTTGGCGTAGGCCATGTAGCTGATGGTCGGCACCATCACCGCGATCTTCGATTGCTCCTTGCCGATTTCCGGCACAACCCAGAACGGAATGTAGTCTTCGTCGCCGTCGGCGGTGGTCAGTTTGGCGGCGTAGAAACGGCTCTTGACGTCGGCCGGCACCTGCCACTCGAAGTCCACCTCCCAGCGCGCGTCATCGACGTCGTCGTCATGAAAGTGGATCGCGCCGTATTCCTTAGGTGACTGCTTCCAGTCGAACACGGTGCCGGACCAGTTGTAGCCGGTCAGCGCACGCGTCGGGCAATTCACCAGGCGTGCGTTGAGGTGATACGGGCCGTTGTCCTTGGCCACGATGGTGTTGATGCCGTCGGAGAAGTCCCATGCCGCCACGATGCACTCGGACAGCTCGGCGGTCGGGCCGGTGCTGCGTCGCTCGGTCATGCCCAACTGAGCGCCTTGCTTCATCGCCTCTATCTCGAAGCGGCTCAACGCCCGGCTGCACAGACGGGGCGAATCGATCTTGCCGTTGTACTTGCCAGCAAACACCACGCCAGAGGGCAGTGACGACTTGGCCAGCGGGCCGCCATCGGCCGTCTCTACATAGGCCGCGATCGCCAGCGGAATGGGTTTGTGCACGATCTGGGTGGCAATCGTTTCGCGAACCGGCTCGATGACCGGGTCAAGCGCATACATGATCTGCGGTTCGTGATAGAGGATCGCCTCGCCGGTGGTGGCATCGAAGGTCGCGGCCAGGAAGTGCCAGGCATGGTCTCGCAGCGGCAATGATGTGCTGATCTTCTGGTCGTTGATGCGCAACTCGGCGCAACCGTCTTCGTTGATGAACAGACCGAAGCCTTCTCCGCCGGACCACTTGGTCACCAGCCCCTGGGGTCCATGCTTCCAGTAGCGCGGGTGGGTCTTCGGCGCAGTCGGCCAGACCCAGCATTGAAGCGTGAAGCTTTCCACCTGCAACGGCTTGGCATCGGTGACAAAGCCATAGGAACCGCCGTGGATGACCTGCTTGCGACCCTGCACCTCGCCCTTGAAAGCGCCGGGTACCGCCTTCTCGATAAATCCCGGGCCTCGTGGATTGGTGTCTCCATGGATCATCTGGACGATTTCGGCTCGAAAACTTTCAGGACCATCGCAGTTGACATAGAACTTGATAGCTTCACCGGGATGTACGCTGAACTTGTCGGCATATCCGGTCAATCTCATGGCGGTCATTCTATTGGCTCCATTATTTTTGCACGCAGCTGCCCGGGCGGCTCAAGTTATGAGCCGCGTCGGCAAGGCTTAAATTAATTTAGCGAAGCGGGCTTACACGAACCCAAGTATGTCGTGATCAGGTAACCGGCCAGTTGTCATCCTTGCGTTTCCAGCCTTCGTGATAGTGCTCCGGCATACCCGCATCCTTCGGTAGTTCATCGAGTCGCATGAGAAAGATGTCATGCTGGATTTCCTGCTCGTCGTCATAAACCTTGTCATTGACGAATACCGGGGGCACTCCACGAATGCCCGAGAGGCGGGCAATACGCCACTCCTTTTCAATTTTGGTGCAGACGATGATCAGCTTCCCGGCCACGCTTTCGCCACGCATGCGCAACAGTACCCGCCGCAGATCGGGGTGGTCGATCCAACCCCCGCTGATATCGGTCGTATCACCCGGCGTCGCGCACTGGACGACGGAGAACCCCGCCACGCCTTTCATGGAGTCGACGCACCGGCGATGCTCTTCAATCATGGCGTCGCGTTCCGGTGTGCCCTTGTCAGGTATCGATATCATCTTTCATCTCCTCTTGTGGTCAAAACTACAGCCTGAACTGTTTGCTAAACCGTTAGATGTTCCTCCACCAACTCATCGGTAAGCTGGTCGATAGCGCCGCTGGCGACGATTCTTCCGTTATCCATCATTAGAAAATCGTCACCCAATGAACGGGCGACTTTTATATGCTGCTCGGAGAGAATCAAGGTAATGCCGTGGTCCCTGTTCAGCATCCGCAGCTTGTTTCCGATTTCCGCAACGATATTGGGCTGAATGCCCTCGGTAGGTTCGTCCAGCAACAGCATTTTCGGATTGACGGCAAGCGCCCGGGCAATGGCCAGTTGTTGCTGCTGACCACCGGAAAGCAGCCCGGCGCGGCGTTCGAGGTTATCCGCAAGATAGGGAAACAGTTCCAGGCACAAGTCGGGCACTTCAGTCTTGCCATCGGGGCGCGCGAACGAGCCCAGCAGGATGTTTTCCCTTACCGTGAACTTGCCGAAGATCTGCCGTCCCTGGGGGATGTAGCCGATGCCGTGGCGGCTACGCGCGTGGGTCGGTATGGAGCCCACTTCCTCCCCAAGCATCTTGATGCTTCCGGTGGTGCGATCGGCCAGCCCCATGATGGTCCGCATCAAGGTAGTCTTGCCCACCCCGTTGCGCCCCAGCACGCACAGGCACGAGCCCTGTTTCAAATCGAAGGAGATATCCCGGAGGATCTGCGTCTTGCCATAAAAGGAAGACACCCTGTCGAGGTTCATCAGCATCAGGCAATCTCCTCTTCGGTCCCCAGGTAGACATCGCGGACCTTGGGGTCGGCCTCGATCTCGTCGATGCGTCCCTGCGCCAGCAGGCTGCCCATGTGCATGACCGTGACCACGTCGGCAATCTGCCTGACGAAGCCCATGTCATGCTCGACCACGATCAGCGTGGCACTCTTGCGGATCTCGCGCAGCAAACGCGCCGTTTTTTCCACCTCCACTTCGGTCATGCCCGCAATCGGCTCGTCGAGCAGGAGCAACTGCGGCTCTTGCATCAGTACCATGCCGATCTCCAGCCACTGGGTTTCGCCGTGGGAAAGCAACCCAGCCTCGGTGTGTAGCCGATCCTGTAGGCCGACCAGCAAACAAACTTCGTCCAGGCGCCGCTTCATGCCCGCATCGCTGAACCGGAACATATTGCGGATCGGGTTGGTCACGTGGCTGTAGGCAACCTCAAGGTTTTCCTCAACGGAAAGATCCTTGAACACCGCCGGTACCTGGAACTTGCGCCCCACTCCGCACTTGGCGATCTGGTTCTCGCTCATACCGGTGAGCTCGAAGCCGCGGAAATTCACGCTTCCGCTGGTGGGTTTCAGGCGACCGCTGATCAAGTCCATCAACGTGGTCTTGCCGGCGCCGTTGGGACCGACCAGGCAGGACAAGGTGCCTTCCACCACATCCAAGCTGAAGCCGTTGATCACATGGTGGGTGTCGAACTTTTTATGAAGGTCACGGATTTCCAATACACCCGGCATATCAACCTCCTACCTTGAGCGACCGCGACTTGGTCGATTCGCGAGGTTTCGAACGTCCCGACGGGAGTCGGGCGAGGAGCATCTCGAGCAGGCCTGCCAGGCCACTCGGTAGAAAACGCACCACCAGGATGAAAAAGAAGCCCAGGATCAGTACCCAGGTGTTGAGGAAGGAGTCGCCCAGATAGCTCTGCCCGCCCTGGATCAAAAACGCACCGATGATCGCGCCCAAAAGCGACAGGCGACCTCCGATACCTGCCCAGATCACCATTGTGATACTGAAGGCTACGTCGAATTGCGCTGGCGACACGTACTGCATCAGCAGGGCGAAACAACAGCCGGCCACTGCGGCGATGAAGCCCGAGATGGTGTAGATCAGCGTCTCGTAAAGCGCCACGCTGTAACCCAGGAAGCGCACCCGTTCCGGATCGTTTTTCAGTGCCTTGACGACCTGCCCGAACTTGCTCTGTATCAGCAGTTTGGCCAGCAAAGTCAGGACGGCCAGCAGGACGAACACCAGCCAGAATACGGTCGGCGAATAGGGGTCGAGCATGGTTCCGAAGACTTCCAAGGGCATGGGCGGGCTGATCCCGTTGACGCCGTTGGTATAGGGCTGCACGTCGATCACCAGCGTATAGATCGCGCTGAGCATGGCCAACGAGATGATCGCGAAGAACGGCCCCGAGACGCGGGCCTGAAACATAAGCCCACCGAACAACAGGCAGAATGCAGTCGGTATGGCCAATGCCAGGAACAATCCTCCACCCGTGCTCCAGAACGGCTCCCAGAACCATGGCAGCAGCTCCAGGCCATTGTTCAGCATGAAGGGCGGGACGGGACTCATCTCTGGATCCTGGGACTGCATCTGCATCGTCATGGCCGTGCAGTATGCAGCCAGCCCAAAGGACACTCCCTGGCCCAAGTTGAGGATGCCGCCAATGCCCCAGCACAGGCTGATCGACATCGCCAGCAGGCCGTAGACGCCGTAGATCGCGAGCTGGTTGAGCAGAAACGCGTCTTCGACGGTGGACATGACCAAGGCGAGCACACCGAAAAAGGCCAGGTAGAGCGCCCACTGGGCACGCTTGTCATGGTAGAGATTGCGGGCTGGCATTGACTTCGCCTCCGATGCAGCAAGTTGGGTCGGGCGGTACGCGTTGTTCATCGACGTGTGGCTCCGGCAGCGAACAGTCCCTGCGGACGGAATCGGAGGAAAATCACGATAAGAATGAACAGCAGGAAGCGGGCAAAGGTGGAGTTGAAGAAGAAGGCGAACACCGACTGGATCTCACCCATCAGCGCCGCTGCCGCCACGCTGCCGGCCAACGCGCCCCCGCCGGTGACGACAACCAGGAACGACTCGACCACATAGCCGGCTCCCATGGTCGGCAAGACGATGTTCAATGCCGCGAACAGCGCGCCGGCCAGGCCCGCCAGCCCTGAGCCCAGGGCAAAGGTGTACATGTAGATCCGGCTCGAATTGATACCGAACGAGGCGGCCATCTCCTTGTTCTGGGTGACGGCGCGGATCTTGATGCCGAAATGGGTACGGTAGATCAGGTACCAGGTCGCGCCGACCAGCAACACCGCGCCAACCATCAGAAAGATGCGAAAGCTTGAGAGGCTCAGCGGCCCAAGCATTAAATTGCTGGAGAGAAACTCTGGCATGCTGATGTATTTGGGCTCGCTGCCGAAAATGATGCGTATGCCCTGCATCAGCACCAGCGAGACCCCCCAGGTCGCCAGTAGCGTGTCCAGGGGACGCGCATAGAGGTATCGAACCAGTACCCTCTCGATTACCAGACCGATCAGCCCGACGATCACGAAGGACAGTGGCAGGCACAAAAGGAACGGCACGCCCAGGAAGGCCTGCAGGCAGTAGGCGCTGTAGGCCCCGAGCATGATGAACTCGCCGTGGGCCATGTTGATCACCCCCGCCGTGCCATAAATGATGGTCAGCCCCAACGCGGCGATCAGCCATATGCTGCCGATGCTCAACCCCAGCACCAGCGAATTTGCGAAGGAAACCCACGCGAAATCCATGCCTTTTCCTCTCTCAATACGTAGTGGGCCGGGCAGGCCGGCCCGTTCTAGGGGGCGTCAGATCACGTTCGTGCGAACCGAACCGTTCGGTAACTGCAGACCTTCGGCCGTGCAGATGCCGGCATCCGGGTAGATGGAAAAAGGCTCGGGCGCAACGTGCTCGCTGGCTTGCTTGACGATCTTGAAGCTGCCGTCGGACTGGCACTGGCCGATCTTCGGGACCAGCCAGGTATTGAAGTTCTGCTCGTCGATCCAGGTAGGGCCTTCGGGTGAGATGTCCGCTTCCAGGCGCACTCCCGCCGCGGCGTCCCGAATCAACCTGGGCGTTACCTCTTCCATCCCGTGCTGCGCGATCGCTCGTTCCAGTGCGGCCTTGAACACATACGCGGAGGTATAGGTTTCCTCCATGTTGTAGTGTGTGGTGCCGTTCTTGCCGTATTTGCTGCTGAGGAAGTTTTCGACAAAACGCTGGTTGGTCGGGTTATCCAGTGCCTGAAAATATGGCGCCGAAAGGAAATGACCCGCGCCATACTCGTTGCCCATCGCACGGGTTTCGATCTCACCAGTGGTCAGCGAGGCGATCGGCATCGAGTCCGCACTTAAGCCGGCCTGGCGGAACTGGCGATGGAAGGCGATATCGGAGGAGCCGACCACCGTGGAAAAGATGAAATCCGGCTTGGCCGCGCGGATCTTGTTCAAGACCGGGCCGAATTCGGAGCTACCCAGCGGGATGTATTCCTCGCCTAGCAATTCACCCCCAGCCTGTTCCAGCCAGATCCGCGCGTTCTTGTTCGATTCCTTTGGCCAAACGTAGTTGGATCCCACGAAGAAGACCCGTTTGCCGAAGTTTTCCACCATGTAAGGGATCAGGTCCTTGGAGTGCTGATTGGCCAGCGGCCCAGTACAGACCGTGTTCTGCGTGCACTCCGCCCCCTCGTAGCAGGTCGGGTAGAACAGAAGGTTGTTCTGGCTCATCACCGTGGGTAGCACGGCCTTGCGGCTCGCCGAGGTATAGCAGCCGAACACCGAGATCACCTTGTCTCGCATAATCAGCTCGCGCATTCTCTGGGCATAGACGTTCATGTCCGACATGGCGTCGATGATGATCGGCTCGATCGGTGACCCATTGATGCCCCCCGCCGCATTGATCTCGTCAATGGCGTATTGCATGACCAGGGCCGAGTCTTCCTCTGGCACCGCCAGCCCACCAGTGAGCGAGAACAGAACACCGACCTTGATCGGCTTGCCGGTATCAAGCGTTGCCCCCCAAGCCTCGCGCGCGGAAGGAATGAAGATGCTCGGCGCAGCAACCGCTGCCGCCGCGGTAATGGAGGCATTACGAAGAAATCGGCGTCTTGTAGTGCTCATAATTTGCTCCCTTGATCCTCTGAATAAAGTTGTCACGTGAGGCTTTGATTACACTCAACAAGTTGCAGTAGCCGTGCCAAAAGCCATAACTCCTGGGAAGAATTATTTTTTCCAATGCTTCTATATACTTAGATCAATCCCCCACACTATGCACTCTAATTATTCGAAATTCCGGCCGATTTATTGCCCCAACCAAGTGCATCACGCACCACTTGTTTACAACACTTTAATTCGCAAACAAACAGCACAGCAGCACCCGCTTCTCGAGAATATTCTAGAAAAGTTTTTTATTTATAAATCCTTTTAAATCAACAGGTTATGTAATCAACAATCCGCATAACTCTAGCCCACTTTGACTCCTCCAAATAATTCGGAAGTATTCATGGAAGGAACTTCATCAGGACTGTCATGGCGAAAATCTAACGTACGCCTGCCAAACCGGAACGCGCCGGCTTTGCCTCCAACGCGTCCATCAGCAAGGGACGTATTGACCCGCGGATACACTTTAGTTGTTTCGCCATGACCACAGCACTTTTCGCCAGGACCCTTACCCAGACACCATTATTTCCGGGAAGCTCGCTTGTTCCGACATATACTTCTTCATCGGCGAATGAAACGTTGCGGATATATTCGACCAGTAAAGACGCATTTACCTTACGCGTTAAAATGAAAAATGTGCCCAGCGTGCCGAAACCTCCGTTTATCCCCGTCCGCGGCTCGCCTAGATCGGCTCCTTGTATGCGCATTCGGTCGAGAACCTGAAGGCGTCCCTCCGAATCCCGGACCCGTGTCACGCTGTGGTAATGACCGAAGCGCTCAAGATCACCGCCCGGTCCATGAGCCATACAGACATCCCAGAGAAGCAAGCTTGCCTGGGGGCTCAGGCTTACATCGACTTCGTTCAGCAACTGCGCCCTGGAAAACAGGACTGTTGGCTTGGGCAGGTATTCGAGCAGGGCATTCGCGCCGACTTCCAGGCAGGTGCGCTGGCGGGCCTCCCCCTCTCGCATACCATGAACGATCGTGGAAGCGCCGGTGGACAGGTGCGCCATCGCACCCGGTCCGACCGAGACGGAAAGCCCCAGTTCTTCACCTTCGAAAATGCCTCCCGAGCAGGACTGCAGTAGAACCGTGGCCATCGGCTCGGGGTCGGTCGGCAGCCGCAGCACCCGCCCGACGTGGTAGGGATAACTCACCTGCTGGCGGGCAAGAAAGGTCACGCCATCGGGGGAGCGGGTGAATGCCAGACGCGCCTGCGCCGGCAGCAAGGAAGCCACTCCTGACACTGGCGCGTTCATGCGGCGCGAAACAGCACAGCGGAGCAGATCACATCGACCACTTCGTCGACGCCCTCGCCTGTTGCGCAGTTCGTGAACAGCACAGGCTTGTGCCCACGCGCCTCGCCGGCTTCCCGGCGCATGCGCTCCAAATCCACGCCGACGTATGGCGCAAGGTCCTGCTTGTTGATCACCAACAGGTCGCAACCGAGCACGCCAGGCCCACGTTTTCGTGGAATATCATCGCCGCCGGAGACATCGATGACGAAGATCCAGTAATCCACCAAGTCCAGCGAAAAGGTCGAAGCGAGATTATCTCCACCCGACTCGATCAGTACCAACTCAAGCCCCGGAAAGGCGAGTTCCAGTTCGTCAGCCATCTGCTGGTTGACCGTCGGGTCCTCACGTATTGCGGTGTGTGGACAGGCCCCAGTTTCCACCGCACGCACACGTTGCGGGTCGATCAACCCGCTACGCTGGATACGCTCGGCATCCTCGCGGGTCACCAGATCATTTGTGATGACGGCGAGCTGCACATTGCGCTCGAGCAAGCGCGGGATCAGTCGCTCGAGCAGACGCGTCTTGCCGGAACCGACCGGACCGCCGATGCCGACGCGGGCTGCGCTCAGCTGGCGCCCAGCCGGATCGGCCGAAAGAATGGAAGGATGATCGGGCAGTGGCATGGTCACTTGGCTCTCCTTTTATCGTTATCGCAGCATGTAACGCTGGGTGAGCGGCAGTTCGCTGGCCGGGTCACACGTCAGCAATTCGCCGTCAGCGAAGACTTCGAAGGTCTGTGCATTAACCGTGATCGCCGGGCAGGCGTCGTTATGCAGCATGTCGGACTTGCGCAGAGTCCGCGTGCCGCTGCAGGGAAGCAGCTGCTTGCGCAGCCCGAGCCGGGACCGGGCATCATGCTCGATCGCCAACTGGCTGACGAAGTTGACTGATAACCCCTTCTGCGCCTCACCGAACGCGCCCCACTGCGGGCGCATGGCAAGCGGCTCGCAGGTGTACAGCGAGGCCGCCGAGTCGCCCATCGCCGCATGGACGATGAAACCGCCCTTGATCACCACCTCTGGCTTGATGCCGAAGAATTCCGGCCGCCACAGCACCAGGTCCGCCAGCTTGCCGGGCTCGATCGACCCCACGTAGCGGTCGATGCCGAACACCTTCGCGGCGTTGAGCGTGTACTTGGCTATGTACCGCTTGATCCGTTCGTTGTCGCCGATTCGCGTCTTTTCCTCCGGCAGCCGGCCGCGCTGGTCCTTCATCTTCGAGGCGAGCTGCCACGTCCGACAGATGACTTCATTTATACGGCCCATGCCCTGGCTATCCGAGCCGAGCATCGAAATCGCGCCGAGGTCGTGCAACACGTCCTCGGCCGCGATGGTCTGAGCGCGGACCCGCGACTCGGCGAAGGCGACGTCCTCCGGGACGTTCGGATTCAGGTGATGACACACCATGATCATGTCCAGGTGTTCGTCGAAGGTGTTCACCGTGTAGGGGTTGGTCGGATTGGTCGACGACGGCAGGCAGTTGTCCCGCCCGGCCACTGCGATGATGTCTGGCGCATGCCCGCCGCCGGCCCCTTCGGTGTGGTACATATGGATGGTGCGGTCGCCGATGGCGGCCAAGGTGTCTTCGAGAAAGCCGGACTCGTTCAGCGTGTCGGTATGCAGCTGCACCTGGAAGTCGTACTGGTCCGCCACACTCAGGCAGGTATCGATCACCGCGGGCATCGCACCCCAGTCCTCGTGGATCTTCAGCCCCAGGCAGCCGCCGCGCAGTTGGCCGAGCAGCGATTCGGGCTTGCTCGAATTGCCGCGACCGAGGAAGCCGAAGTTGATCGGCCAGGCTTCCGAAGCCTGCAGCATCTTGCCGACGTTCCATTCGCCGCCGCAGTCGATACCGACGGTGATCGGCCCCAGCGAACCGCCGATCAGCGTGGTCAGCCCCGAGGCGAGCGCGTGCTCGCACAGCTGCGCCGAGTCGAAATGCACATGAACGTCGATCCCGCCTGGCGTGACGATCATCCCTTCCGCATCACGTACGGTGGTCGATACGCCGCAGATCAGGCCAGGCGTGACGCCATCCATAATCTGCGGGTTGCCGGCCTTGCCGACGGCCACGATCAGCCCTTCCTTTATACCGATGTCGCCCTTCACCACGCCCAGCACCGGGTCGATAATGGTGGCGTTGCACAACAGCATGTCCAGCGCGCCGTCGGCGCTGTCGTGACCCGGCATCAAGCCCATGCCGTCGCGCAGGGTCTTGCCACCGCCGTGCAGACATTCGTCGCCCGGCACCGCATGGTCGAACTCGACTTCCGCCAGCAACGAGGTGTCGCCTAGTCGCAGCGCATCGCCGGTCGTGGGGCCGAACATTTCCGCGTAGGCCTTGCGGCTCATCCTGGTCATCTCAAGCTCCCGAGAAATTTTTATCGCGGGCTCGCTGCAACGCGGCCGCCTTGCATGCCGGATCGGCGATCGATCCGTTGGCGAGGCCGCTGAAGCCGTACACCTCGCCAGTGCCGCCGAAGGCCACCAGCTCGATCTCGCGCTCCTCGCCTGGCTCGAAGCGCACCGCGGTGCCGGCCGGAATATCCAGATGCATACCGAACGCGGCCTCACGGTCGAAGCGAAGGTTCCGGTTCACCTCGAAAAAGTGGTAATGGCTACCAACCTGGATGGGCCGGTCCCCCCCATTGAGCGCATTCAATCGGCAGCGGCGCCGCCCTGGGCTCAGTTCGATATCGCCGTCAGCTGGAATCAGTTCTCCTGGCCGGCGATAGTCGCCCTGCGCCAACCGCCCTGGCCGAATCGGCTGATGCACCGTGACCAACTTGGTACCGTCCGGGAAAGTAGCCTCGACCTGCAGTACCGGCATCAGCTCGGCCACCCCGGACATCACCGCGTCGGTGTCGAGCAGGGTGGCGCCAAAGCCGATCAGCTCCGCCACGCTTCGTCCTTCGCGGGCGCCCTCGATGATTTCGTCCGCGATCAGCGCGGTCGCTTCGGGATGGTTGAGGCGTAACCCTTTGGCGCGTCGCTTTCGGGCGATTTCGGCTGCCGTGTAAAGCGTCAGGCGTTCGAGTTCAGTAGGTGTCAGCAGCATGAACGGCTCCGGTCAGTTGAAGAACAGGCGAAGGGCCTGATGCTCATGACGCATCACGGCGATTTCGGTAAGGGGAACGAAGCTGTGGGCGTCCACCACGTCCAGCGGCGGCTTGTCGAGCAACGCCAGCAGGTCACCGCGCACCTCGGCCAGCACCCGCTGGGCTTCGATGTGGCCGAACAGCCCCAGCCGCAACGCGGCGCTCGCCAGCGTGGTGCAGAAACCATGGACGGACGCGACTTCAGCGTCGCCCCAGGCGAGACCGAGATGGCGCCAAAGCGCGCCTTGCACGATCGGCAGGTGGCCCTGCAGCGAGCCATCTCCGACGCACTGCTGCAGGCGCCCCGCCCCAGGTGTGCCGAGCTCGGCATGTACCCGGAGCAAGGACCCGCCATTGCGCCGGGATCCTTCACGCATTTCCTTCGCCAAGGTCATCGCCTCGATCTGACCATCCAGCTCGATCAGCTCCGCCTCATCATTGGCCCCCTGCCAGGCCGCGAACAGGAAGGGACGATCGAAGCTATTCCAGCGGTGGCTCAGCTGGAAACGAATAAAATCCGCGACCACGTCGCCCCGCTCCTGGCGCTGCACGCGGCGGCTGCGCCGTTGCCCGGTCGGTTCGACGGCTGGGAGCCAGTGGTCGGCGAACAACGTCTCAAGGCCCCACGAACAGCCGAGCGTTCCCGCCGGGAAGAAACTGTCGGCCTGCTGGAGCGCGGCCAGGCGACTGGCCAGGGCGCTCACGGCTCGAGGATCCGGGCGCGACCGTCCGCCAGAATCGGCTCGAGACGGGCAAGATAATCGGCGCGCGACCCGCTCTGCGCGATCAGCAGGTGGCCGCCTTCGAAGCGGACGGTCCAGTGCATGTTGCCGGCGAAGTAACCCAACTCCAGCGCCGCTTCGGCATCGAGCGGAGCAATACGAAGCCATTGCTGGTCCTGGGTGCGTACCACGATCGCCCGCTGCGCCTCGATCAGCAACACAGCGCCATTGAACAGATTCAAGCGGCGATCGAGGGCAATCGCACAGTCAGTGCCTTTGTCGCTCAGCAGGCGCAACCGATGCCGCTGGGTATCTTCCGGCGCCAGCCAGAGGCTCTCGACGCGGCCCTCATGCTCGAGGTGATGCAGCTGATCGCCGATATCCGGATCGACCGCCGACCCAAGGATCCGAGTGAGCGTAAGCATGCAAACCCTCCACTGTTCTGTCGCGCCCAAGGTCACCGCTCACGGCGCCCTGATGGGCAAAAAAAAAGCCTGACGCCCAAGTCTGCGAACGCAGGTCGGGTGTCAGGCTTTCTGTGCCTGGGCTGGGGAGACGTCTTTGTCTGACCCAGTTCGTGCATCACCGATCCCATACATGCCGAAGGGCGTATGGCCAAGCGGTGGTGCTAGCGGCAAGGGTCTATCAAGAAATGGGCCAACCGCTGAAGGAGGCATTCCTGCTGGGAAACCTTAATTCTGCACAGGAAAAAGTGCACCATAAGCGTGCTTTTTGGAGCCTGTGCGCACCATCGGCGGTCAGAATCCAAGCGGTAGCCACCCTTCGCCATGCATCCTTACAGAAGCAGCTGCACCCACGAATACGCCGATGGCACCGCTCTTGCAGCACCACCTGCGACTGGACTCATTATTCGCCCGCAACTCAAGGCCGCACAATGTCGAATAACCCCATCTTACTGGGCGGATTGTTTTCTGAATCGGGCCCTCTCAGGGACATTGAGGTCTCTATGCGGCGAGGCACCGAACTTGCCATCGCCGAAGTCAACGAGCAGGGCGGAATCGACGGCCGCCCTTTCCAGCTTTGCCAGCGCGACCCAAGGTCGAAAACTGCACTTTACGTCGAGCATGCCGAGTCGTTAATCCGCGACCAGGGCATCAACTTTTTGCTGGGCTGCTATATGTCCAGGATGCGCAAGATGGTGCTCCCCATCGTCGAACGCTATAACGCCCTCCTGTTCTATCCGGTGTTCTACGAAGGTTTTGAATACTCCGAAAATGTCATCTACACCGGCTCCACGTCGCACCTTAACAACGTGCCACTGGCGAACTACATGTTCGAGCATTACGGCAAGCGTGTCCTGATGATCGGCACCGACTACATCTACCCTTATGAGTCCAATCGCATCATGAGCGATCTTATTTACGAGGAGGAAGGAGAGAAACTTGGAGAATATTATGTACCACTGGATGCATGCCGCGAAGATTATTCAAAACTGTTAAGCCATATCGAAAAGGACCCGCCTTCCTTCATCTTCTGCACCGTGGTAGGTGAAAGCCTCGGCTATCTATACGAAGGGTATCGCCAACTTGGCCTGACGCCTGAAGAGTTGCCGATCGCCAGTTTGACCACCAGCGAAACGGAGATCAGGCGAATTGGCGCACAGGACGTTGCCGGGCATATCACCGCAGCCAGTTACTTCCAGTCCGTAGACACCGAAGCCAATCGCAGGGCGGTGGAACGTCACAAGCAAATGTTCGGTGAGGACCAAGTGACGGATATGTGCTGGGAAGCGGCCTATTTCCAGGTCCACCTGCTTGCAATGGCCATGCGCAGGGCGCGTAGTGAACGCGTCGACATGATCCGCGAGATCCTTCCCTCGCTGGAATACCAAGCCCCCCAGGGAACAATTCGGGTCAACGGCAACAACCATCATACTTACTTGCACGCCCGCATCGGACGCGCCCGGCCGGATGGCCAGTTCGATATCCTCTTTCAAACCACGCACAACGTGGCGCCCGACCCCTACCTCATCTCGCCGAAGCTCGGCTCCTGGGCAACGAGAAGAAGGCGCGGCTGATGACTTTGCGCTCAGGCAAGAAGCGGCGTTTCACACAGGGGTCGGAACCGACGCCCCTGAAAACATTGCGCGAACTGACGGTACTGGTGATTCACCCGGACAATGAAGACGGCCAGAACCTTACCGCGCAACTTCAACGCATCGGTTGTCAAGTACGTACCCAGTGGCCGATTCCGGACCGGGCGCCGGCGGAAACGGACCTCATCATTCTGGCGGTCACGCCGGAAACCCTATCGATCAATGCACCTTGGCTATTTAAGCGCGCGATCCCCATCCTTCCGGTCATCCGATTCGAGAATCCAATCATAATCGAAGCACTGCAACAGTTGGATGCCTTCGCAGTCATCCCCGCGCCGGTGAGATCCTTCGGTGTGCTGGCCTCAATCGTCTTGACACTCAACCAGGCCCAAAAGGCGCGAGACCGGGAGAAGCATGTCAAGCGCCTGGAAGGTCGACTGGCGGTCAACCGGACCATCCAGAATGCGAAAAACATCCTTATCGAGACGCAGGGTCTGAGCGAGCGCGAGGCTTATAATGCGCTACGGGACCAGGCGATGGCCAAACGCGAGCCCGTGGAAAAGATCGCCGAGGCTCTGATCAACGCCCGCAGCTTTTTCGTCAAATGACAGGGCGAGGCCAAGACAACGCTGCTACGCCACGAGCGCATTACTTCTATACCGGAGATCTCACTCGCCAACGCTCGTCGGCTCTGCGGTCATTGCATCGAAGTGCGCGCTGAGGTCTTCTCGAAACCTCGCCGCTCACCCGGCTCCGGCATCTCCTGGGCTGGACAAGTAGACCAGGAAAGTCCGCCACAGGCGCTCGTCGGCCCTCTCGCCCGCCAGCATTGCCCCAGGTCAAACAGGTCATGGGGGCTGCCGGGACAGCGCCGCTGCCATCTTGCGAGTGCCCTCCGCCGCCGAGGGAAACTCTGAAGAAGACTTCCTGATTTGGCAAAATGCCCAGACTCTCACCACGCCCGAGTTCCGATGAAGCAGCTGACCTTCGCTGACGCCGAGTACGCCGGCAAGCGCAAACAGACCCGCAAAGAGTTGTTCCTGATCGAAATGGATCGGGTGGTGCCGTGGAAGGGTTTGATTGCCTTGATCGAGCCGCATTACCCCAAGGGTGAAGGCGGCCGACCGGCCTATCCGCTGATGGCGATGCTGCGTGTCCATCTGATGCAAAACTGGTTCGGCTACAGCGACCCGGCGATGGAGGAAGCCCTGTACGAGACCACTATCCTGCGCCAGTTTGCGGGGTTGAATCTGGAGCGCATCCCTGACGAGACCACCATCCTCAACTTCCGTCGTTTGCTGGAGAAACACGAGCTGGCTGCTGGCATCCTGGCAGTGATCAATGGCTACTTGGGTGACCGTGGTTTGTCGCTGCGCCAAGGTACCATCGTCGATGCCACGCTGATCAATGCGCCGTGTTCGACCAAGAACAAGGACGGCAAACGCGATCCGGAAATGCACCAGGCCAAGAAGGGCAACCAGTATTACTTCGGTATGAAGGCACATATCGGTGTGGACGACGAGTCGGGCCTGGTGCACAGCGTGGTGGGTACGGCGGCCAACGTTGCTGACGTTACCCAGGTCGACAAACTGCTGCACGGCGAGGAAAACATGGTCGGTGCCGACGCGGGTTACACCGGCGTAGAGAAACGCCCAGAACATGAAGGCCGGGAGATGATCTGGCAGATCGCTGCCCGCCGCAGTACATATAAGAAGCTGAGTAAGCGCAGCGCACTGTACAAAGCCAAGCGCAAGGTCGAAAAGGCCAAGGCGCAGGTGCGGGCCAAGGTCGAGCACCCCTTCCGGGTAATCAAGCGCCAGTTTGGTTACACCAAGGTGCGTTTTCGCGGACTGGTGAAGAACACGGCGCAACTGGTGACGCTGTTCGCGCTGTCGAATCTGTGGATGGCTCGCCGACATTTGCTGACGAATGCAGGAGAGGTGCGCCTGTAAGGTGGGAAATGGCCTCCGCGAGGTGCTCTCGGCGGCCAGAAACACCGAAATGGGCGGGTTATCTGATCGTTTTTGGTCGAGTCGCCGCTTTTAAATCGGCAGAGCGGAAATCTGCTGGAGATACAGGGCTACTTCAGACCATCCCGAGGTCTGCACCTCCAGGAAGAGGCGTTGGCCTTGATGCTGGGAGTTTGATCACTGGTAATGACTAAAATCCAGTCTAGACAAACCACATGCAAACGCTGCCAGTTTATTAAATAGAAAATTAAGTCACTCTTAGTGACTAAAGAGACCCCATATGATTCACCCTAAATGACAACGGCTTGCGCTTGCCGCGGCACTTGGCCGGGGGAGTCGTCTTCCCCCGGGTTTCTTCTGCAAACGCTTCAGGTGCGGCTTCGATCAGTTCCTCGGCCTCGTTGAACATGGCCACTGAGGAATCGGCATCCTCGGGACTACGCCCGGATTTGGGTAAGAACAGTTTGCGTTCTCTTCCTGCAACTGCAGAATCAGAGCTGAGCAGGACGGGATCGTCGGGAAGGTTGTCGGCGCCCAAATTTCATGGCGCCGGATTACACCGGCTCAGGCCACGAAGCGCGGTGTCAGAACCTATACAGGTCGACCTCCTGGACCTTAGCGTCGGGACGCATCATGGCAGTGAACTCCAGTGAAAACGGGAGCTCAGCATCCCTGCCGCCGGGGAACATTGTAGGCGGGGTTTATGGAGCGCTTACCGAGCGTATCTTCACGTGCCCATCGATTGCTCACGCGAGGCTTTCACCTGCATTCGGTCAGATATCCGGGACGTATTGCCTGCCAAGCGCTGCAGCTTCAGGAATATTGAAATGTTGGGGCTGCGGAGAGTTCAGTTTCCTCACTCATAACCCAACCGCGACGGATCTAATGGGAGGCGCTTTCAACCAGCCACTCAGGAATGTCCCGCATGCCATGTAATACGCGCCATACGTCGACATGGTCATCGCGTTCAACGTAGAACACCAGATAGGGATAGCGTTTCAGCGGCCAGTAGAGCACCCCTGGTAAATCCAGCTCATGGGCGTACCGAGGCATACCCGAGGCCGGATGGCGGCTGATGTGGGTATACGCGTTTTCCAGGGCATCGATGAAATCGAGCGCAGCCTGCTCGGCCTGCTCACCCAGGTAATAGCCGACAGCGTCCTCTACATCCTGGCTGGCAAGGGCTCGCGGAATGACTGGCTTGGCCTTCATCCTCGAGCCTTACGAACCTTGGCGCGCAGGGATTCGAAGTAGTCGCCATCCACAGGAGCAGTGGGAGCCGACTCAGCCCCGGCCAGTAGCAGACCACGCAGGTGCTGCCGATCCTGATCCTTACGAATCAGCTCCCGTACATATTCGCTACTGGTGCTGTAGCCTCGCTGGCTGACCTGGTCATCGACGAAGGTCTTGAGGGCGTCCGGCAGGGAGATGTTCATGGTGCTCATGGCTCTGTCCGCCTTTGACAAAATTTGCCAAAGTATACACCCCTAGCCCTACCTCACCAGTATCGAAACCACTATGCCGACTTGCGACAAACGAGTGATGGGGCTTGGCCGCAACACCCCTGCAAACCGTGCAGACAGTGCACGGCCATGCCAAGAATGGCGACAGTACAGCGGGGGTTCTACCCCATTTCCACGGACGGTTTGAAAAGGGCTGAAAACTTCAGATCTTGCCTGGCGACTCTACGACGCATTCGTGGGTTATGAAACCGCTCGATGTAGTCGAATAAATCCGCCCGTGCTTCATCACGAGTTCGATACGACTGATGGACAACGCGCTCCCGTTTGAGCTGACCGAAGAAGCCTTCACAGGCTGCGTTGTCGCCGCAATGCCCGACGGCACTCATGCTGCAGACCAGCGTGTTGCGATTCAGAAAGCGCTGGTAGTCGGTGCTGGTGAATTGGCTACCGCGATCCGAATGCAGGATTACTGACCAGTCACCCTGGCGCTGCCAAATCGCCATCTCCACTGCTCGAATCACCATCTGCCGATCCTGGCGGTGATGCATCGACCAACCGATCACCAGCTTGCTGTACAAGTCGAGCACCACACATAGGAAAAGCTTGCCGTCCAGTGTGGCTATTTCCGTGATGTCCGTGACCCACTTGCGCTCCGGCTCCTGCGCGGTGAAATCGCGCTCCAGCAGGTTTTTCACGCCTGCTGGACGGCCACTGGCGACTCGTCCAAAACCACGCCTCTTACGGCGTGGCCAGCCTTGAATTCGCTCAGCCGCCATCAGGCGAGCAACGCGGTTCAAGCTGACGATTTCGGCCTCGTCGAGCAAATCCTCATGCATGCGCGGTGCGCCGATCACGCCACGGCTGTCCTCATGAATCTCACGAATGCGCCTGACCAGACGTGCATTCTCTTGAGTTCGCGGGCTTGGATCACGATCCTGCCAGGCGTAATAGCCACTGGCAGAAACCTTCAGGCAACGGCACATCAGACGTACCGGGTACTCGTTGCGGCAGCGCTGGATCACCGTGTACCGCTCGATGACTCCCTGGCAAAGTACGCTGCCGCGTCTCTTAAAAAATCACGTTCCTTAGTCACCCGGGCCAACTCACGCTTGAGGCGGGCCAGCTCCTCATCTCGCGGACTACCTGTTCCGGGAAAGGCCCTTTCTGTGCCTGGCTGTGCTTCTCGAACCCAGCGTGTGAGCAGGTTCGGAGCCACACCAATCTCCAGGGCCACCTGTCGACAGCTCGCCCCTGAACGACGAACCAACTCGATGGCTTCCCGCTTGAACTCGGGGCTGTATTTCTTGCGCTTCATGAACACTCCTTCAGCTCGGCATGAGCTTACTCGAAAGTGTCCGTGCTAACGGAGTAGAACCCCCCAGCGCCCTGACCTGCCCCTGCGCGTGATCGTCAACCGAGTTCTGGTGCTGCGCCCCTACCAACCCGTCACAGCTCAACAAGGGAGCCTGCAATGAGCACGACCAAACTGCGTCTCGGCCCACTGCCAAAAACCGAGAGCCTGAAGCTGACTTTCACCTGCCCGGCCAGCCTGAAGGCCGACCTCGAGCGCTACGCGGCGCTGCACTCACAGACCTACGGTGAAGAGGTCGACGCCCTGACGCTCGTTCCGCACATGCTAGAGGCCTTCATGGCGAGGGATCGGGTGTTCAGGAGACTTGGTACAACGAGCTGACAACCGAATCGGTTTACCCTGGCTGGCCGCCTGTTATGCCCTTGCCTCCGAAGAGGCTGGTAACAAACGTGAGCGCGGACCTTCGCCCCAAAGGCACTCGAACGAAATTGGCCTGCGTGAATTAAGAAAAAATCAGTAGAATCGAAAAAAATGAAGATTTTCTTGTCGCACTCAAGAAAATCTGGGGGCCAGAGCCAAGCCAAAGGAATTTTTGACATGCACCTAGTCGGTTACGCTTGGCTACGCGAAGCCATGCAGCTGTCCGCATTCCCCTTGCATCTGCCAGCGATTGTGCAGCCTGTCACTCGTTTGAAGAAGATAGGCCAGACCTTGGCTGTACCATCTGCCATCGCACCGGCTGCTGATGACTTGCTCGGCCATGTCCTCTTTGCGCTGAAGCATGAGGGGGTCAATCTTGCCATTCTGGCTCAGGCTCTCCCCAAGATACCAGTCGCAGCCCTGGAGAATGCCCTGCAGGAGGCGCCCAACGGCATCTACATTCGCAAGGCGTGCTATCTGAGAGAAGCATTCACCGGCGAGGAGGTTCCTCAGCATGCTCCGGTTCGGGGGGCTTTCGTGCCGCTCTTCGATCCCAAGCGCTACGTGACCCGCCCGGGAACAAGAAACTCCCGGTGGCGGGTGGAATTCAACGGCCTTGGCGACGTGGGCTACTGCGCCACCGTGGAAAGAACCGCCAGGCTGATCGAACTTCAGGAACACGACATACTTGGCCGGGCGAAAGCCTTCATGGAGTCCCTGCCTCCGGTCATGATGGATCGGGCGATCAACTGGGCCTATTTGCATGAAACCAAGGATTCGTTCGCTATAGAACGCGAAGCGCCGAACGAGGACAAGTCGCGGCGATTCATTCACCTGCTACGCCAGGCACACGAACGCCAGCCGCTGACCGAGGACTATCTGGTAGCTCTGCAGAACGCCACGGTATCGAACCCTTATGATCTAGCTGCGGCATTCAGGCATGAACAAAACCACCTCGCAGGAGCCCTTCAAGGGGCTGCCGGGGTGACTTACGTTCCCCCACCACCAGAGCTGTGCCGCGAACTGATGGAGCACCTCATGCAGTTTGCGAATGAGGCCCCCACCCAGATCGACCCGCTGGTAGCAGCTGGAATCATTTCCTTTGGTTTCGTATTCCTCCACCCGTTTATGGATGGAAACGGACGCCTATCCCGATTCCTGATCCACCAGGCACTTTGCCGCGCAGGCGCCTTGGAGAATGGCCTGCTACTGCCAGTGTCGGTGGCAATGAAACGTGAGGAGCGCCTGTATCTGGAGGCCCTGCAGGGATTCTCCCGCCCAGCCCGGGATTTCTGGGATGTGCAGTGGATCGACTTTGGCAAGTTGGCTTTCGACTTCCAGGGGGATGCCGCGATCTACCGCTACTGGGACGCAACTGCCTGCGTCATCTTCACCATGGAAATGGCTCAGCACGCCCTGGAGGTCGAACTCCGGGAAGAAGCCGCTTTTCTGGAGTGCTACGACGCCGTCTACAGGGCTGTGGATGAACGATTCGACATCCGCGGCAGCGACTTGGCGAATCTGGTGATGATGTGCCTAACCAATGATGGCTTTGTTTCGAAGCACCGTCGTAAACAATACCAGTACAGGGTACCCCCTGAAGTCTTCGACTACATAGAACAGACTGCCCAGCAGGTTCTTAGCGAGCAACACGCGGCTCAAGAAAAACGTCAATAGCCGCATCTTTTTATCGTTTAGGCGAGCTGGACAAACCAATGCATTCAGAGCAGGCAACAGGTTTAAGAAATATAAAAAATGCTCACCATCAGTGAGCATTTTCCGAATTTCGTAAACCCAGACAGAATCAGTCTCAGCGCTCCCGAGGCCCCTTCCATTCCAGCAACGCCTGTAGCGGATCCAGCTCGCCAACAAGCTCACGCGCTTGGGCGAGCTTGTCCATAGCAACACACCGCTCGGCTTCGGGCAGATTCGATACGGAGCTCTCAGCATCACTGAAAAAGGCCTGGATCCGCTTGATGTCATCCCACTGTTTGATGGCGCTCAGCAAATCAGCTCTCGCCTGCTCCCTTGCCTCGTTTTGACGTCGAATCCGTTCTCTCTCCTCGAGCCGGCGTAACTGCTCCCTCCACTCCTGCTGCCGAATCCTGGCCTGCTCCTCGGCCTCTTCTATCAATCGAGCAATTACAGGCGCGGCGTCTGTGAGCTGCTGAACGATGTCATCCAACTGGCCACGCAGCTGGCTTTGCTTGACCTCCTTCCAACTTTGAGACCAATCCGCACCTGGGTATGGAGAGAAAGCCCTTATGCATAGACGGCCGGTCGCGAAGTCCATTCGGGTCGTCCAGTTCCAAGCAGAGCTCAAGCGGCGCAGTTGCTGCGACGAAATCTTAGAGGTAGGGATGTACTCACCATCGATATTCCGAGCTTCCAGTTCCTCAGTCATCTCAAACAACGTCAGCCCGATGGCAACCGTCCCGATGAAGACCACTGTGGGCTTGGAGGGTGACCACAACGCCGGATGCCGGTGCCTTGGCTTCTTGGGTGGGTGCTCATGCTCATCAAACGAGGCCCGGGCATAGGTTCGGTCACTCGGTGCAAACATCACGCTATGGCCAGCAGCCTCCAGCTTGAGAAACAGCTGATTCGCCAGTTTCAGGGCAGGCTCAAGCTGAGGCTTGGTCACCACGACATCCACCAGACGCTGTCTCCCGGGCTTGAGGAACCCCTGGTCGATGACGCGTCCCTGCTCAAAGACCTCATACGCCCCCGCGACAACAGGGTGCTGCCTTGATCGCGATATGCGGAGCTGTTCGGGTTTGATTTTGCGCGGTGCAGGTGCCTTCGGTACCGGTCGAGGAACAGCACCAAGAGCATCTCCCCTGCGCCAGACCTGAAGATCACCAGGCCCAGCCTCAGGCAGCGGTGGCTGAGGACTCGGTATTCCATTCTCCAGCTTTACCCAGTGCCCACGCGGCGGCCGCGGGACATTCATGCGGGTACACACGCGCGCCAAGAAGCTGGAAGAAACACGATGGTGATCCGCGATCTTGGTCATGGGACGCCGCCACACCTCTGCGTACATCTCCTCACGACTGACTGGGCCACCAGGGCTGGAACCAGGTTGCTGGGCTACCTCTTCGGAAGACACGTATCAATCCTCAAGCCTGATATCGCCGACCAGCCAACGGCTGGCCATACGCCACGATCTATCAGGTCAAACCGAACCAAAAAGGTTGTTGTACCAAACCCTCCGTAGCTCCCTCCACCACGTTGTTCGCCCGGCGAGCAGGGGACAGCATCTGCAGAACGGATCAGGGTCGATAAGGAGGCGATATTCATGCCCGCATCATCTGAGCAGATAGCCGCACGCTTGATCACCTGCCCATCCCGAATCCTGCGAGCCAGTGCGGCCCCCGCCTACCTCGGCATGTGCCGCACAGAGTTCAACAAAACCGTCCGGCCTTACGTGCGGGAATTTCGCGTTGGCGTGCAAGGCATCGGCTTTGATCGCGAAGAGCTGGATGCCTGGGCAGACGCCTACATCGACCGGGCCATCATTGAAAAGGAAGGTGCCAAGGGACATGATCACTCCCGCAGCGAGCGCCAAGGAGAAAAACCATGGCGCGAAAAACCATTAGCGGCCTCTACAAAAGGAACGGGACCTGGCACATCGACAAGGTCTTCAGAGGTCAGCGAATTCAGGAAAGCACTGGATCAAGCGATAGGAAGGAGGCAGAGCAGTACCTGATACACAAGCTGGAAAAGCTCCGGGAACAGAAGATCTACGGCGTCCGCACGATCAGAACCTGGCGGGAAGCCGCTACGCGTTACCTGACCGAGTACAAGGATCAGCCGTCGATAGGCCTCACAGCCATCTATCTGGAGCAGTTGGACCCGTATATTGGCGACCAGCCTCTGACTCATGTCGACGACGAGACCCTGGCTCCCTACATAAGGGATCGACTCAAGAGCACCAGAACCCGCGATGGCAAGTTGAAACCTGGCGTCTCACACCGCACGGTGAACATCGCCCTAGAGCGCGTCATACGCATCCTGAACCTGTGCGCCCGAAAATGGCGTGATGAGCAGAAGCGTCCCTGGCTCGACGTAGTGCCAATGATCACCAAGCTGGAAGAGAAGAAAACCAGACGCATGCCCTATCCGATGTCCTGGGAAGAGCAGTCGATTCTCTTCGCGGAATTGCCGGATCATTTGCGCCGCATGGCCCTGTACAAGGTCAACAGCGGCTCACGCGAGCAGGAGGTCGTGAAGCTTCGCTGGGATTGGGAAATACCGATTCCTGAGCTCAACACCAGCGTCTTTCTCATACCGGCGGATTTTGGTGGCCGACATGAGAGCTCCGGGGTCAAGAACGGCGACGAGCGCCTCGTTGTGCTCAACAACGTAGCCAAGTCGGTCATCGAGGGACAGCGTGGGCTTGATCCGGTTTGGGTATTTCCTTACGGACAACCCGATCGAAACGGCAAGGCCACTCCAGTTCACCGGATGAACGATTCGGCATGGAAGAAAGCCAGAGTCAGAGCAGCGAAGAAGTTCCAGGAGCGCTTCATGCGCCCTGCTCCACCTGGGTTTGCTTCGATCCGTGTTCACGATCTGAAGCACACCTTCGGTCGAAGACTTCGGGCATCTGGTGTGACAGAGGAAGACAGGAAGGCTCTGCTGGGCCACAAGAACGGCAGCATCACCAGTCACTATTCAGCCGCCGAGCTGGGCAAACTGATAGATGAAGCCAACAGGATTTCGGCTACCGACTCGCGTGGGCCGGCCCTGACAATTTTGAGGAGGATGGCAGGATGAAAAAAAGTCCCGCAAAAGTCCCTACGCTTCTACGTGTGAAGCGCCCATAAAAAAATCCAGCCACCGCTAAGTGACTGGATTTTCTAGGGATTTTTTGGTCGGGACGGAGTGATTCGAACACTCGACCCCTTGCACCCCATGCAAGTGCGCTACCAGGCTGCGCTACGCCCCGACAATGCTTCCCGCTTGGCTGAAAGCGGGAGAGACTATACCCTAACTGACTGAAAAGAGAAACTTTTTCTATTCACTTGCGCAGGACGACGAGAATATCCTCCAGCTCGGTGATCATCTGGCGAATCAACTGCCGATACTGGGTGCTGTCTTCCCGCGCCTCCTCTCCCGAGAGGCGCTGACGGGCACCGCCGATGGTGAAGCCCTGCTCGTACAGCAGCGCGCGGATCTGCCGGATCATCAGCACATCCTGACGCTGGTAGTACCGGCGATTGCCGCGCCGCTTGACTGGATTGAGCTGCGGAAACTCCTGTTCCCAGTACCTCAGGACGTGCGGCTTGACCGCGCAAAGCTCGCTGACCTCACCAATGGTGAAGTAGCGCTTGCCCGGAATCGGCAGGAGCTCGTCGTTATGACTTGCTTCCAGCATAGGCCTCTACTCTGGCTTTGAGCTTCTGGCCTGGGCGGAAGGTAACGACGCGGCGAGCGGTAATCGGGATTTCTTCACCCGTCTTGGGGTTTCTGCCGGGCCGCTGGCGCTTGTTTCGCAGGTCGAAATTACCGAAGCCCGAGAGCTTGACCTGCTCATTGTGCTCAAGCGCCTGGCGAATCTCCTCGAAAAACAGCTCGACCAATTCCTTGGCTTCACGCTTGTTCAGGCCTAGCTCTTCGTAAAGACGTTCAGCCATCTCAGCTTTCGTCAGAGCCCCCATATGCTATTTCCTTAACGTAGCACCGAACCCTTCTTCCAGTGAGGTGACGATCTCGTGCATGCAGGCGTTCACCTCGTCGTCATTAAGAGTGCGCGAAGGGTGCTGCCAGGTCAAGCTGACAGCCAGGCTTTTTCTAGCCGGATCAACACCTTTGCCCCGGTACACATCAAACAGCTTTAGACCGATCAGGTGCTCGCCACCGCTACGGCGAATGACCTGCAGCAGCGCTTCGCCCTCGACGCCCTCATCCACCACCACCGCCAGATCGCGATTCACTTCCGGGAACCGGGACAGCTCGGCAAAGCGCGGCAGGAGCCCCTTCTCTATCGCTGCCAACGACAGCTCGAAAAGGTAGACAGACTGATCAATGCCCAACTTTGCCGCCAGCTCGGGGTGCAGCGCACCGACCAGGCCGACCGTTTCACCGGCCCGCTCGATCCTTGCCGTCTGGCCGGGATGCAGCGCCGGGTGCCCGCCCTTGACGAAGCTGAACGAGGCGCCGGCGCCAGCCGCGGCCAGCAGCGCCTCGACATCGGCCTTGATGTCGTAGAAATCTACGTTGCCCTTGTCGTTGGCCCAGCCATCCGGGAACCTGCGCCCGGTAATCAGGCCAGCGACCATCGGCTCCTGGCGCAGCGACTCCAGCCTGCCCACGAAGCGCAGGCCACTCTCGAACAGGCGGATACGGCTCTGCTGGCGGTTGAGGTTGTGCTCCATGGCCTTGATCAGGCCCGGCCAGAGCGAAGCGCGCATGGCGGCCATGTCCGATGAGATCGGATTGGCCAGCATCAGCGGCTCGACACCCGGCGAAAACAGCTGGAACAGCTTGGGATCGATGAAGCTGTAGGTGATCGCTTCCTGATAGCCACGGGCCACCAGCAGCCGGCGGATATCGGGTAACTCGATCTGCGCCTCGGCACGAACGCTCGGCGCAAGACGGGCCCGGGGATAGCGCACGGGAAGGCGGTTGTAGCCATAGAGGCGCCCCAGTTCTTCGATGAGGTCGATTTCCAGCGAAATGTCGAAGCGATGGCTCGGCACCGTCACGCTCCAGCCCTGCTCGCCGAGGCTGCAGCTCAAGCCGAGCGCGCCAAGCATCTGCTCGATATCGGCCGGCGGGATATGCAGCCCGAGGACCTGCTCCACCCGCTCTGCGCGCAGGGTAATGGGGGCGACCGCTGGCAGGTCGCGGGTCGAGCAGACTTCAACCAGCGGGCCGGGCTCGCCGCCGGCGATCTCCAGCAGCAGCGCGGTGGCGCGCTCCATGGCGGTGGCCGCCAGCTGCGCGTCGACGCCGCGCTCGAAGCGATGGGACGAATCGGTGTGCAGCCCGTAGGAGCGGGCCTTGCCAGCCAGCGCGATGGTGTCGAAAAAGGCGCTCTCGAGGAACAGGTCGCGTGTATCCCCGGCGACACCGCTGTGCTCGCCACCCATGACCCCGGCGATGGCCAGCGGCCGCTGATGGTCGGCGATCACCAAGGTATCGTCACGCAGACCGATTTCCAGGCCATCCAGGAGGACGAGCTTCTCATCCGCCGAGGCCATCCGCACCCGGATGCCGCCCTGAATCTGCTTCAGGTCGAAGGCATGCATCGGCTGACCCAGTTCGAGCATCACATAGTTGGTGATGTCGACCACGGCATCGATGCTGCGGACATCGGAGCGCCGCAAGCGCTCCACCATCCAGCGCGGGGTCGGCCTGGACAGATCGACGTTGCGTACCACGCGCCCGACATAACGCGGGCAGGCCGCAGGAGCCAGGACCTCGACCGGCAGGCTGGCATCATGGGTCGCCTGTACCGGCTCGATGCCTACCGGCGACACCTCCGCACCGTAGATGGCACCCACTTCGCGCGCCAGCCCCGCGATTGACAGGCAGTCGCCGCGATTGGGGGTGAGGCCGATCTCGATGGCGACATCGTCCAGCCCCAGGTAATCGCGCAGGCTGTTACCTACCGGTGCGTCGGCCGGAAGCTCGAGCAACCCGTCGTTGTCGTCACTGATGCCCAGCTCGGAAGCCGAACAGAGCATGCCGTTCGATTCGGCACCGCGCAGCTTGGCCTTCTTGATCTTGAAGTCGCCGGGCAGCACCGCCCCGAGCGTGGCAAACGGAACCTTCAATCCGGCGCGCACATTGGGCGCACCGCAAACCACCTGGAGCGTCTCGTCGCCCTTGCTGACCTGGCATACGCGCAGCTTGTCGGCGTCCGGGTGCTGCTCGACGCTCAGCACCTCCCCCACCACGACACCGTCGAACGCGGCGGCCACCGGGGTCACGGCATCGACTTCGAGACCAACCATCGACAAGCGGGCCACCAGCTCGTCGCGCGAAACCTGCGGAGCCACCCAGGTCCGCAGCCATTGTTCACTGAACTTCATCCTGCTCTCCTCGTAATCTCTTGGGCCGTGGCGGTACTAGCGAAACTGCGCCAGAAACCGCAGGTCGTTGTCGAAGAACAGGCGCAAATCGTTGACGCCGTAACGCAGCATGGCCAACCGCTCCACGCCCATGCCAAAGGCGAAGCCCTGGTATTTCTCCGGGTCGATCCCCGACATCTTCAGCACGTTGGGATGCACCATCCCGCAGCCCATGACCTCGAGCCAGCCGGTGTGCTTGCAGACCCGGCAGCCCTTTCCGCTGCACATGACACACTGCATGTCGACTTCGGCCGAAGGCTCGGTGAAGGGGAAGAACGAAGGCCGGAAGCGCACGCCCAGATCCTTCTCGAAGAACACCTGGAGAAACTGCTCGATGGTGCCCTTCAGATCCGCGAAGCTTATCCCTTCATCGATCAGCAACCCCTCGACCTGATGGAACATCGGCGAGTGGGTGATATCCGAATCGCAGCGATAGACGCGGCCCGGGCAGACGATACGGATCGGCGGCTGCTGGGACTCCATGGTGCGCACCTGTACCGGCGAAGTGTGGGTACGCAGCAGCATGTTGGCGTTGAAGTAGAAGGTGTCGTGCATCGCCCGTGCAGGATGATGCCCGGGAATGTTGAGCGCCTCGAAGTTGTGATAGTCGTCCTCGACTTCAGGACCCTCGGCGACGCGATAGCCGATACGCGTGAAGAACTGCTCGACCCGCTCAAGCGTGCGCGTGACGGGGTGCAGGCCGCCGGACACCTGGCCGCGACCAGGCAGCGAGACGTCGATGGTTTCCGCCGCGAGGCGCTCGTTCAGCGCCAGCGCTTCGAGATTCGCCTTGCGGGCATTGAGCGCTTCCTGGACACGCTCCTTGGCCGCATTGATCAGCGCGCCGACTTTCGGCCGCTCTTCGGCAGGCAGGCCAGCCAGGCTCTTCATCACCTGTGTCAGGTCGCCTTTCTTGCCGAGATACTGCACCCTGAGCTGTTCGAGGGCAGTGACATCTTCACTTTGTTGCACGGCCTCGAGCGCTTGCGAGACCAATGCATCCAGGTTTTCCATGTACAACCTCCAGAGGGTCTTGCAGAACAGCCATGGGCTGTCTTCACGAGCCGTTTCGCAAAAGCCCCTAATCCCATACGAAATAGGGGAAGGGCCGAAAAGCCCTTCCCCTATCGATAACGCCGCTACGGATTCCGAAGAATCGTGACTGCCAAGGGCTTAAGCCAGATTCGCTTTAGCTTTCTCGACAATCGCAGCGAATGCCGCTTTTTCGTTCACTGCCAGGTCGGCCAGAACCTTGCGGTCGATCTCGATGGATGCCTTTTTCAGGCCAGCGATCAGGCGGCTGTAGGACAGGCCGTTCTGACGAGCACCAGCGTTGATACGAGCAATCCACAGAGCGCGGAACTGGCGCTTGCGCTGACGGCGGTCACGGTAGGCGTATTGGCCAGCCTTGATTACCGCCTGCTTGGCAACGCGGAACACGCGTGAGCGTGCGCCGTAGTAGCCTTTGGCGAGTTTCAGAATCTTTTTGTGACGACGGCGAGCGATGACGCCACGCTTAACACGAGCCATGAGTAATTTCCTCTAGTCTTGACCGATCAACGAACGCGCAGCATGCGCTCCACCTTGGCAACATCAGACGGGTGCAGCAGCGAAGTGCCCCGCAGCTGACGCTTACGCTTGGTGGTCATCTTGGTCAGGATGTGGCTCTTGAAAGCGTGCTTGTGCTTGAAGCCGTTTGCAGTCGGCTTGAAGCGCTTCTTGGCACCACTCTTGGTTTTCATCTTTGGCATGTTCGGTACTCCACGTAGTGGGTGATTACAAATAACCGCAAGGCCTGCCAGTGCCCTGGTGGTTACTTCTTCTTCTTGGGAGCGATGACCATGATCAGTTGGCGTCCTTCCATCTTCGGATGCTGCTCAACCGAACCGTATTCGGCGAGGTCGGCTTCGACCCGCTTCAACAGCTCCATGCCCAGCTCCTGGTGGGCCATCTCACGACCGCGGAATCGCAATGAAACCTTGGCCCTGTCCCCTTCATTGAGGAAGCGCATCAGGTTACGCAATTTGACCTGATAGTCTCCCTCTTCCGTCCCTGGACGAAACTTGATTTCCTTGACCTGAACCTGCTTCTGGTTCTTCTTGGCCGCGGCGACCTGCTTCTTCTTTTCGAACAGGTGCTTGCCGTAATCCATGATCCGGCAGACTGGCGGAACGGCATCTGCCGAGATTTCCACCAGATCCAATTTGGCTTCTTCAGCTACGCGAAGCGCTTCATCAATCGAGACGATGCCTATCTGCTCACCGTCCGCACCAATTAACCGAACCTCGCGTGCCGAGATATTCTCGTTGATCGGGGGTTTCGGCTGAGCTCGTTTGTCTTGTCTCATTTCACGCTTAATAGTCTTTACTCCGTTATTTTTCGGCCACGTCGGGAAACCGCCTGCGCAAGCATCTCCATGAACTGCTCGACCGGCATGGAGCCCAGGTCGACGCCTTCGCGGGTGCGCACAGCCACGGACCCCGTCTCGAGCTCCCGGTCACCGATAACCAACAGGTAGGGAAGCTTGAGCAAAGTATGCTCGCGGATTTTAAAACCGATCTTTTCGTTTCTCAAGTCAGCCTTTGCCCGGAACCCCTGTTGATTCAGGCGTTTCTCGACTGACTGGGCAAATTCGGCCTGTTTGTCGGTGATATTCATCACCGCCACCTGGACCGGGGCCAACCACGCCGGGAAGGCTCCCTCGTAATGCTCGATGAGAATGCCGATGAACCGCTCGAAGGATCCGAGGATCGCCCGGTGCAACATGACCGGATGCTTGCGCGCGTTATCCTCGCTGACATACTCGGCGCCCAGGCGAACCGGCAGGTTGAAGTCGAGTTGCAGGGTACCGCACTGCCATACACGACCGAGACAGTCCTTGAGCGAGAACTCGATCTTCGGCCCGTAGAAGGCGCCCTCACCCGGCTGCAGGTCGTAGGGCAGGCCGGCGCTGTTTAGCGCGGCGGCCAGTGCCGCTTCGGCGCGATCCCAGAGCTCATCAGTGCCGACGCGTTTTTCCGGACGAGTGGACAGCTTGAGCTGGATATCGTGGAAGCCGAAGTCCGCATAGACCTCCTGGGTCAGCTTGATGAAGGCTGCCGACTCGGCCTGCATTTGATCTTCAGTGCAGAAGATGTGCGCGTCGTCCTGGGTGAAACCCCGCACCCGCATGATCCCGTGGAGCGCACCGGAGGGCTCGTTGCGGTGGCAGGCACCGAACTCGGCCAGGCGCAGCGGCAGCTCGCGGTAGCTCTTGAGCCCCTGGTTGTACACCTGCACGTGGCACGGGCAGTTCATCGGCTTGATCGCGTAGTCGCGGCTTTCCGACTCGGTGGTGAACATGTTCTCGGCATAGTTCGCCCAGTGCCCGGACTTCTCCCACAGCACCCGGTCCACCACCTGCGGGGTGCGGATCTCCAGGTAGCCGTTTTCGCGCTGGACGTTACGCATGTACTGCTCGAGCACCTGGTAGATGGTCCAGCCGTTGGGATGCCAGAACACCATCCCCGGCGCTTCTTCCTGGGTATGGAAAAGGTCGAGGCGCTTGCCCAGCTTGCGATGGTCGCGCTTCTCGGCTTCCTCGATGCGCTGGATGTAGGCGGCCAGCTGCTTCTTGTCAGCCCAGGCGGTGCCATAGATGCGCTGCAGCTGCTCGTTCTTGGAGTCGCCGCGCCAGTAGGCTCCCGATAGCTTGGTCAGCTTGAAAGCCTTGAGGAAACGCGTGTTCGGCACGTGCGGACCGCGGCACATGTCGACGTATTCTTCGTGGTAGTACAGCCCCATAGCGGTCTCGTCGACCATGTCGTCGATCAGCCGCAGCTTGTAATCCTCGCCACGCGCCTTGAACACCTCGACCACCTCATCACGCGGCGTCATCTTCTTGATGACGTCGTACTCGGTGTCGATGAGGCTCTTCATGCGTTCTTCGATGGCAGCCAGATCATCCAGGGTAAAGGGGCGCTCGAAGGCAATGTCGTAGTAGAAGCCTTCGTCGATCACCGGCCCGATGACCATTCTCGCCCCCGGAAACAGCTGCTTTACCGCATGTCCCACCAGGTGCGCGCATGAGTGGCGAATGATCTCCACCCCTTCCTCGTCCTTGGCGGTGACGATCTGCAGCGAGGCGTCACCTTCGATCAGGTCGCTGGCATCGACCAGGCGGCCGTCGACCTTGCCGGCGATGGTCGCCTTGGCCAGGCCCGGGCCGATCGACTGGGCGACCTCGGCCACTGAAACCGGCCGCTCGAACGAACGCTGACTGCCGTCGGGAAGAGTGATGGTGGGCATGGCGCCTCCTCTCCTAGTGGTGACCCCTACCAAAGGCCACGTGGGTTGGGATGAGCCAGTAAAGCTGGTCAGGGGCATTCTGCCGCACGGAGGCAGAGGCGAAAGCCGAGTCGCGCCGGACCTGAGTCACTGGGGAAATATCGAATCGTTCCGATCGCAGGCAGAGGGATGACAGCAAGCGGGTCGCAGCCAATGGCTAGCGATAGGCCAACCTCCTGCGCCCGTCCTTGTGCGCCCGAAGACTGGATGGGGCCTGAATAGGCGACGAGGCCTGTTTCAAGCCGACGGATACTAGCACAGCCCTGTGCTGACGCAGCGTTTTTTCGCGGTCTATCTCAGCGACCTGCCCCTGCCTGGGCGAGGGCCGAGCAGCAGCCAGGCCACCAGGCCGACAATCGGGAACAGCGAGATGCCAATAGCCCACAGCGCCTTGACCCCAACACTGGCGTCACTGCGAAATACGCCGATGATTGCCCACAGGTTCAGCAGCAGGACGGCTGCCAGCGCCAGCATCAGCCAGACCTGCATGCCGGTGTTGGTGGGATCGAACAGGGCGGTCATGGGCAATCCTTGTCGAGGGGCATGCTCAACTGGTCTCGTCCAGCAGTGCCTTGGCCTCGCCGATGAGCTCCATGGCACCGTCATGGTCGCCGGCCAGGTGCGCTTCCTCTGCGTCGTCACGCAACGACTGCACCCGCTGCTGGAACGCGGGGTCCACCGGCGGATTGGCTTCCACTCGCTCGTCGATCCTGGCGATCTCGGACGGGCACTGATGGGCCCAGGCAGGCCCGGCGACCAGCGCCGCGGCTATCAATAACGCATGCAGTTTCATCGTAGTTTTCCTCGCAGCTGTACTGAATGGGTACCGGCCCTGTCCGCAGCCGGTCAGACCGAGGCCCACCACAAAACGGGCGGTGCCAGCGACTGAGTGATGGACAGCTCCCTTCTTGGACCGCCCTCGATGGATTTGCTCCCCGGCGCGCGCATCGCTCGTCCGGGTCAGTCCAGATCCGAAGCCTCGTGGCGTTCAGGCACCTGTTCGCTGGCCTCGCCCCAGGTCCGGTTCACCTTGCGTCCGCGAATCACCGCGGGGCGCTGGGCCAGTTCATTGGCCCAGCGCTGAAGATGTTGATAATCCTGCACCGAGAGGAATTCCGCCGCCTTGTACAGATCGCCCCGTACCAGCGCGCCGTACCAGGGCCAGATCGCCATGTCGGCGATGCTGTAGGCGTCCCCGGCGATGTAGCGCCGCTCGGCCAGTGCCCGGTCGAGTACATCGAGCTGGCGCTTGGCCTCCATTGCGTAGCGGTTGATCGGGTATTCCAGCTTTTCCGGCGCGTAGGCGTAGAAGTGGCCGAAGCCACCGCCAACAAAGGGCGCCGAGCCCATCTGCCAGAACAGCCAGTTCAGCGTCTCGGTACGTGCCCGCGCTTCGGTGGGCAGGAAGGCCCCGAATTTCTCCGCCAGATAGACGAGGATCGAGCCAGACTCGAAGACCCGCACAGGCGTCTCGCCGCTGTGGTCGGCCAGCGCCGGAATCTTCGAGTTCGGGTTGATCTCGACGAAGCCGCTGGAAAACTGATCGCCCTCGCTGATGCGGATCAGCCAGGCATCGTATTCGGCGCCGGTGTGGCCAAGGGCAAGCAGCTCCTCGAGCATGATGGTGACCTTCACCCCGTTGGGCGTGCCCATCGAATACAGCTGCAGCGGATGCCTGCCCACCGGTAGTGGCTTGTCGTGGGTAGGGCCAGCAACCGGGCGGTTGATGCTGGCGAAGGTGCCGCCCGAGGCGGCGGGCTCCCAGACCCGGGGCGGCTGATAAGAGGTGGTGTCGCTCATGTGTGCTCCCTAATATGGATGTCCGTCACGGGGACCAAGTCCAGACAGGCTGAGAGGCGCTGTCAAGCCTTGCCCAGCGTCCGGCGCAGGCTGGCGTTGCCGATGGCCAGCGCCAGGCAATCCTCGGCCAGGCCCAGGGCGGCATTGGCCACTTCGCCCGAACGGCCGTAACGCTTGCGCAGACGAATCGCCACGACGGACGAGACACAGGCGGCCGTCGCCCCGATCAGCGCAGGCGCCAATACGGGCTCGCGCCGCACACCGGCCAGCGCTGCCGCGCAGAAGCCACCCGACACCGCACGCGCCAGCAGGGACGGGGCGATCGTCCGGTCCGGTGCGAAGGGCATCTTGTCGCCCAGGAGCTCACCCACCGCCAACGGCAGCAGCCACCGTTGCGTCCTTGGCGCCGCCAACCGCTCGGCCGGCCCGCCCGCGCCGTCGATGTCCGACCTTTCGGCCAACGCTGCCCCGACCATCGTTGGCGCCAGCATGCTGCGCATACCCGTCACCACCCCAATGGCCAACGCACCCCATAAAAGGCTGCCTGATCCTGTCATGTTCCGGTCTCCCGATGATTGAAGGGTTCGACCGGGTCAGGTGGGGTGGCGTTCAGGTGTGAGGACGGGCAGTTGAGGCATGCCCTGCCCCATAAGCCGGTCGATGGCCGCGCCTGGCCCCCGCTTGTTTGTAGGCGCGAGCTCGCTCCCGAATGGGCGAGATTGCTTGGCCCCGGCGCGGCCCCGTTCGCGAGCAAGCTCGCTCCTACAGGAGTAAGGACCCGGGCCGATAAGCAGGTGCGGGGCACGACCGGTTCGCGGAGCTGGAGTTACGCGCTGCCGATCCCTAATGGCCTATTGCAACTTCCCGGGAAAAAAATGCTAAAGCCTTTCGGGCAGGCGCCGATAAGGATTTGGAACGCGAACTCATCGGGCTTCTGAAGCCACCGACCTAGAGGTCGCAAGCTCAGGCAAACACAGGTCCTTCGGAGGACAGCATCATGGCCTTGACCGTCAACAGCAACATCACTTCCCTGAACGTTCAGAAGAACCTGAACAAGGCTGCCGGCAACCTCGGCGAGAGCATGCAGCGCCTGTCCAGCGGCCTGAAGATCAACAGCGCCAAGGACGATGCCGCCGGCCTGCAGATCTCCAACCGTCTGACCAACCAGATCAGCGGCCTGAACACCGCGGTCAAGAACGCCAACGACGGTATCTCCATCGCCCAGACGGCCGAAGGCGCGATGCAGGAATCCACCAACCTGCTGCAGCGCATGCGCGAACTGTCCCTGCAGTCGGCCAACGGTTCCAACAGCGAAGACGACCGCAAGGCCCTGCAGGAAGAATTCACCGCCCTGTCCGGTGAACTGACCCGTATCGCCAAGACCACCAGCTTTGGTGGCAAGAATCTGTTGGACGGCACCTTCGGCAGCACCAGCTTCCAGATCGGCGCCAATGCGAATCAGACCGTTTCTTTCGGACTGAGCAGTGTCGCGTCCAAAGATCTGAAGGGCACTTACAGCAGCGCTTCTGCTGAAGGAGCTGCGCCTGCTGGTCTGCAGGCTAAGACGACCGGGGATGTGGTGAATGTCAGCACCGTGGATGCAGCTGCGGTAGCCTCCACCTACACCAGCGGCGGCACAGGCGCGATTACCGACTTCAGCGGTGCCAACGCAGCCACCTTCCAGATTGGCGGCACCAGCATTACCCTGAACACGAACCTGACCAACACGGCAGGCGTTGCGGGCGAGATCCAGGCACAATTGACCGCAGCCGGCAACACCAGCATCACAGCAGCGGAAAGTGGCGGTAACATTGTTCTGACCAATGCCGCTGGCACAGGTGTGACCGTCACAGGCGGTGAAACGGTGTTTGGCAACGCGCCGACCAGCGTTGAAGGCTCTCCAGCAACAACCGCAGGCACCGCCCCCATTACCGGCACTTCCGTCATCGGCTCTGCTGGCGCCATAAAGGTGAACGACCAAGACGTCACCTTTACTGCCGCCGATGACGTCGACACTATCCTTAGTGCCATCTCCACCGCCACCGGCGGCGCCGTAACCGGCACCGTGGAAAATGGCCGGATCACGCTGACCTCCAGCGATGGAGCACCGGTCAAGCTGGAAGATGCCACCGGCACCGCCGGTCAAGGTGCCCTGGCGAAGCTGGGCCTGAAGGCCGGTGAAACCGATGCCAAGCTCCAGTCTGCCACTTCCATAACCCTGAACGGCACGGAGATCAAGTTGGGCGAAGGCGACGACATGGACACCATCGTCACTGCCATCAACACCGCCAGCACCGGTGTTACCGCCAGCAAGAACGAAGACGGCACCCTGAAGCTGAGTTCGGACAAGGATTTCACTGTCGCCGATGGCGCCAAGGGCACCGGCTTGGCAGCGCTGGGCCTGGCCGCAGGTTCCTCGGCAGCCGTTACCCAGGAAACGACCGTCAGCAACCTGGACATCAGCACCGCCGAAGGCTCCCAACAAGCCATCCAAGTCCTCGACGGCGCCATGCAGCAGATCGACAGTGAGCGTGCCAAGCTCGGTGCGGTGCAGAACCGCTTCGACAGCACTGTTTCCAACCTGCAGAACATCGCTGAGAACGCTTCTGCCGCCCGTAGCCGGATCCAGGACGTGGACTTCGCTTCGGAAACCGCGGAAATGGCCAAGCAGCAGACCCTGCAGCAGGCCTCCACCTCGGTATTGGCGCAGGCCAATCAGCTGCCCTCCTCGGTCCTCAGCCTGCTGGGCTAAGATCAGGGTTTCGGGTGAACCACGGGGGAGGTGCGAGAGCGCCTCTCCCGTCTTTGCATGGGTAGATCGCCATGGATCTTTCATCGATTGGCAGCAACAACCTGATGTCGGCACCCGCGAACGCGGGCGCGACCCACGCCGCCAGCTTGCCCGCCAAGCAGGCCCCAAGCGCACAAGCCGAGGCCGCCCGCGCCGAGGAAGGCACCCGTCCGGCCAACCTGGACGATGCCGTTTCGCAGATTCAGGACTTCATTCAGTCCATCGATCGCAGCCTTCATTTCAAGCTGGACGACAGCAGCGGTCAGGTGGTGGTGCAGGTCTATGCCGGTAGCGGCAATGATCTGATCCGGCAGATTCCCAGCGAAGAGGCCCTGCGTCTCGCCGAGCAGTTGGAAGAAGCCCGCAGCCTGTTGTTCAGGGCCCAGGCATGATCATCTTTAGCGTCTGGCTCGATTCCTGCTGGTAAAGAGGATATCGACGCAGCGCGTCAGAATTCCAGCGAGGAGGCTCCATGTCAGGCACCACGATCACAGGGCTCGGCTCCGGCCTTGATATCGACGGGCTGGTCAAGGCGATGGTGACGGCCGAGAAGGCGCCCAAGGCCGCCCAGATCAACCGCCAGACGGCCATCGCCAGCACCACTCTCTCGGCCGTGGGCACCCTGAAAAGCGCCGTCGACACCTTCCAGACCACCCTCAGTGGGCTCACGCGCAACGCCTCCAACTTCGCTCCGCTGACGGCCAAATCCACCAAAGAGGACGTGGCCACCGTCACTGTCGGCAACGGCGCCGCGCCGGGCAAATACGCCCTGGAAGTCGAGCAATTGGCCACAGGCTCCAAGATTGCCAGTCAGGTGATCAGTGGCGGCTCCTCGGCCAGCTTTGGCGGCGGCAGCCTGTCCATCTCCCTCGGGTCGGCCACGTACTCGGTCAACGTCAACGATGGTGCGACGCTTTCGGAAATCCGTGACAGCATCAATACTCGGCTATCCAGTTCGGCGGGCATCAGTGCCAACATCGTGACCGACTCCTCCGGCTCGCGCCTGGTGCTCAGCTCCGAGACCACTGGTGAGGGCACGGATCTCACCATCAGCGGCAGCAACCCCAGCCTGTCGCAACTGAACGTCGAGGCGGGTGTACAGCAGAGCGGCACCGGCGCCGGTTATCTGGTTCAGGCGCAGGATGCCCGGTTCAGCATTGACGGCCTGTCCATGACCAGCGCCACCAATACGGTGAGCAATGCCATCAGCGGGCTGACCATCAAGCTTGAAGGCACCGAGTCGACCACCCTCAACGTCGGCGCCAACACCGAAGGGATGAAGACCTCGGTGGAGAGCTTCGTCACCGCCTACAACACGCTGGTGACCATGACCAACGCGCTGACCAAGGTCACGCCGGGCGCCAATGGTGAAGTCGCGGACGCCGGCGCGCTGCTGGGCGACGCCTCGGTGCGGACCATGATGAACTCGCTGCGCAACGCCATGGCCACGCCCTCTGACGCCAGCGGCGAGCTCAAGGTGCTGTCGCAGCTGGGTGTCAGCACTCAGAAGGACGGCACCTTGGCCATCGACAGCGCCAAGCTGGAAAAAGCCCTGGCGACCAACCACGCTGCGGTAGGCGAGTTCTTTTCCGGTGACGAGGGGCTGCTGACGCGTATGGGCAAGTCGGTCAGTGCCTACAGCGAGACCGGCGGCATCCTTTCCAAACGCCAGGACAACCTGCAGGCGAACCTGACCAAGCTGTCGGAGGAGCAGGCGGCCCTGGACCGTCGGGTCGAGAAGCTCGAGACCTCGCTCTATTCCAAGTTCAACAGCATGGACATCCTGCTCGGGCAGATGGAAAGCACCCGCAACAGCATCTACTCGATGTTCGACGCGCTGATCGCCCAGCAGCGCAGCCGTTAAACAGGCCGTTCAATAACGTAGGCGAGGCAGGCAGGACAAGGCCGATGGCGGCCCGCAAAAACGGCCGAAAAAGCGGAGTCTAACTTTTGTGCCTGAGGGTTTTGACCTGGCTCGTGATCGGGGCTGTTTAACGCAGTATTGCCAAGGCAGGTAGTTTCGACGGCCTGGTAAACGCGCGCCTGCGCCAGCTCTCTTGCGCTGCAGTCTCATCGCTATCACGGCCTAAAGTTCATGAGTACCACGTCGATATAGAGGTTAATCCAGCCACTCTTGCGCAAGGAACCTCACATGAACGCCTCGGCCGCACTTCGCCAATACCAGACCGTCAACCGCAACGCCCAGGTGCTGGAAGCCAGCCCGCACCGCCTCATCCAGATGCTGATGGAGGGCGGGCTCGAGCGCATCGCCCAGGCCCGCGGCGCGCTGGAGCGTGGGCAGGTGGCCCTGAAGGGTGAGCTGATCGGCAAGGCCGTGGCCATCATCGGCGGGCTGCGCGAGGCGCTGAACCCGGAAGTGGGTGGTGAATATGCCGCCAACCTCGACAGCCTCTACGAGTACATGATGCGCCGCCTGACCGAAGCCAACCGCCACAGCGACGTGGAGCGCCTGGACGAGGTTTCCGGCCTGCTGCGCAAGGTCAAGGAAGGCTGGGACGGCATCGCCGGCGCCTGATCGCCACGCACATCGAACAACAGAGCCCGGCAACCGCCGGGCTCTGTTGTTTTGGCCGTGTGGGAGCGGCGTCGGCAGCGCAGTTCTTGTAAGAGCGGGCCCTGACCGCGATTGGGCGGCGCGGTGGTTGCACGAGCGGTGCGGTGGTTGCAAAGCGTCGCGGTCGGGGCCCGCTCCTACAGGGTAGTGGCGAAACGCCCCGATTTCGCGCCTGAAGCCCGCACGATCACTGCGCTTTTGTAGGAGCGGGCCCTGACAGCGAATGGGCGGCGCGGTGGCTGCACGAGCGGCGCGGGGGCGAAAAAACGTCGCGGTCTGGGCCCGCTCCTACAGGGGTGGTGGCTGCTGGTCGTGGCGAAAACCCCGATTTGCGCCTATTCCACAGGCGTCATTGGCGGCCAGGTCAACCCTGCTTCTTGCGTATCCAGTACAGATAACTGCCCTCGCCTTCTTCCTGGCCGACCAGTTCGTGGCCGAGGAACAGGCAGAACTTGGGGATGTCGCGCTGGGTGGAGGGGTCGGTGGCGATTACCTTGAGCATGTCGCCTGGGCCCAGGTCGCGCACCTTGTTGTGCAGCATCATCACAGGCTCCGGGCAGTTCAGGCCGGTGGCGTCGAGGGTGGCATCGACGGGCAGGTCGTTGGGGCTGGTCATGGAACCTCCGATTCAGACGCCGGGATTTTCACCCATTGCCGGCGCGGGGTCGAGGCATCGCGCCGGCAAGCGGTACGAACGCGCTGCTGCCCGGGTCACAACCGCCTGAGATGGCAGGTCACTTCTTCCCGGTCGTGGTAGAGCTGCTTGCAGGCGATGCTGGCGCGCACGCCGCGGGCATCGAGGCCATCGGCGATTCGCTCCAGCAGGCGCTTCACTTCGGCGTAACGCTGTTTCATCGGCAGCTTGAGGTTGACCACCGCCTCGCGGCACAGCCCCTCGCCGATCCAGGTTTCCAACAAGGCGGCGTTGCGTGCGGGCTTTTCGACGATGTCGCAGACCATCCAGTCCACCGGCCGGCGTGGGCGGAAGGCGAAGCCGTCGACCCGCTGGTGATCCACCAGACCCGAGTCCATCAGCTCCTCGTTCATCGGGCCGTTGTCGACGGCGGTCACGCGCATGTGCCGGTTGACCAGCTGCCAGGTCCAGCCTCCGGGCGCGGCGCCGAGGTCGACGGCGGTCATGGCCGGTGCCAGGCGTGCGTCCCATTGGTCGCGGGGGATGAAATGGTGCCAGGCTTCCTCCAGTTTGAGGGTCGAGCGGCTGGGCGCCTGACGGGGAAACTTCAGCCGTGGGATGCCCATGGGCCAGAGCGCGCTGTTATCGGCATCTGCGACCCCGACGAAGGCTTCGCGGCCGCTACGGAACGTCAGCAGCAGGCGCGGCCCATGACCGTCGTCCTTCAAGCGCCCCGCCTTTTCCAGTGCGCGGCGCAGCGGCCCTTCGAACTTGCGGCAGAAGGTGGACAGCTCCTTGCCATCATTGGTGTCCATGACCTCGAGCCAGAGGCCTGAAAACACCGGAGCCTCGGCCAATTGATCGAGCAGGACGCCAATGCGATCGCGCTCCGGCAGTTCGACCCAGGTGCCCCTGGCCCACTGACGGACAAAGATCAGGCTGGAAAAGGACACCGCCTCCATAAGCCGCTGCGCCCCACCCGGCTCGGTGCAGACGAATTCAGCACAGGCCGTGCCGGCCTTGGATTTGGCGTAGCCAGGCACGCCGACACGCGCCGCCTGATCGCCGATCTCGGCGCAGACCTCGGCCTCGAAGCCGGGGCGGCAATGCAGAAGAAGAGTATTCGTGGCGGTTTCCATGGGTAGCTGACCAGAGAGCGTGGCCGCGCATCATAGCCGAGGACGGGAACCCCTGCCGCCCCGGTCAGTCCAGAGCTAGGTTAAGCCAAATGCGACGGCGCCAGGCCTGTACCGATCGAGCGTCTACCGGGCGGAATCATCAACCCATTCGGTTATGCCTGGCCGCCTCTTCGCTTCCAACGGCCCACAGGGGTCAAGGAGAACGACATGCCCTCGCTGGATAGCCTGAACTGCCGCCGCACCCTCGAGGTGAACGGCAAGACCTACCATTACTTCAGCCTCCCCGAGGCCGCCCACCAGCTTGGCGACATTAGCCGCCTGCCCGCCTCGCTGAAGGTGCTGCTGGAAAACCTGCTGCGCCATGAAGATGGCGTGACCGTGCAACCCGGCGATCTGGACGCGCTGGCCGGCTGGCTGAAGACCCGCAGTGCCGATCAGGAAATCCAGTATCGACCGGCGCGGGTACTGATGCAGGACTTCACCGGCGTGCCGGCGGTGGTCGATCTCACCGCCATGCGCGATGCGGTTTCCAAGGCGGGTGCCGACCCTCAGCAAATCAATCCGCTCTCGCCGGTGGATCTGGTGATCGATCACTCGGTAATGGTCGATCGCTTCGGCAATGCCGACGCCTACGAGCAGAACGTCGAGATCGAGATGCAGCGCAACGGCGAACGCTACGAGTTTTTGCGCTGGGGCCAGCAGGCGTTCGACAATTTCCAGGTGGTGCCGCCAGGCACCGGCATCTGCCATCAGGTCAACCTCGAATACCTCGCCCAAGTTGCCTGGACCCGTGATGAGGACGGCGAAACGGTGGTGTATCCCGACACGCTGGTCGGCACCGACTCGCACACCACCATGGTCAACGGTCTTGGCGTGCTGGGCTGGGGCGTTGGCGGTATCGAGGCTGAAGCGGCGATGCTCGGCCAGCCGGTGTCGATGCTGATTCCGGAAGTCGTGGGCTTTCGCCTGACCGGCGAGTTGAAGGAAGGCGTGACCGCCACCGACCTGGTGCTGACGGTTACCCAGATGCTGCGCAAGCAGGGCGTGGTGGGCAAGTTCGTGGAATTCTACGGCCCAGGCCTGGACACCCTGCCGCTGGCCGACCGCGCCACCATCGGCAACATGGCGCCCGAGTATGGCGCTACCTGCGGCTTCTTCCCGGTCGACGGCATCACCCTCGATTACCTGCGCCTGACCGGCCGCGACGAGGATCGAATCGCCCTGGTGGAGGCCTATTACAAGGCCCAGGGGCTGTGGCGCGACAGCAATTCGCCTGACCCGGAATTCACCCACACCCTGGAGCTCGAGCTGGGCAGCGTGGTGCCGTCCCTCGCCGGCCCGAAGCGCCCCCAGGACCGCGTCGCCCTGACCGATATCGGCTCGAATTTCGATCTGCTGCTGGAGACAAGCGGCAAGAAAGCCGAAGCCGACCGGGATTTTCCGGTCTCCGGAGAAGCCCATGGTCTCAAGCATGGCGACGTGGTGATCGCCGCCATTACCTCCTGCACCAACACCTCCAACCCCAACGTGCTGATGGCCGCCGGGCTGGTGGCAAAAAAAGCCGTCGAACGCGGACTGATCCGCAAACCCTGGGTGAAGACCTCGCTGGCGCCCGGCTCGAAGGTGGTGACCGACTATCTGCTCAAGGCTGGACTGAACAACTACCTGGATGAGCTGGGCTTCAATCTGGTGGGCTATGGCTGCACCACTTGTATCGGCAACTCCGGCCCGCTGCCGGACCCAATCGGCCAGTCGATCACCGATAACGATCTGATCGTCTCGTCGGTCCTGTCCGGCAACCGCAATTTCGAGGGCAGGGTGCATCCGTTGGTCAAGGCCAACTGGCTGGCCTCGCCGCCGCTGGTGGTGGCGTTCGCCCTGGCCGGCACTACCCGTATCGACCTGTCCCGCGAGCCGCTGGGCGAGGACAATCAGGGAAATCCGGTCTACCTGAAGGACATCTGGCCCACCAGCCAGGAGGTCAATGCGGAAGTGGCCAAGATCGACGGGGACATGTTCCGCCGCCGTTACGCGGACGTGTTCAGCGGCGACGAGCACTGGCAGGCGATCCCGGTCACCCCGGGCAATACCTACGAGTGGAACTCGAACTCGAGCTACGTGCAGAACCCGCCTTATTTCGACGCCATCGGCGAACCCGCGCCCGAGCCGCAGGACGTTCTGGATGCGCGCATCCTTGCGCTGTTCGGCGACTCGATCACCACTGACCACATCTCGCCCGCCGGAAACATCAAGGCCAGCTCGCCGGCCGGCGAGTACCTGCAGTCGCTGGGTGTGCAGCCCGATGACTTCAATTCCTACGGGTCTCGTCGCGGCAACCACGAGGTGATGATGCGCGGCACCTTCGCCAACATCCGCATCCGCAACGAGATGCTTGGCGGCGAAGAAGGTGGCAATACCCTCTACCAGCCCGGCGGCGAGAAGATGCCCATCTACGATGCCGCAATGAAGTACCAGGCCGAGGGAGTGCCGCTGGTGGTGATCGCCGGCAAGGAGTACGGCACCGGCTCGAGCCGCGACTGGGCAGCCAAGGGCACCAACCTCCTGGGCGTCAAGGCGGTGATCGCCGAGAGCTTCGAGCGCATCCACCGCTCCAACCTGATCGGCATGGGGGTTCTGGCGCTGCAGTTCATCAACGGGCAGGACCGTCAGTCGCTCGGGCTCACCGGCCAGGAAAAGCTGTCCATTCGCGGGCTTTCGGCGAACATCAAGCCGCGCCAGAAGCTCACCGTCGACATCGAACGCGCCGATGGCAGCCGCGAGAGCTTCGAGGTGCTCTGCCGTATCGACACCCTCAACGAGGTGCAGTATTTCAAGGCCGGGGGGATCCTGCATTATGTGCTGCGGCAGATGATCGGGCAGGCTTAGATTAAGTCGCGATCCACTGCTGCGATGTCCACCGGCCCGCTCTTGTATGAGCGACCTTGGTCGCGAATGGCCGCCGCGGCGGGGTTTCGGCCGGTTCGCGAGCGAGCTCGCTGCTACGGGGTAGGTTTCGGCCATTCGCGAGCAAGCTCGCTCCTACAGGGGCTGGGTGGGTCGCGGAACTTGTGTCATCCACCGGCCCGCTCTTGTAGGAGCGACCTTGGTCGCGAAGGCCGCCGCGGAGGGGTTTCGGCCATTCGCGAGCGAGCTCGCTGCTACGGGGTGGGTTTCGGCCATTCGCGAGCGAGCTCGCTCCTACAGGCTGGATGGGTCGCGGAACTTGTGTCATCCACCGGCCCGCTCTTGTAGGAACGACCTTGGGCGCGAAGGCCGCCGCGGCGGGGTTTCGGCCATTCGCGAGCAAGCTCGCTCCTACAGGGGCGGATGGGTCGCGGAACTTGTGTCATCCACCGGCCCGCTCTTGTAGGAGCGACCTTGGTCGCGAAGGCCGCCGCGGCGGGGTTTCGGCCATTCGCGAGCAAGCTCGCTCCTACGGGGCTGGGTGGGTCGCGGAACTTGTGTCATCCACCGGCCCGCTCTTGTAGGAACGACCTTGGGCGCGAAGGCCGCCGCGGAGGGGTTTCGGCCATTCGCGAGCGAGCTCGCTCCTACGGGGCTGGGTGGGTCGCGGAACTTGTGTCATCCACCGGCCCGCTCTTGTAGGAGCGACCTTGGGCGCGAATGGCCGCCGCGGCGGGGTTTCGGCCATTCGCGAGCGAGCTCGCTCCTACGGGGT
>NZ_JBHRXZ010000029.1:0-144917 GCF_042648805.1 Stutzerimonas tarimensis | reverse complement strand
AAGGCCGCCGCGGAGGGGTTTCGGCCATTCGCGAGCGAGCTCGCTCCTACGGGGCTGGGTGGGTCGCGGAACTTGTGTCATCAACCGGCCCGCTCTTGTAGGAGCGATCTTGGTCGCGAAGGCCGCCGCGGCGGGGTTTCGGCCATTCGCGAGCAAGCTCGAGAGGATCATTTGATGGCAACGATCCGGGCGGTTGTTGGGGTGGTGGCCTGGTCTGTCGCGGCGATGGGGACATCTCCCAGGCGCTCGACGTCGTCTTCGCCCAGGTAGCTGCCCGACTGCACCTCGATCAATTCGAGGGGTATCTTGCCGGGGTTGCTCAGGCAGTGTACCTCCGCCTCGGGGATGTAGGTCGACTGGTTCTCCGACAGTAGAAAAGTCGTCTCGCCACAGGTGACCTGCGCGGTGCCCGAGACCACGATCCAGTGCTCGGCGCGATGATGGTGGCGTTGCAACGACAGGCTTGCACCTGGCTTGAGAGTGAGATGCTTGACCTGATGCCGCTCGCCTCGGTCTAGCGAGTCGCAGGATCCCCAGGGTCGAAACACCCGAGGGAGAGTCTCGACCTCCCCGCGTTGCTCACTATCCAGCTCGTTGACCAGATGGCGGACATCCTGGAGGCGGTCCTTGTGGGCGATCATCACCGCGTCGCGGGTTTCCACCACCACCAGGTCTTCCAGACCCAGCAGAGTGACAAGCTTGGAACTGGCATGCACCAGGCAGTCGCGGCTGTCGTCGACCACCACGTCGCCCAGCAGCAGATTGCCATGCTCGTCCTTGTCCTGCTCGCTCCAGAGCGCCGACCAGCTGCCCGCATCGCTCCAGCCCGCGTCCAGCGGAATCAGGCAGGCGCTGCGGGTACTCTCCATCAGCGCGTGATCGATCGACCTGTCCGGACAGGCGGAATAGGTACTGGCGGCGATTCGCAGCGTGGTCTCGCTGAGGCTGCAGCCCTCGAAGGCGCGGATACAGCTTTCATGGATCGCCGGGGACTGAACTCTCAACTCGTCCAGGTAGCGGCTGGCGCGGAACATGAAGATGCCGCTGTTCCAGTAATAGTCGCCGCAGTCGACAAAGGCCTGCGCTGTCACCATGTCTGGCTTCTCGACGAAGTGCTCGACTCGCTGCATGCCATTGCAGAGAAATTCGTCCCTGCAACGGATGTAGCCGAAGCCTGGCTCGGCCTGTTCGGCAGGAATGCCGAAGAGCACCAGCTCGCCCGCTTCGGCGGCGGGCCGGGCCAGCTCCAGGGTGTTTCGCAGGGCGGTGGAGTTCTGGATGACATGGTCGGCAGGCGAGACAACGAGAATTTCGTCGCGCCCTTCGGCGAGCAGCTTGAGCGCGACCATCGCCACTGCCGGCGCGGTGTTGCGAGCGAAGGGCTCGAGAACCAGCAGCTGCGCACCTGCGTCAATGGCACAGAGCTGTTCATGGATCATGAAGCGGTGCTGCTGATTGCACAGGATCACCGGCGCTTCCATGCCGTCACAAGCCAGGCGCATGACCGTTTGCTGGAACAGGGTGTGCGAGCCCATCAACTTGAGGAAGGGTTTGGGGTGCTGCTTGCGCGAGAGTGGCCAGAGGCGCGAGCCGCTACCTCCGGATAGAATCACAGGAATCATCTCGTCTCTCCTCGTCTCGATCGACTTCGCCAGGAATGAGGCCTGTCGCCAGGCCGCTCCAATCGCTTCGGCTTGCGCCGCAGAGTGACACCTTCCGTGATGACTGCATGATTGCTTCTGCTGGAGCCGGCACTCCGCCGGACGCTAGGTTTCCTGGTCCCTGGCTTGCAGCGTTGCGCTGCATGCGCTGAGGTAATCCGCGCTCACCTCGAGCTGAAATCCCTGTCCGAGTCGTTTCCCTGAACTCTTTTCGAGAATCGGCAGCAGGGTCGCCAGAATCCGTTCACGCGACCGATTGCTGCGTACCAATAACCTGTGCATGCCTTCCTTTGCCCGCAAGGCTTCACCGATCCGTCGGTAGAGCCGCTCCATGTTGGTAGCATCCTGCTCGCCACCGTCCTCGGCAGCCCCATCCATGAAAGTGAGCTCCGTCTCCCGCACGGCTGTCAGCAAATCCGTCGTCCTGCTGAGCAGCCCCGTCTGCCGTCCGTGTTCCAACAGCACTTCCAGGCCCGGTTCCGGCGAGCATTCGCCGAAACAGTCAAGCCAGTCCGCCCGATAGGATCCGGTGTCAATCCCTATGACCCGGTGCCCGCGATGGGACAGGCAACCTGCGAAGATTGCGCTCCTGTAGTCCATGCCAAGGATGCTGATGCGCATGTAGGCCTCCGATACCCGTAGCCACTACGATCCGATCCGCTGGCATCCCTTATCGCGGTCAGGATTCGACGATCCTTACAGCAATCATTCGAGCAAGCTTGATGCCATTCCCGGGCTCGTCATCAGGACCTATTCCGAATCAGCGGGTTAGCTACCAGCCGCGTCGAAGAAGGTGTCTTTTCACCCGGTCAGACGGCACCAATCTAGAGCGGGATGATTGCGGCTGGATGAATTTCGGGCATGCCCGGAGCCTCCCTGCCCAGTCGCGGCAAATCTTTTCTCAAGAATCCCCTGATCAGGCCGCTTAACTATTGCCATTGCTGTTAGGCTCCTCGGCGGACCCACGGTCATATCAAAGTGATATCTCATGCGAAAGAATCTCCCCGTTACCCAGCGTGAATATGCCTTTCCGAATCAGCAGCGGCTGATTTCCGCCACGGACCTTAAAGGCCAGATCACCTACTGCAACGACGTCTTTGCAGAGGTCAGCGGATATTCGCGTGATGAGTTGATCCGTGCGCCGCACAACCTGATTCGCCACCCGGACGTGCCGCCTGCAGTGTTCGCCCATATGTGGACGACGCTCCAGCAGGGCAAGCCCTGGATGGGCATCGTCAAGAATCGCCGTCGCAACGGCGACCACTATTGGGTCAACGCCTACGTCACGCCAGCGCTGGATGCGAACCGGCGGATCGTGGGCTATGAGTCGGTACGCACCAAGCCGACCGCCGAACAGGTCACCCGGGCCGAAGCGCTGTACGCACGCATAAACGCTGGCAAGAGCGCCATTCCCGGGCGTGATCGCTGGATGCCGATGGCGCTCAAGTGGCTGCCCTTCATCGTGATGAGCCAGGCGGCCTTCCTGCTGGGCATGGTGCTCGACGGATATTGGGGCTTTCTGCTGGTGGCCCTGCTGTCGGTCCCGCTGGGTCTCGCCGGGCTGCACTGGCAGAACCGAGGCACACGCCGCCTGCTGCGCATCGCCGAGCAGACCACTTCCGACCCGCTGATCGCCACCATGTACACCGACGCCCGGGGCGTCGAGGCGCAGCTCGAGATGGCCATGATCAGCCAGCAGCTTCATCTGCAGACCTGCCTGACCCGCCTGCAGGACAGCGCCCGCCAGCTGCACGCCCAGGCGAGCGAGGCCGACTCCCTGGCCCACCGTTGCTCGCGCAGCCTGGCGCAGCAACGCCAGGAAACCGATCAGGTCGCCGCGGCGGTGAACGAGATGGCCGCCACCACCCAGGAGATGGCACATAACGTAGGCACCGCGGCGGCGGCGACACACGAGGCCAGTCAGTTGACCGAACAGGGTCGGCAGGTTGCAGCAGAAACCCGCAACGTGATCCAGAAGCTTTCCGCATCGGTCGTCGAGACCGGCGAGGTGGTGGCCAAACTGGCCCGCGACAGTGACGAGATCGGCAGCGTGGTGGATGTCATCAAGGGCATCGCCGACCAGACCAACCTGCTGGCGCTGAATGCCGCGATCGAAGCGGCACGCGCTGGTGAAAGCGGGCGCGGTTTCGCTGTGGTGGCTGACGAAGTTCGTCAGCTGGCCAAGCGTACCGGCGAATCCACCGGACAGATCCACAGCCTGATCGAGAAGCTTCAGCAGCAGGCCCGGGGCGCGGTGAATGCCACCGAGCAGGGCCGCAAGCATGTCGAGAAAGGTGTCGAGCAGGTCGCGCTCACCGACGAGGCGCTCCTGGGCATCAGCAACGCCATGGACAGCATCAGCGACATGACCACCCAGATCGCTTCGGCCACCGAGGAGCAGAGCGCCGTGGCCGAGGAGATCAGCCGCAACGTCGGGACCATCGCTCAGTTGGCCGAGGAAAACAGCAGTTCTGCCGAAAGCACCGCGCTACTGAGCGAAGGTCTGGCATCCACTGCAGAAGCCCAGCACGCCCTCGTCGAGCGCTTCAACCGCTGACCTCACCGCCTTTTCCCTCGCCCGCCCGGCCAGTGCTCATTGCTCTGCCGGGGTGTCCACCTTCTGCTGGAACAACTGGCTCCCACAGCGACCGCAGAACGCCGAACCGGGCTCGTGAGAGGGTTTGCGGCAGGAGGGGCACTCATGCACCAGGGTGTCGGCTCGCATGGCGTTGGCGAGCTCGGCGGTGAAAATACCCGTCGGCACCGCGATGATCGAATAACCTGTGATCATCACCACCGTCGCCAATGCCTGGCCGAGCGGTGTACTTGGCACGATGTCGCCAAAGCCGACCGTGGTCAGGGTCACCACGGCCCAGTAGATGCTCTTCGGGATGCTGCTGAACCCATGTGGCGGGCCCTCGATCACGTACATCAAGGTCCCGTAGATCACGATAAGGGTGCTGACCGACAGCAGGAAGACGATGATCTTCTGCCTGCTACCGCGCAAGGCGACGAGCAGAAAGTTCGCCTGGCTGAGGTAGGGGGTGAGCTTGAGCACCCGGAACACCCTCAACAGCCGGATGATGCGGATCACCAGCAGGTACTGGGCGTCGGCGAAGATCAGCGCCAGGAAGGCCGGCAGGATCGACAGCAGGTCGATCACCCCGTAGAAGCTCCACACGTACTTGCGCGGCTCGGGGTGGCTGTAGATCCGCAGCAGATACTCGATGGCGAAGATGGTGGTGAAGCCCCACTCCAGCGCCCTCAACAGGGTGCCGTAATGAAGGTTGATCGCCGCGACGCTATCGAGCATCACCACGACCAGACTCGCCGTCACCACTACCAGCAGCCAGGTGTCGAAGAGTTTCCCCGCCGGAGTGTTGGTGAAGAAGATGATGATGTAGAGGCGCTCGCGCCAGTTCGGTAGATCCATCAGAAATCCATTCAGGTCATTCAGGGTCCGAAGCGACCTTCTGGGGCGTATTCAGGCACTCCGGCTTCCGCCGCGCCCGAGTTCTCCCCTTGCCGTTCACGTCTGCCTGGCGAACCGCCCCGTGGGTGGGTTGTCACAGCTTGCGATTCAAGCCGCAGCGCACCGCTCGCCTGGCAGGAAGGGAGACCGGCATGCCACTACTGAAACTGCTGCACCTGGCATCGCTTATCTGCTGGTGCGGCATCCTAGTCTATCTGCCGGCGATGATCGCCGCAGGTACTCGCCGTAATGATCAATTGTTCTTTCGCGACCACTCCCATCTGACGCGCATGGTGTTCACCCTGGTGGGCACGCCGGCGGCCCTGGTCGCCATTGGCTCGGGAACCGCGATCATCCTCCGCGACGGCGTGGTGGCAGGCTGGCTGGTGATGAAGCTGACCGCGGTGGTCGGCATGACGATCAGCCACGCGCTCTGCGGGGTCCTGCTGCTGCGCGTCGAGCGCTATCCCGAACGCAGCGTGAGGATGCCCTGCTTCGCCGTCGGCACCACCATCCCGCTGCTCATCATCCTGACGCTCTGGCTTGTCCTGGCCAAGCCGTTCTGAACACGAGGAAGCTGCCCCGCTCATGTCTGACCCGACCGCTCTCAGCCTCTCTTCAGTTGCTCAAGTCGACACCCACGGCGTGCTCGTAGACCAGGCGACCGCCCAGGTAGGCAGCGACGGAAATCAGCAGCGCGGTGAGTACCGACAGGTAGAGGCCCCAGAAGAACTCGGTTTCGGCCGGCCCCAGGCCGACCACGCGCAACATCCAGTTGAGCGAGGCCAGCGAGAGCATCATCACCGCGAGGATCGCATGGCACCAGGCGGTCACTTTCTGTCGGATCTTGCTGACCCACAGCAGGTCCACCAGCCCGAAGACGCTGGCGGTGATGCCGCCCACCGCGCCAACGCCAAGCAGCCAGACACTGGCGCGACTCCAGAATTCGTCCACTGTCCAGAGGTAGGCCAGATCGGTGAAAACCACCGCAACCAGGGCCGCGACGGGAAAGTGGATCAGCATCGGATGCAGGGGATGGCCCTTGATCGCTGCTTTGCTGTGTATGGACTCGCGAGGGGTACAGTCAGCCATCCGGGACTCCAGGGTGAGGATGTAATCAGGAAGTCGGCGGTGCGGGCAGGAGGTACCGACATGATCAAATGGACCATTCTGGCGCTGGCAGTTCCTTTGCTCGCCGCCTGCAGTGGACCGCAGTCGATCCTCGACCCGGCCGGCCCCGCGGCCCGCCAGGTCGCCACTGTCTGGTGGTTCATGTTCGGCGTGGCCAGCGTCGTCTGGGTCGGGGTGAGCCTGCTTTGGATCTATGCGTTGGCCCGCAAGCCGCGTCATACCTCGGCCAAGCAAGCCCGCGCCATCAATCGCCGCTGGGTCATCAGTGGCGGCATCGTGTTGCCGACGGTGAGCATCATCCTGCTGCTGCTGTTCGGCGTCCCCACCGGGCGCAGCATGATCCCGCTCCCGGTCGAAGGGCAGGATCCTCTGGTGATCGAGGTCACCGGCCATCAGTGGTGGTGGGAAGTGCACTATCCCGAGAGCGGAGTCACCACGGCGAACCAGTTCATTGTCCCCGTCGGGCGTCCGCTGGACGTACACCTGACGAGCGCGGATGTCATCCACTCGTTCTGGGTGCCGCGCCTGGGCGGCAAGCGCGACATGGTTCCCGGCCGCATCCACGAGATTCGCCTCGAAGCCTCCCATGCTGGCGTGTTTCGCGGCCAGTGCTCGGAATTCTGCGGCGCGCAGCACACCCGGATGATCCTGCATGTCGAAGCGCTGGAGCCCGAGGGTTTCGACACCTGGTTGAGCGAACGCCAGAGCTTCGCCTCGCCAGCTCTGCCCCCCGGCGCAGCGGGTGAGGAGTTTCGCGATACCTGCGGCCAGTGCCACCGCGTCGCCGGCATAACCGAGGGCGCTCGTGCGCCCGACCTTACCGATCTGGCCAGCCGGCCCACGCTGGGCGCCGGCACGCTGGAGAACGACAGCGAAGGCCTGCGTCGCTGGCTGCGTGAACACCAGGACATCAAGGCGGGTAATGCAATGCCGGCCCATGACGACATCGACGACGACATTCTCGAACAGATTGCCGCCTGGCTGGAGACACTCGCTCCATGAGTAACAAGCCGACCACCGACCCGGATCAGTTGCAGGACCAGTTCAACGAAGTGTGGGGCAACCCGCGCGGCTGGAAGGCGCTGACCATCGTCAACCACTCCACCATTGGCTTGCGCTTTCTGGTGACGGGGGGAATCTTCTTCCTCTTCGGTGGATTACTGGCGATGCTGATCCGCACTCAGCTGGCGATTCCCGGTTACGAGCTGATGTCGCCGGACATCTACAACCAGGTCTTCACCATGCACGGCACGGTGATGATGTTCCTGTTCGCCGTGCCGATGATGGAAGGCCTGGCGATCTACCTGATCCCGAAGATGATCGGCGCCCGCGACCTGGTATTCCCCAGGCTCTCGGCACTGGGCTACTTCTGCTACCTGTTCGGCGGGCTGATCCTGATCTCCAGCATCTTCTTCGAGATCGCCCCCAAGGCCGGCTGGTTCATGTACACCCCGCTATCCAGCGCCGGGCACATGCCGGGGGTAAACAACGATTTCTGGCTGCTGGGCATCACTTTCATCGAGATTTCCGCAGTAAGCGCCGGGGTCGAACTGGTGGTGTCGATCCTGCGCACTCGCACCCGCGGCATGGCGCTGGACAAGATGCCCCTGTACGCCTGGTACATCCTGGTGATGGCCATGATGATCGTGGTGGGCTTCCCGCCGCTGATCCTCGGCAGCATCCTGCTGGAACTCGAGCGTGCCGCCGGGATGCCGTTCTTCGACACGGCGCTGGGCGGTGACCCGATCTTCTGGCAGCACCTGTTCTGGCTGTTCGGGCATCCTGAGGTGTACATCATCTTCCTGCCGGGTGCCGGCATCGTCTCGACGCTGCTTCCGGTGTTCTGCCAGCGGGCCATCGTCGGCTATCGCTGGATCGTGCTCGGGGTGCTGACCATCGGCTTTCTCAGCTTCGGGCTCTGGGTGCACCACATGTTCACGGTGGGGATTCCGCAGCTGGCGCTGGCGTTCTTTTCCGGCGCCAGCATGCTGGTGGCCATTCCCACCGGGGTGCAGATCTTTGCCTGGCTGGCAACCCTTTGGCTGGGCCGGCCCATCTTCCATGTGCCGATGCTCTGGCTGGTGGGCTTTCTGGTGGTCTTCGTCGGCGGCGGCCTGACCGGCGTCATGGTGGCTCTGGTACCGTTCGACTGGCAGGTACACGACACCCACTTCGTCGTCGCCCACATGCACTACGTCCTGGTCGGAGGCATGGTGTTTCCGCTGATGGCCGGGCTGTATTACTGGCTGCCGCACTTTTCCGGCCGCATGCCCTCGGTGACCCTCGGTCGCTGGGGCTTCTGGCTGGTGTTCATCGGCTTCAATACCACCTTCCTGATCATGCACTGGACAGGACTGATGGGCATGCCGCGGCGAGTCTACACCTACGACGAGGGGCTGGGCTGGCATCTGCCAAACCTGATTTCCTCCATCGGCAGCTTCATCATGGCGGTGGGGGTCGCCACCATCCTGCTGGATATCCTGCTGCACTTCCGCTTCGGCAAGCCCGCCACCAAGAACCCCTGGAACGCCGACACCCTGGAATGGGCCACATCGTTGCCGCCGAGCGCCTATAACTTCGTCAGCCTGCCGGACATCACTCACCGACATCCGTTGTGGCACGATCCGGATCTGCCCGACAGCATCGCGCGCGGCGAGCACGCGCTGACCACCATCGACCATGGCCGGCGGGAAACCTGGGGTTCCGATCCGCTGACCGGCAAGGTGCGTGAGGTCATCCACCTGCCGAGCAACAGCTGGCTGCCCTTTATCGCCGCGTTGTTCCTGGCTGCGGTATGCCTGTCGCTGCTGGCGCAGTTCTACTGGGTCGCGCTAGGGGCCACCGTGCTGTCGGTGATCGTGCTGCTGCGCTGGTCATGGGAAAACGGCGTTCATCCCTCCGCAGCCCCTGATGCCCGCACCCATCCCGACGAACCTCCGCTGCATTCGCGTACCAACGACGGACCGGGTCTCTGGGGCATGGGCGTAACCTTGATCGCAGACGGTTCCATGTATCTGTCGTTGCTGTTCGGCTGGTTCTACATGTGGACCGTCTCACCGCAATGGTCGGTCCCGGAAGGCCTGGACCTGTCCGGGCAGACACTGCTGATCAGCGCCGTACTGGTCTCCTTTGGCGCGCTGGTGTTGCGCTGGGTGACCGGGCAGCTGCGCCACGGCAATGAACGAGGTTTGCTGTTCAAACTGGCACTGATCGCCCTGATCGGTGCGGTGCAGACCGGGACCCTGATCTGGCTGCTGGTGGACAGCAACCTGGCACCGACCGAAAGCGCCTACGGCGCGATGACCTTCTTCATGCTGATGTACGCGGCGGTTCACTGCGGACTCGCCACGATCACCACTGCGCTGCAGTCCTGGCGCGTGCACTTTGGCTATGTGGGCGTCCGGTCTCCTTACGAGGTCAGTGTTGTTCTCCAACTGTGGTTCTTCAATGTCGCCGTGTTGTGGATCAGCTACGCGGCGTGGATTCTCTTTCCAGGCACCTGGGGAGGCGCGTCGTGACCTATCCACGTACCTCCCCGTACCATCCGATACAGATCCCCATGGGATTGCTCATCTGGAGCCTTTGGTTCGTCATAATCTATGGTGGCTTCTCGGTGGCCTGCTCGGTGGCCCCGCCGGACCCGGAGTTGGGCATCCGCAACTGGCTGAACGCCAGTCTCGGTGTTCTCACGCTGCTCACAATGGCGCTTCTGCTGTGGCTGGCACGCCGCTTCTGGCGCCTCTCGCGCAAGCCCCACGAACTGACCGAACAACAGGTATTCGTCACCAAGCTGGCGGCTGGCATTCATATGATTGCCTTCCTGGCGGCCCTGTTCGTAGGTATCCCCCTGCTGCAGCTGCCACCATGCCTGTGATGCGTTCACTGCTGGCCTTGCCGCTGCTGGTGCTGGCCGAACCGGCGCTGGCCCACGGCCTGTTCGATGCGCACCTCATGGAGCGCCTGCCCTTGCTGATCACCGCAGCGATTCTCGGTAGCGCCTGGTTGCTCTACCTGATCGGAGCCCGGCGTGTGCCGCCGCGCCGTGCGGAAAGCGCCTGCTTCCACATCGCCATGCTGCTCGCGGTGTTTTCCATCTTCGGGCCGCTGGACGACTGGGCGGAGGTCAGCACCAGCCTGCACATGACCCAGCATATGCTGTTCATCATCGTCATCGCGCCGCTCTGGGCGCTTGCCCGGCCCCTTCCGCAGTGGCGCAGCGTCACCGGAGACATCGCCCGCCCGCTGTGGACCGCGATTCTGCGCAGTGGCCGCTACCCGACCGCCTTGGCGGTGCTGCATGGCGCGATCATCTGGATCTGGCACACCCCGCAGCTCTATATCCTGGCCCTGGAAAACCTCTGGTGGCACGCCTTCGAGCACGCCTGTTTCCTGTTCACCGCCTGGCTGTTCTGGTGGTCGGTCCTGCACGCCAATCCTCGACAGGTGCCCCAGGCGCTGATGGCGGTTCTCCTGACCATGATCCACACGGGGTTGCTGGGCGCGCTGCTCACATTCGGCACTACACCCTTCTATGGCGAATCCCGCGATCTCGCCGATCAACAACTGGCAGGTCTCATCATGTGGGTACCTGGTGGTGTGCTCTACCTCATCGGAGGAGGCTGGATCACATGGCGATGGCTTGCCCGCATGTGGCGCAGGCAGCAAACCGGCCAAAGGCCTGATACCCTTGGCGGTTCTCAAGGGCAGTGACCCTTGACCAGCTCAGTTTCAGGAAAGATAAGGTATAAAATCGATGGCGGATTCCCCTCAAGGCCGGAGTGCTACCACAGCCTCCACAATCGGACTCTTTGCCGGGCCGTTACTGCTCCTCTTGTGTATGCTCACCGACCCGCCGGTAGGTCTCTCCGACATCGCCTGGCGCACCGTCGGGCTGGCGGCGCTCATGGCGGTCTGGTGGGCCACCGAGGCGATTCCGATCCCGATCACCTCGCTGCTGCCGATCCTCCTGTTGCCCTTGCTCGGCATCAGCGACATGGCGAAGGCCACCGCGCCCTATGCCAACCCCACCATCTTCCTGTTCTTTGGCGGCTTCATGCTGGGCCTCGGCATGCAGCGCTGGAACCTGCACAAGCGCATCGCCCTGGTGACCCTGCAGGCGGTGGGCAGTCAACCCAGCCGACAGATTGCCGGTTTCATGATCGCCACCGCCTTCATCAGCATGTGGGTGAGCAACACCGCTACCAGCATCATGATGCTGCCGATCGGGTTGTCAGTGATCAGCCTGCTGGTTGCCAACAGCGACCCGAAGGACAGCGATCGCTTCGCCACCGCCCTGCTGCTCGGTATCGCCTACGCCGCCAGCGTCGGTGGCATCGCGACCCTTATCGGCACCCCGCCCAATGCCCTTCTGGCAGCCTTTCTGCGCGAGAACCATGACGTCCACATCGGCTTTGGCCAATGGATGCTGCTGGGCGTGCCCGTGGCCCTGGGTATGCTGACCTTCGTCTGGTGGTGGCTGACACGCGGCGGCTTCAAGCTGGCCGGCGGCGATAGCCAGCAACTGCTGCGCGATCAGCTCGATGAGCTGGGTCCCATGAGCACGGCGGAAAAACGTGTCGCCGCGGTGTTCGTGCTGGCCGCCCTGTCATGGATCTTCCAGCCGCTGCTGGCGGGTTTCATCCCCGGTGTCAACGACACCAGCATCGCCATCGCCGCGGCCATACTGCTGTTCCTGATCCCGGCAGACTGGAACAAACGGATCTTCCTCATGGACTGGCAGCAGGCGAACAAGATGCCCTGGGGAGTGTTGCTGCTGTTCGGCGGCGGCCTGTCGCTGGCCGGCGCCATCAGCTCGTCCGGACTGGCGGTGTGGATCGGCGAAGGCCTGCAGGGCTTCGGCGCGCTGCCGCTGATCCTGATGATCGGCCTGGTCACCCTGGTGATCACCTTTCTCACCGAAGTCACGTCCAACACCGCGACCGCGGCGGCCTTCCTGCCGCTGCTCGGTGCCGTCGCGGTGTCCCAGGGGCTGCCTCCGGAGATGCTGGCGATCCCGGCGGCCGTGGCGGCGAGCTGCGCCTTCATGATGCCGGTGGCCACGCCGCCCAACGCCATCGTGTTCGCCACAGGACAGGTGCGTATCCAGTCGATGATGCGCTCGGGGCTGGCGCTCAACCTGTTTGGCGTATTCTTCGTTACCCTGCTGTGCTACGCCCTGATCGGGGTGATCTGGGGTCATTGACGCAGCCTGCTCGCTTGCCCCGAGTGGCAAGCGAGCCCATAAAAAACCCGGCGCAGTGGCCGGGTTTTTTTCGTTCGGGCCGATCAGGCCTTGACGCGGGACTTGTACTCGCCAGTGCGGGTATCGATCTCGACGGAGTCGCCGATCTCGCAGAACGAGGACACCTGCAGCTCGGAGCCATTGGCCAGGCGCGCCGTCTTCATCACCTTGCCGGAGGTATCGCCGCGCACGGAAGGCTCGGTGTAGACGATCTCGCGAACGATGCTGGTCGGCAGTTCGACGGAAATCACGCGATCGTTGTAGAACACTGCTTCGCAGACGTCGGTCATGCCGTCTTCGATGAAGGCCATGATGCCTTCCAGATCGCTTTTCTCGATCTCGTACTGGTTGAACTCGGTGTCCATGAACACATACAGCGGATCGGCGAAGTAGGAATAGGTGACTTCCTTACGCTCCAGGATCACAGGCTCCAGCTTGTCGTCAGCCTTGTACACGGTCTCGGTCGCCGAACCATTGAGCAGGTTCTTCAGCTTCATCTTGACCACGGCACTGTTGCGGCCGGACTTGTTGAACTCGGCCTTCTGGATGACCCAAGGCTCGCCATTGATGATGGCCACCTGGCCGGCACGGAACTCTTGTGCGGTTTTCATACGGATATCCGGTTTGGAAGAAAGACAAAAAACAGGCCGCGTATCATAGCCAATCTGCGTAAAAAGACACCAGCTTTCCCGCCAGGTCGCCATTGGTAACCTGCTCATCGGTCCAGCGCTCCGAAAGCTGGCGCAACGCATCGCAGTGGCGCCGCATCTCCCACCAGGCCTTCCCCGCGCCTTCACCCGCATTCCAGGCCTGCCAGAACCCCCAGAGCGCGGACCGCGAAGCATCGTCCAGGCTACAGGCGTAACGCTCGAAGAAGGCCCTGAGCTTGTCCCAGTGCGCCGCCTCCTCCTGCGGATAGATATGCCAGACCAATGGCCGTCCGGCCCACTGCGCGCGGATGAAAGACTCCTCGCCCCGTACCGCGTTGAAGTCACAGCACCAAAGCAAGCGGTCATACTGCGCCTGTGTCATGAAGCGCAGCACCTGCAGCTGCAGAGCCCCACGCTGATGGCAACTCCCCGGCTGAAGAGGGGAGCCCCCCAGCCACCGGGCAACATCGGGGAGGACCCGCCCTTCAGGCACCAGCACCTGAACAAGCCCAGCCCCGCTGGCCAGGGCGTCGAGCCAGTCGGCGACGGCAGCATTTTCATAAGCGAACAGCGAAATCAACTGAGCATCAGGCAGACGAGACACGCCCAGACTATCGAGAAAACACCGTTGCGCTGCAGCATCGGCCTGAAACGCACGACGCTCGGCGACCAGGCCACGCTCACGGATAAGCCCGCCAGTGGTTGCCGAAAATCCAGGGAAGAAAAAGAATTTCTCGAGCCCTCCTGCCTGGGGTGACGGCAAGCCATGACAGCCGGACACCCACTCTTCCGCGCTGAGATATTCGAGATTCAGCCAAAGGATTCGACGCCCCGAAGTACCCATGCGCTGAACATAGTCCTGCGGCAATTCGCAGGCGAAGGCCTCGATCACCACGTCAGCGGGTTCGGCACCAGGCCACTCGGGAGCCCAATGACGGATCTCGACGCCTGAATGCCATTGCTGTGCGGCCGCAGCAGAGGCGCCGGGGCAAAGCTGGGCAAAGGTACACAGGTCGTCGACCCAGAGTCGAACAGGCAAGTCATGCTCGGCAGCCAGTTGGCGAGCCAGTCGCCAGGTCACGCCGATGTCGCCGTAATTATCGACCACGGCACAAAAGATGTCCCAAGTGGGCTTCATGGACATGACGATAGATAAGGGAGGGAGTAGAGAGGGTATCGCGGAAACTGGAGGTAGACCCTACCAGCCACACCCCGGCACACGATGTCACCGCTGCGGCTGCTTCCTTCCGGACCTGACCGGGTTCACGGCTGATCATTGCGAGGGGACCGGCAGGGCCCACCATAACGAACTCACCAGTGGTGAGCGGCGCTCATTGTACCGGCTTGCTGAGAAGTTACAACCGTCCGCCGTAGCAAACACCCTTCCAACCTGAAGTTGTGCCGCACCCATAGCAGACAGGCGTCTCGTCAGCCGACCCGATCAGTCATTGACCCGGTCGCGCAACTCCTTGCCCGGCTTGAAATGCGGAACGAACTTGCCGTCCAGGCTGACCGACTGTCCCGTCTTGGGATTGCGACCGACCCTTGGAGCGCGAAAATGCAGCGAGAAACTACCAAAGCCCCGGATCTCGATACGGTCTCCAGTGGCAAGTGCCTGGGTCATCTGCTCCAGCATGGTCTTGATCGCCAACTCCACATCTTTGGCTGAAAGCTGCCCCTGATGATTGACGATCCTTTCGATCAACTCCGACTTGGTCATAAGTTTTCCCTTCGTTTTCAAGCGGCTAGATCACGCGGGTCGATTCGGTTTTAGCACGCTGGATAGTCTTTGACCAGCCCTTGTGAACGAAGCGGCGGCCTGTCACCCGAACAGGAGAGCGCCGGCAGTCGCCCTTCCCCTCCGCCAGGAACGCCCGCCTCGTTGCGCCAGCGCCGAAACCTCGTGAAGAGCTGCTTCGGCAGATCGTCAGAAACGAAAAAGGGCGACCGAAGTCGCCCTTTTCGCTGATGGACCTGAACTTAGTTCTGGTTTTCCATCTGTGCACGGATCAGATCACCAATGGTAGTCGGACCGGAGGTTTCAACCTCCTGCTTGGTGCGCAACTCTTTCATCGCATCCTTCTCGTCTTCGACGTCCTTGGACTTGACGGACAGGCTGATCACGCGGCTCTTGCGGTCGATGCTGATGATCTTGGCTTCGACTTCTTCGCCTTCCTTCAGCACGTTGCGCGCGTCTTCAACGCGATCACGGCTGATTTCGGAAGCCTTCAGCGTCGCCTCGATATCGTTGCCCAGGTCGATGATGGCGCCCTTGGCATCAACTTCCTTGACGGTACCGCGAACGATGGTGCCCTTGTCATTCAGGCTCACATAGTTGGAGAACGGATCGTCTTCCAGCTGCTTGATGCCCAGGGAAATGCGCTCGCGCTCCGGATCGACCGACAGGATGACGGTATCGAGCTCGTCGCCCTTCTTGAAGCGGCGTACAGCCTCTTCACCCGGCTCGTTCCAGGAGATGTCCGACAGGTGAACAAGACCGTCGATGCCGCCGTCCAGACCGATGAAGATACCGAAATCGGTGATCGACTTGATGGTGCCGGAGATGCGGTCGCCCTTGTTGAACTGACCGGAGAACTCTTCCCACGGGTTCTGCTTGCATTGCTTGATGCCGAGGGAGATACGACGACGCTCTTCGTCGATATCGAGAACCATGACTTCCACTTCGTCGCCGACCTGAACGACCTTGGACGGGTGGATGTTCTTGTTGGTCCAATCCATCTCGGACACGTGCACCAGACCTTCGACACCCTCTTCCAGCTCGGCGAAGCAGCCGTAGTCGGTCAGATTGGTGACACGGGCCATGACGCGGGTGCTTTCCGGGTAACGGTTCTTGATGGCAACCCATGGGTCTTCGCCCAGTTGCTTCAGACCCAGGGATACGCGGTTGCGCTCGCGGTCGAACTTCAGGACCTTGACATCGATCTCGTCGCCGACATTGACGATCTCGGACGGATGCTTGATGCGCTTCCAGGCCATGTCGGTGATGTGCAGCAGACCGTCCACGCCGCCCAGGTCGACGAACGCGCCATAGTCGGTGAGGTTCTTGACGATACCCTTGACCTGCTGGCCTTCCTGCAGGGATTCCAGCAGGGCTTCGCGCTCGGCGCTGTTCTCGGCCTCAAGGACGCTACGACGGGAAACGACAACGTTGTTGCGCTTCTGGTCCAGCTTGATGACCTTGAATTCGAGTTCCTTGTTTTCCAGGTGCGTGGTATCACGCACAGGACGTACGTCGACCAGCGAACCCGGCAGGAACGCGCGGATGCCGTTGACGTCAACGGTAAAGCCACCCTTGACCTTGCCGTTGATGATGCCCTTGACGACTTCTTCAGCGTTGAACGCAGCTTCCAGAACCTGCCAGGATTCCGCGCGCTTGGCTTTTTCGCGGGACAGCTTGGTTTCACCGAAGCCATCTTCAACCGCGTCCAGTGCGACGTGGACTTCGTCACCCACCTTGATCGTCAGTTCACCCTGCTCGTTGTAGAACTGCTCGACCGGGATGACACCCTCGGACTTCAGGCCGGCATGGACGGTGACCCAGTCACCATCGATGTCGACGACCAGACCGGTGATGATGGCACCCGGCTGCATGTCGAGGGATTTCAGGCTTTCTTCAAAAAGTTCTGCGAAGCTTTCGCTCATGTTGATTCCTGCTGTTCCGGGCGGCGATCGCCCAACCTCCACATTCCAGACAATGTGGGTTCGTTTATATAAAAAAAGGCCGCGGGGCAGGATCTGGTCCCCCGCATGCCTCCTTGTACAACACCGCCTTGGCGGTTCGTGAGGGCCTTATCGACCCTGGTATCCGGCAAGGTCACGCTTGGCGACTTCGTCCAGGATCCGTTCCAGCACCTGCTCGATCGAGAGCTTCGTCGAATCCAGCTGGATCGCGTCTTCCGCTGGTACCAGCGGTGCCACGGCCCGTTGGGTATCGCGCGCATCACGCGCACGGATCTCGTCGAGAAGACTCGCGAGATTAACATCAAGCCCCTGGGCCTTCAACTGGAAAAACCGACGACGGGCCCGTTCCTCGGCGCTGGCGGTGAGGAAGAACTTCAGCGCCGCATCGGGGAAAACGATGGTTCCCATGTCGCGACCGTCCGCCACCAGCCCCGGCGCCTCGCGAAAGGCCCGCTGGCGCTGCAACAGGGCATCGCGTACGGCCGGCAGGGCCGCCACTTTCGAGGCTCCGGCACCGACGAGCTCACTGCGGATCACCTCGGTGACATCCTCGCCCTCGAGAATCATCCGCTGCGGACGGTTGCCTTCGGCCGGCACGAACTGGGCGTCCAGGTGCGCGGCAAGCATCTTCAGTACCTCCTCGTTGGTGAGGTCGATGCCATGGTTGCTCGCGGCAAAGGCGAGCAGGCGGTAGAGCGCGCCGGAGTCGAGAAAATTCCAGCCCAGGCGTCGCGAGAGCAGCCCGGCCAGGGTGCCCTTGCCGGAGCCGCTGGGGCCGTCGATGGTGATGACCGGTGACAGTGCGCTCATGAATTGGCCTCCTCGGCGACTCGCATGCCGGCGGTGCTAGCGAGCGCCAGGAAGTTGGGGAAGGACGTTGCGACGTTGGCGCAGTCATGGATGCGGATCGGGCCGCTGGCACGCAGGGCCGCCACACTGAAGGACATGGCGATGCGATGATCACCGTGACTGTGCACCTCGCCAGCGCCCAGCGGGCCGCCCTCGATGAGGATGCCGTCAGCCGTCGGCTGGGCATTCACGCCCAGCGCCTGCAAACCATCGGCCATGACCTGGATGCGGTCCGATTCCTTGACCCGCAGCTCCTCCGCGCCGCGCAACACGGTACGCCCTTCGGCGCAGGCTGCGGCGACAAAGAGCACCGGGAATTCGTCGATGGCCAGGGGGACCAGATCCTCGGGAATGTCGATTCCCTTCAACTGGGCAGAGCGCACGCGGATATCGGCCACCGGCTCGCCACCCACCTCACGCTGGTCGAGCAGCTCCAGGTCGGCCCCCATCAGCCGGAGAATCTCGATGACCCCGGTACGGGTCGGATTGATGCCGACATGCTCGAGCACCAGATCAGAACCCGGGGCGATGCTGGCCGCGACCAGGAAAAAGGCCGCCGAGGAAATGTCCGCGGGCACTTCGATGCGGGTGCTGCGGAGCCTGTGGCCGGATTCGACCCGCGCCGTGCTGCCGTCGACGTTCACCGGATAGCCGAAGCCACGCAGCATGCGCTCGGTGTGATCGCGGGTTGGCGCCGGCTCGGTGACCGAGGTCTGGCCATTGGCATAGAGACCGGCCAGAAGCAGGCACGACTTCACCTGGGCACTGGCCATGGGCATTTCGTAGTGCATCGCGGTCAGTCGCTGACCACCCTTGATGTGCAGTGGCGGGCGACCTTCCGGACCGGTCTCGATGACCGCGCCCATCTCCCGCAGGGGGATGGCGACGCGATTCATCGGCCGCTTCGAGAGCGAGGCGTCGCCGGCCAGCACGGTGTCGAAGGGCTGCGCCGAAAGCAGCCCGGCGAGCAGGCGCATGGAAGTGCCCGAGTTTCCGACATATAGCGGTCCTGGCGGCGGCTTCAAGCCGTCAAGGCCGACGCCATGCACCGTCACGCGGCCATGATTCGGCCCCTCGATCACCACGCCCATGTCGCGGAAAGCCTGCAGGGTCGCCAGGGCGTCTTCGCCTTCCAGGAAGCCTTCAACCTCGGTGACGCCATCGGCCAGCGACCCGAGCATGATCGAGCGGTGGGAAATGGATTTATCGCCCGGTACGCGAAGGCGTCCGGAAAGGCTGCCGCCAGGATGGGCGAGAAAGATCAGATCTTTGGAATGCATAACGTCCACGTAAGCCCTGCGGGCCAGAATTTTACCGAAATGTTCGCGAGCAACCCGGGCGCGGGTGAAAACGCCCAGCAGGTGGTGCCCGTCCCCTTGCTCAATCGCCGCACGCAGCAGGTCCAGATCGGCCTGGAAAGCGTCGAGCGTGTGCAGCACTGCCTCGCGGTTGGCCAGAAATATGTCATGCCACATCAGCGGATCACTGCCGGCGATACGCGTGAAGTCCCGGAACCCCCCGGCAGCGTAGCGGAAGATCTCCAGGTTCTCATGCCGCCGCGCGAGCGAGTCGACCAGGCCGAACGCCAGCAGGTGTGGCAGGTGGCTGGTCGCGGCCAGCACTTCATCATGGTGCCTGACGTCCATGTGCTCGACGTCCGCCTCGAGGGCCCTCCAAAGGGTGTCGACCAGCGACAACGCCGCAGGGTCCGTGCCTGGCGGTGGCGTCAGGATCACCTTGTGTCGGCGAAACAACGTACTTTTGGCAGCCGTGACCCCGCTCTGTTCTGACCCGGCTATCGGGTGCCCAGGCACGAAACGCGCCGGCACCCCCTGGAAAACCTGTTCGGCGCAACGAACGATGTTGCCCTTGGCGCTGCCCACGTCGGTAACCACCGCCTCTCCCAGCGGCAGCGTCGCCAGCGCGGCCAGTACCTTCTCCGCGGCCAGGATGGGCACTGCCAGCTGGATCACCGTGGCACCGACGCAAGCCTCTTCGAGACTCTCGGCGCAGCGATCGACGACACCCAGCTCGACGGCCTGGCGGCGTGACGGCAGGTCAAGGTCAAAGCCGACCACCTCATTGAACAGCCCCAGCTCGCGGACCCCCTTGGCGAAGGACCCACCGATCAGTCCCAGCCCGATCACCACCAGGCGATCGCCCAGCGGCTCACGCCGAGGCTGGGATGGCCTGGCCGTCACTGGTCGAGAACCCTGGCAGCCGCGGCGAGGAAACGGGCGTTCTCAGCCTCGGTACCGACGGACACGCGCAGGAAGCTGGGCATGCCATACCCGGCGACCGGCCGCACGATCACACCTTCACGCAGCAGCCCCTGATTGATGGGACCCGCGTCGCCACCGAAGTCGACGGCCAGAAAGTTGCCCCGCGAAGGGATCCAGTCGAGGCCGAGCTGGCGACATCCTGCTTCCAGCTGGCGCATCCCGGCCGCGTTGGCCATGCGACTGCGCCGCAGGTAGTCCTTGTCTTCCAGTGCGGCGCAGGCCGCGACCAGCCCCAGGCTGCCGACGTTGAACGGCTGGCGGACCCTGTTCAGCACATCGGCGATCGGGACCGAACTGATGGCATAGCCCACCCGCAAGGCAGCCAGGCCGTAGGCCTTGGAAAAGGTACGGGAGATCAACAGGTTCGGGTGATCGGCAAGGTATTGCATACCGTCGGGCAGTTCATCGTCGCCGCTGTATTCGATATAGGCCTCATCGAGCACCACCAGCACGTCGGCCGGCACCGCCGCCAGGAAACGACGCAGCGCATCCGGTCCGAACCAGGTTCCGGTAGGGTTGTTGGGGTTGGCGAGAAACACCACCCGCGTCTCGGCGTCGATGGCGGCCGCCATGGCTTCCAGATCATGCCCCCAGCCTGCCGCCGGGACTACCTTGCCCTGGGCACCCGCCGCCTGGGTGGCGATGGGGTAGACAGCAAAGGCATGAGCACTGAACACCGCGTTCCGGCCGGGAGCCAGATAGGCCCGCGCGATCATCTCCAGAACGTCGTTGGAGCCGTTGCCCAGGGTCACCTGCGCCGGTTCTACACCGTACCGCTCGGCGAGCGCCTTCTTGAGCTCGAAGCCATTGCCGTCGGGGTAGCGGGTCAGCTCGGCCAGCTCGGCCTGGATCGCCTGCAGGACACGAGGGCTCGGGCCCAGCGGGTTCTCGTTGCTGGCCAGCTTGACGATCCCGGCAGGGTCCAGCCCAAGTTCGCGAGCCAGTTCCGCAACCGGCTTGCCGGGCACGTAGGGGGAAAGTTTTTGCACCCCTGGCAGCGCCAGGTCGAGGAAATCGCAGCTCATCTTCAGCTCCGCGTACAACCGGCTTCGCCGGCGCTTGAGGCTATAGGCTGGAGGATCCAGCCCCCTCGCCCGCCCAAATATTCACAGGCACGCCTACAGAAGCATGCCGCTTTATCGTCAAGCCTTCAGCCTCAAGCCTTCAGCCCGAGGGCCGTGCTACAGCACGGCCTTGGGATAAGACCCCAGCACCTTCAACGCCACCGCGTCGCAGGCGATCTTTTCCAGCACGTCTTTCACCAGCGGGTTCTGGTGATGGCCTACGAAATCGATGAAGAAGACGTAGGTCCATTTGCCCGAGCGCGACGGCCGGGTTTCGATGCGGGTCAGGTCGATGCCGTTCTGGTGGAATGGCATCAACAGATCATGCAGGGCGCCCGGCTTGTTGCGCATCGAAACGATGATCGACGTCTTGTCATCGCCGGTCGGCGGCACTTCCTGGCTGCCGATGACAAAGAACCGGGTGGAATTGTCCGGGCGATCCTCGATCTTTTCCGCCAGTTTGCTCAGGCCGTACAGCTGAGCCGCCATGTCGCCGGCGATGGCCGCGCTGTTCCACTCGCTCTTGACGCGCTTGGCCGCATCGGCATTGCTGGCGACCGGCACCCGCTCGACGTTGGGGTAGTGCGCGTCAAGCCACTTGCGACACTGTGCGAGCGACTGCGCATGGGAATAGATGCGAGTGATATGGTCGGTCTTGGTCGTATCGCCCACCAGCAGATGGTGGTGGATGCGCAGCTCCACCTCGCCGCAGATCACGATGTCGTGCTCGAGGAAGCTGTCAAGGGTGTGGTTGACCGCGCCTTCGGTGGAGTTTTCCACCGGCACCACGCCAAAGTTGACCGCACCGGCCACCACCTCGCGGAACACCTCGTCGATCGCCGCCATGGGCTTGCTGATCACGGCCTGACCGAAGTGCTTGAGCGCCGCCGCCTGGGTAAAGGTGCCCTCGGGGCCGAGGAAGGAAACCGTGAGCGGCTGCTCGAGGGCCAGACAGGAGGACATGATCTCGCGGAACAGCCGCGCCACCTCCTCGTTGCCCAGCGGTCCCTTGTTCAGATCCATGATGTGCTTGAGCACCCAGGCCTCGCGCTCCGGGCGGTAGAACACCGCGGTCTCACCTTCGCCAAGGTGCTCGGTCTTGACCCGCGCCACCTCCTGGGCACAGCGAGCCCGCTCGCTGATCAGGTCGAGAATTCGCTCGTCGAGACTGTCGATGCGCACCCGCAGGGCCTTGAGCTGATCAGCCTCGGACATCAGCCATTCTCCTTTTCGAATTCGGCCATGTAGGCGATCAGCGCATCGACTGCCGCCTCGCTGACCGCGTTGTAAAGGGACGCGCGCATGCCGCCCACCGATCGATGCCCTTGCAGGTTGAGCAGTTGGCGGGCACTGGCGCCGGCCAGGAACGCCTTGTCCAGCCCCGCGTCGGCGAGTACGAAGGGGATGTTCATCCACGAACGGTCGGCGGTGGCGATCGGGTTGCTATAGAGGCTGCTGGCATCGATGAATTCATACAGCTTCTGCTGCTTGCGCCGGTTCACCTGCCCCATGGCCTCGAGGCCGCCCTGCTCCTTCAGCCACTCGAAGATCAGCCCCGCCAGGTACCAGCCTAGCGTCGGCGGGGTGTTGTACATCGAGCCATTGTCCGCAGCGACCTTGTAGTCGAGCATGGTCGGGCAGCTCGACCGGGCGCGACCCAGCAGATCTTCACGGACGATCACCACCACCAGGCCACTCGGACCGATGTTCTTCTGCGCACCAGCGTAGATCAGGCCAAAGCGCGAGACGTCCAGCGGGCGCGAAAGAATGGTCGAGGACATGTCGGCCACCAGCGGAACGTCACCGGTGTCCGGAATCCAGTCGTATTCCAGCCCACCGATGGTTTCGTTCGGGGTGTAGTGCACATAAGCGGCGTCAGGCGAAAGCGTCCACTCCTCCTGACGCGGAATACGGAAATAGTCGCAGGACTTGGCACTGGCCGCCACGTTGACGGTGCCGTAACGCCGCGCTTCCTCGATCGCCTTCTTCGACCAGATCCCGGTGTCGATGTAGTCTGCCGTGCCGCCCTCGGGCAGCAGGTTCAGCGGAATCTGGGCGAACTGCTGGCTTGCCCCGCCCTGCAGGAACAGCACCTTGTAGTTGGCGGGAATGGCCAGGAGGTCGCGCAGATCCTGCTCGGCCTTGCTCGCCACGCCGACGAACTCGTCGCTGCGATGACTCATTTCCATCACCGACAGGCCTATGCCGCGCCAGTCGAGTAGCTCCGCCTGAGCCCGTCGCAGGACGGCTTCTGGCAATGCGGCCGGGCCGGCACAGAAGTTATAAGCGCGTGTGCTCACTACCATTTCTCTCGTAATCGTGGATGACCGGGCGCCGCGACGCCCCTTCTGGACGGGCGTTACCTGTCGTCCTCGTCGTCGGTGGGAACGACGCTGGGCGGCACGTCACCAATTCCGCCGAGCAGCTCATCCTCGCTCGGCTCACTGCTGACCACCGGCATTTCCTTTTCCAGGGCCGTTTCGCTCAGGCTCGCCTCGATCGCTTCGAGCACCTCTTCCTCGGAAGGCTCCTGGACACGCTCCAGACCGACCAGATGCTCGCCCTTGCCCAGCTTGATCAGCGTCACGCCCTGGGTGTTACGACCCAGGCGCGATACTTCGCTGACCCGGGTCCGCACCAGCGTGCCCTGGTCGGAAATCAGCATGATCTCCTCGCCTTCGAGCACCTGCACCGCGCCGACCAGCTTGCCGTTGCGGTCGTTGCTGACCATGGCGATGACACCCTGACCACCACGCTGGTATTGGGGGAACTCATCGATGGCGGTGCGCTTGCCGAAGCCATTCAGCGAGGCGGTGAGGATTTCGGAGCCTTCCTCCGGAATGATCATCGAAATCAGCTGCTGACCGTCGGCCAGACGCATCCCGCGCACCCCGCGGGCGGTACGCCCCATGGCGCGCACGTCCGACTCCTTGAAGCGGGTCACCTTGCCACCGTCGGAGAACAGCATGACTTCGCGCTCGCCGTCGGTGATCGCGGCGGAAATCAGCGTGTCGCCTTCATCCAGGTCCAGCGCGATCAGGCCCACGCTACGCGGGCGACTGAACTGCTCCAGCGGCACCTTCTTCACGGTGCCGTTGCAGGTCGCCATGAAGATGAAGTGGCCTTCGGCGTATTCGTCCACCGGCAGCATGGTGGTGATGCGCTCGCCCTGCTCGAGCGGCAGCAGGTTCACCAGCGGCCGTCCGCGGGAGGTGCGCGAGGCCTCGGGAATCTCGTAGGTCTTCAGCCAGTACACCTTGCCCCGGCTGGAAAACAGCAGAAGCGTGGTATGGCTGTTGGCGACCAGCAGATGCTCGACATAATCCTCGTCCTTGACCCCGGTCGCTGCCTTGCCGCGACCACCACGGCGCTGGGCCTGGTAAGCGGCCAGCGGCTGGCTCTTGGCATAGCCGCCGTGGGAAATGGTGACCACCCGCTCTTCCTCGGTGATGAGGTCGGCCAGGGTCAGATCCAGGCGCGACTCGAGGATTTCGGTACGGCGCGCGTCGCCGAATTCCTTGCGGATCCCCTCGAGTTCCTCGCGGATGACTTCCATCAGCCGCTCGGGGTAGGTCAGGATGCGAATCAGCTCGCCGATCTCGCCCAGGATTTCCTGGTACTCGGCCAGCAGCTTCTCGTGCTCCAGCCCGGTCAGGCGGTGCAGACGCAGGTCGAGGATGGCCTGCGCCTGCTCCGGCGACAGGTGATACCTGCCGTTGTGCAGCCCGTACTGAGGCTCCAGGGTTTCAGGACGGCAGGAATCGGCGCCGGCACGCTCGACCATCGCCTCCACCGCACTCGACTCCCAGGCCTCGGCGATCAGCTTCTCCTTGGCTTCGGCCGGCGTTGGCGAAGCCTTGATCAGTGCGATCACCGGATCGATGTTCGACAGCGCAACTGCCTGGCCTTCCAGGATATGGCCACGCTCACGTGCCTTGCGCAGCTCGTAGACGGTGCGCCGGGTCACCACTTCACGGCGGTGACGGACGAAGGCGTCGAGCAGGTCCTTGAGATTGAGGGTACGCGGCTGCCCATCGATCAGGGCGACGATATTGATGCCGAACACGCTCTGCAGCTGGGTCTGGGCGTAGAGGTTGTTGAGCACCACCTCCGGCACTTCGCCGCGACGCAGCTCGATGACCACCCGCATGCCGTCCTTGTCGGACTCGTCGCGCAGCTCGGTGATGCCCTCGAGCTTTTTCTCCTTGACCAGCTCGGCGATCTTTTCGATCAGGCGCGCCTTGTTCAGCTGGTAGGGCAGCTCGGTGATGACGATCTGCTGGCGGCCGCCGACCTTGTCGATATCCTCGACATCGGCACGGGCGCGCACATAAATCCGTCCCCGACCGGTCTTGTAGGCCTCGATGATTCCGGCGCGGCCATTGATGATCCCAGCGGTGGGGAAGTCGGGGCCGGGGATGTAGTGCAGGAGACCATCGATGTCGATGTCGGGGTTGTCCATCAGCGCCAGACAACCGTCGATCACCTCGCCGAGGTTGTGTGGCGGAATGTTGGTCGCCATGCCGACGGCGATACCGCTGGACCCATTGATCAGCAGATTGGGCACCTTGGTCGGCATGACGGCCGGGATTTTCAGCGAGCCGTCATAGTTGTCGACCCAGTCGACCGTTTCCTTCTCGAGGTCGGCGAGCAGCTCGTGGGTAAGCTTGAACATGCGCACTTCGGTGTATCGCATGGCCGCCGCGTTGTCGCCATCCACCGACCCGAAGTTGCCCTGGCCATTGACCAGCATGTAGCGCAGCGAAAACGGCTGAGCCATCCGCACGATGGTGTCGTACACCGCCGAGTCGCCGTGGGGGTGGTACTTACCGATGACGTCACCGACCACACGGGCCGACTTCAGGTACGGCTTGTTCCAGTCGTTGCCCAGCTCCTTCATGGCGTACAGCACCCGACGGTGCACGGGCTTCAGTCCATCGCGGGCATCCGGCAGGGCCCGACCGACAATTACACTCATGGCGTAATCGAGATAAGACTGTTTGAGTTCGTCTTCGATGTTGACCGGGAGGATTTCTTTGGCCAGTTCGCCCATGGAAACCGGGTTCCTTGTAATTCAAGCGAGGGTTGCGTAATCGCGGAATGTTAACACAGCTGCAAGCCGCTAGCCTCAAGCGGCAAGCCCTCCAGAGCCGCCCGGGCGCCACCGGGACCGCTCCCGCCGGGCTTCCCGCTTCCGGCTTGAAGCTGCCGTCAGTGCAACCTCTTCCGATTCATCAGCTCGGCCAGCTTTTCCGTGTTGGGTCGCTCGACCACCCCCTTCTCGGTGACGATGGCGTCGATCAGATCGGCCGGAGTGACGTCGAAGACCGGGTTGAAGGCCTCCACATCGGCGGCGAAGCGCTGACCGTTGACTTCCAGCAGCTCGCTGCCGGCACGCTCCTCGATGGGGATGTCGTCGCCGTTCTCGAGGCTCATGTCGATGGTCGAGCTCGGCGCGACGACCATGAAGCGCACCCCATGGTGCATGGCGGTCACGGCCAGTTGATAGGTGCCGATCTTGTTCGCCACGTCGCCATTGGCGGTGATGCGGTCGGCGCCGACGATGACCCAGGAAATCGCCTGGGTTTTCATCAGGTGCGCCGAGGCCGAATCCACGTTGAGGCTGACCGGCACGCCCTCGCCGGCCAGCTCCCAGGCGGTCAGCCGTGAGCCCTGCAGCCAGGGACGGGTTTCGTCGACATGCACGCACTCGACCAGGTCGCGCAGCTGCGCGGCGCGGATCACACCCAGTGCCGTACCGAACCCGCCGGTCGCCAGGGCGCCGGTGTTGCAGTGGGTCATCAGGCGCTGCCGCTGGCTGTTGTGCTTGCGAATCAGCTCGACGCCGAACTGGGCCATGGTCAGGTTCGCTTCGCGATCGCTGTCGTGAATGGCGACGGCCTCCTGCTCCATGACGGCCAGCGGATCCTCATCCGCCCGCAGTCGGTCGAGCCGCTCGCGCATGCGGTTGAGCGCCCAGAACAGATTCACCGCAGTGGGCCGGGACGCGGCGAGGATGTCGAAATCCTCTTCTAGCGCAGCGCGCCAGTCATCACCCGCCCCGAGCCGCGCCGCCAGGCCCAGCACCAGGCCATAGGCCGCACTGATGCCGATCGCCGGGGCGCCACGCACGACCATGTCGCGGATCGCGCCGGCCACGGCCGCGGCCGAGTCGTAAGCCCTCCAGCAGGTCTCGGTTGGCAGCTTTCGCTGATCCAGCAGATGCAGGCGGCCGTGTTTCCACTCGATGGCCTTGACCCTTTCGGCAGCCAGCAAACGCTCGCGCATGTCGCGCATGATCACCCCTTCATCATTGCAGGCACAAAAAGCCGGCGATTATACGCCATCGGCCGGATCAGGTTCGAGTGACCGGGGTCCACATCGAATCCAGGCTCTGGCGCGGCGTTTCACCGCGCCGCAAGCCTCGGCTTTGTTTTAAACTCGCGTCTTAAGTCTTCAGGAACCCCGCCATGTCCCATCCTTCCCCCGCGCCCCTCGACCTTCTGCTGCTGCCCACCTGGCTGGTGCCGGTGGAGCCGGGCGGGGTGGTGTTCAAGGACTACGGGCTCGGCGTGCGCGACGGCAAGATCGCCCTGCTGGCGCCCCGTGATGAAGCGCTCAAGCACCCCGCCACCCAGGTGCGGGAATTGCCGGACATGCTACTCGCCCCTGGGCTGATCAATACCCATGGCCACGCCGCGATGACACTTTTCCGCGGCCTGGCGGACGACCTGCCACTGATGGCGTGGCTGCAGCAGCATATCTGGCCGGCTGAAGCGCGCTGGGTTGACGAGGCGTTCATCCGCGACGGCACCGACCTCGCGATCGCCGAGCAGCTCAAGGGCGGAGTCACCTGTTTTTCGGACATGTATTTCTACCCTGACGTTGCCAGCCAGCGTATCCATGAAAGTGGCATGCGCGGCCAGATCGCCATTCCGATCCTCGACTTTCCGACGCCCGGCGCCCGCGACGCCAACGAAGCCATGCGCCGCGGCGTCGCGCTGCATGACGATCTCAAGCACCACCCCCGGCTGAGCGTCGCCTTCGGCCCACATGCGCCCTACTCGGTCGGCGATGACAAGCTCGAGCAGATTCGCATTCTCGTCGCGGAAATGGATGCCTGCATCCATATGCATGTCCACGAAACCGCCCATGAGGTCGAGGAGGCGCTGCAAAAGCACGGCGAACGCCCGCTGGCACGGCTGGCGCGCATGCAACTGCTCGGTCCCAGGTTCCAGGCCGTGCACATGACCCAGATCAGCGACGAGGACCTCGCCCTGCTGGTCGAACACAATTGCAGTGTGATCCATTGCCCCGAATCCAATCTCAAGCTCGCCAGCGGCTTCTGCCCGGTGGAGCGGCTATGGGAAGCCGGGGTCAACGTGGCCATCGGCACCGACGGCGCAGCCAGCAATAACGATCTCGACCTGCTGGGCGAGACCCGTACAGCGGCGCTGCTGGCCAAGGCGGTATGTGGCTCGGCCACTGCCCTGGACGCCCACCGCGCCTTGCGCATGGCCACCCTGAACGGTGCTCGGGCACTGGGCCTGAGCGACTGCACCGGATCGCTGGAGATCGGCAAGCTCGCCGACATGGTCGCGTTCGATCTTTCCGGACTGGCCCAACAGCCGGTCTACGACCCGGTCTCGCAGCTGATCTACGCCACCGGCCGGGATGCGGTTCGGCACCTCTGGGTCGGCGGCAAGCAGCTGGTCGAGGATCACCAGCTCACCCGCATGGACGAGAACCGGCTGATCGCCACCGCCCGTGAATGGGGCGCCAGGATCGCCGCGGCCGATCGCGCCTGATGTGACAAACCGCCGGGATGCCCCGGACGCCCATGACAGGCTAAGCTTGCAGCAGAGCTGCCAGGCCTGATCCAGAAGCACTGAACAATGGAAACCACCATGAGCAATGTCGATCACAGCGAAATCGCCAAGTTCGAAGCCCTCGCCTACCGTTGGTGGGATCGCGAAAGCGAGTTCAAACCGCTGCACGAGATCAACCCGCTACGGGTCAACTGGATCGATGAGCACGCCCCGCTGTCCGGCAAGAAGGTGCTCGACGTCGGCTGCGGCGGCGGCATCCTCAGCGAGTCCATGGCCCGCCGAGGGGCTGTGGTCACCGGTATCGACATGGGCGAGGCGCCACTGTCGGTCGCCCGCCTGCACCAGCTGGAATCCGGCCTCCAGATCGACTACCGGCAGGTCACGGCCGAAGCCCTGGCCATGGAGGCGCCCGGCCAGTTCGATGTGGTGACCTGCATGGAGATGCTCGAACACGTACCCGACCCGGCTTCGGTGATCCGGGCCTGTTTCACCCTGGCCAAGCCCGGCGGCCAGGTGTTCTTCAGCACCATCAACCGCAACCCCAAGTCCTACCTATTCGCCATCATTGGCGCCGAGTATGTGCTCAAGCTGCTGCCCCGTGGCACCCATGACTTCAAGAAATTCATTCGTCCTTCGGAGCTGGGTGCCTGGAGCCGAGACGCCGGCCTGGCGGTAAAGGACATGATCGGGCTGACCTACAACCCGCTGACCCGGCACTACAAGCTTGGCGCCGATGTGGACGTCAACTACATGATCCAGACCGTCAAGGAGGCTTGATGCGGTTGCGCGCGGTTCTGTTCGACCTTGACGGCACGCTGCTCGACTCAGCACCGGACTTTATCGCCGTGGTCGATGCCATGCGCGCCGCACGCGACCTGCCACCCGTGGAACCTGCGCGTATCCGCGACGTGGTGTCAGGGGGCGCCCGGGCCATGGTGCTGCACGGCTTCGACATCGATCCCTTTGCCGAGGACTTCGAGCCGTTGCGCATCGAGTTCCTGGAACGCTACCTGGACCACTGCGCCGTCCATAGCCAACTCTATGAAGGCATGCCTGAACTGCTTTCGGATATCGAGGCGGCGGGGCTCAAGTGGGGCGTGGTGACCAACAAGCACGTGCGCTTTGCCGCGCCGATTCTCCAGGGACTAGGGCTGGCCGAACGTGCCTCGGTGCTCATCTGCCCCGACCACGTCAGCCGCAGCAAACCCGACCCTGAACCGGTCTTGCTGGCCTGCAGCCGCCTCGGCGTAAAGCCGATCGAAGCCCTGTACATCGGCGACGACCTGCGCGACATCGAATCCGGTCGCGCCGCCGGCACCCGTACCGCTGCGGTCCGTTATGGCTATATCCACCCTGACGACAACCCGGGCCACTGGGGCGCCGATGTCGTGGTCGACCACCCGTCCGAACTCAGGGCTCTGCTGGATCGGGCGTTGTGTGCTTGCTGAATGGTTGTGCGCTTGCTGAATTATCGCTGGAGGCGGTAGCGGGACGCTGAACGAAAGGGCGACCTGATACGTGCCTTTCGTCAAGCCTCCAGCCTTCAGCACCGTTATCGTCTTTTCCACTTTTAGGGATTTTCATGTACGACTACACCCCCCGCCCCGACCTGCTTGCCGGGCGCGTCATATTGGTCACTGGCGCCGGCCGGGGTATCGGTGCCGCGGCGGCGAAGGCCTACGCCGCGCATGGCGCGACCGTATTGCTGCTGGGCAAGAACGAGGACAACCTCAACCGCGTATACGACGAAATCGAGGCCGCCGGCCACCCCCAGGCGGCGGTGATTCCGCTCAACCTCGAACAGGCCCAGCAGAATCAGTACAACGAACTGGCTGCAATGATCGAGAACGAGTTCGGCCGGCTCGACGGCCTGCTGCACAACGCCTCCATCCTTGGTCCGCGCACCCCGCTGGAACAGCTGACCGGCGAACAGTTCATGCAAGTCATGCAGGTCAACGTGAACGCCATGTTCATGCTCACCAGCACCCTGCTGCCGCTGCTGAAGCTTTCCGAGGATGCCTCGATCGTCTTTACCTCCAGCAGTGTCGGCCGCAAGGGACGAGCCTATTGGGGGGCCTACGCGGTATCCAAGTTCGCCACCGAGGGCCTCATGCAGGTGGTAGCCGACGAGGTGGACGGCATTACCCAGGTCCGCGCCAACAGTATCAACCCTGGTGCCACCCGGACCGCCATGCGCGCCCTCGCCTACCCCGGCGAGAACCCGGCGAGCAACCCGCTTCCGGAAGAGATCATGCCCCTGTATCTCTATCTCATGGGACCTGATGCCAGGGGTGTCAACGGACAGGCGTTCGACGCCCAATAGAGCGGTTTGGGTTGCCGGAATTCCGGCAACTTACTGGCCACTAACGTCAATATGCCATCACTCACCTGGCAGTTCAGTTTCTCGCGCTCCGCTTGATCGCATAACTCTTTGGAAAATAAAAACTTTCCGAAAGTGGCATCGAATTCGCACTATTTTTTTTTAACCAGTGCACTCAAGCGCGACGAGGCGGATATGCAGCCCCATCAGCCAACCGGCAATATCATCGAATTCGACACCAGCAGAATGTCGTCGCTGGAACAGGTCCCTTCGCCCTTCCACGTCCCGCGCCCTGCCAGCGTGGCCGAGCTACACCGCCAGCTTGGCCAGCAACTGCAGACGAGCCTCGAGGCGGATCGCCTGCTCGGGATCTTTCTGACCGCCGTACGCGCATTGGTTCCGGTCAGCGGGCTGAGCTACCGCCACGGCCCAACCGACCTGCGACTGGAACTCGGTGAAGCGGCGCCGCACCGGACCCGCTACCACCTCAACCATCTCGGCGAGAGCATCGGCGAACTGGTCTTCCAGCGGTCCACCCGGTTCGACGACTTCGAACTTCACCAGCTCGAGGCACTGCTGCCCTGCCTGCTGTTTCCCCTGCGCAACGCCCTGCTGTACCGCGCCGCGCTGCTCGACGCGCTGCGTGACCCGCTCACGGGTGCGGGCAATCGGGTGGCCATGCAGCAGACCCTGACCAGAGAGGTCGAACTGGCACGCCGACACGGGCAACCGCTGTCGGTGCTGATGCTAGACATGGACCATTTCAAGTCGATCAACGACCGATTCGGTCACCCCTGCGGGGACGAGGTCCTAAAGGCGGTGACCACCAGGCTGAAGTCGCAGTTGCGTAACGTCGACATGGTATTTCGCTACGGCGGCGAGGAATTTCTCGTACTGCTCTCGAACACGCCCGAGAAGTCGGCAGCATTGGTGGGGCAGCGGCTTTGTCAGGCGGTGAACAGCATGGAGTTCTGCAGTCATGACGGCCATCTGCCGCTCACGGTCAGCATGGGCTGCGCCAGTTATCGCGTGCCGGAAACCCTGGACGCCCTGCTGGCCCGTGCCGACAGCGCCCTGTACCAGGCAAAGCGCAACGGTCGCAACCAGATGCGTCTAGCTGTCTGAGCCGCGTCGGCCGCTGCCCACCAACCTCGCCGCTGGGCGGGGTTCGTGGGCAGCGGGAAAGCCGGAGGCTCAGCGCCGGGTAAAGCCCGGACGCTGCCCTTCGCCAGCCGGGGCCGGCGACCTGCGTTTGCCCGGCTTGTCGCCGCCCGGCTTGCGTGCGGGACGCTCGTCCTGGCTGCGCTCACGCTTGCGGTTATCGCCCGGCCGCTCGGCCACCGGGGTACCCCGCGGCTTGTCCTGTGCCGGCCTTGGCTTGCGTGCCGGCTTCTGCTCCTGGCGGGCCGGTGCATCGGCCTCGTGGGACGGGCGCAGCTCTCGGACACGGCGCTCATTGCGCGTCATTGGCTTGGCGGCCTTGCGTTGCAGGCGGTCGAGCTTCTCGCGAACCTTGGTCTTCATCTCCGGCAACGCCACCGGGGTCAGGCCGAGTTCCTCGCTGAGGATATCGACTTCGCGCTGGCTCATCTCGCGCCAGCGGCCCATCGGCAGGTCCGAGTTGAGAAACACCGGCCCGAAGCGCACGCGCTTGAGGCGGCTGACCACCAGGCCCTGCGACTCCCACAGGCGACGGACCTCGCGGTTACGGCCTTCCATCACCACACAGTGGTACCAGTGGTTGAAGCCTTCGCCGCCTGGCGCTTCCTTGATGTCGGTGAAGCGCGCCGGACCATCCTCGAGCATCACGCCGTTCTTCAGCCGTTCGAGCATTTCCTCGTCGACTTCCCCGCGAACCCGCACGGCATACTCGCGATCCATCTCGTAGGACGGGTGCATCAGCCGGTTGGCAAGCTCGCCATCGGTGGTGAACAGCAGCAGGCCGGTGGTGTTGATGTCCAGGCGGCCGACATTGATCCAGCGACCTTCCTTGGGATGCGGCAACCGGCTGAATACCGTCGGCCGGCCTTCAGGATCGTCGCGGGTGCAGATCTCGCCGTCGGGCTTGTTGTAGATCAGCACCCGGCGTACCACTCGCGCGGCGTCTTCGCGGCGCATCAGCCGACCATCGACTGCGATGGCATCGTCGGGCTCGACCCGCTGGCCAAGCGTGGCGACCTTGCCGTTGACCTGGACCCGGCCCTGGGTGATCCAGCTTTCGAGGTCACGGCGCGAGCCGAGCCCGAGGTTGGCAAGTACTTTCTGCAGTTTTTCGCCACGTGGCGTAACGTCTTGTTCCATCGGGCACCTCCCGGTGTGCGATCTAAGGGGCGCGAATCATACGCGCATCCGGGCCACGCTGCATGCAGTCGCGCCGTTATCCCAATGCGGCCAACGCCTTGGCAGAGGCACGCTCGATCTCGGCCCAGTCTCCCCGTTGGAGTGCGTCGGCGTCGATCATCCAGGTGCCGCCCACGCACATGACGTTGGGCAGCCTGATGTATTGGCTCGCGTTGTCCGGACTCACCCCGCCGGTGGGGCAGAAACGCACCCCCGGGAACGGCCCGCCGTAGGCCTTGATCGCCGCGACGCCACCGGCGATCTCCGCTGGAAACAGCTTGAAGCGACGGTAGCCAAGGGCATAGCCGAGCATGATGTCCGACGCGCTGGCAGTACCGGGCAGCAAGGGTACGGGAGCGGAAACCCCGGCCTTGAGCAGATCAGGCGTCACGCCGGGTGAAACCAGAAATTGCGCGCCGGCTGCCACGCATTCATCGAGCATCTGCGGATTGAGCACAGTACCGGCGCCCACGCACAACTCGGGACGCTCCCTGCGCAGCAGGCGGATCGCGTTCAGCCCATGGGCCGAACGCAAGGTGATTTCCAGGGTATTGAGGCCCCCAGTGGCGAGCGCATCGGCCAGCGGCAGAATCTGCTCCTCGCTGCCGATGGTGATCACCGGGAGGATGCGGGCCCGTACGCACAGGCTGTCGATCAGATCGTTCTTCTGTTCCATGTCCAGACTCATGGGACGGTCTCCAGCCTCAGGGGCACCAGTAGATTTCCAGCGGCGAATGCATGAAGGCGCGAATCGGCATCTGCAGCGGCGTCGCCTGCAGGGCCCGTTCGAGTGTCTCCAGCTTCGAGGTCCCCTGGATAGCCAGGCACTGCACGCGTGCTCCAGCCAGCATGGGATAGGTCAGGGTGATTCGTTGAGCGGGCGCGACTGGCGCCTGCATGGGCAGACAGCGCACCTGGCATTCACTGTCGAGCCCTTCTGCCAGGTTCGGGTTGCCGGGAAACAGCGAGGCCGTGTGGCCGTCCTCGCCCATCCCCAGGATCACCACATCGAAGGGACGGCGCAGGCTGGCCAGCGCATCCGAGGCCAGCGAAACGGCCTCCTCGATCACATCCGCCGGCTGGTAGAGGCCGACCATCTGCGCCGTCGCGGCCTCGTTCTGCAACAAATGCCGACGTACCAGCCCTTCGTTACTGGCCGGATCGTCGACCGGAACCCAGCGTTCGTCGGCCAGGCAGACCTGCACCCGACTCCAGTCCAGCGTCCGCCGTGACAGGGCCTCGAAGAAGGGAATGGGGCTACGCCCGCCCGACACCGCCAGGCTTGCCGAACCGTCGGTCTGCACAGCAAAGGACAAGGCCTCGGCAACCCTGTCCGCCAGCGCCTCGGCCAGACGCTCGGCGTCGGCCAGGCTGTGCGCGACGACGCCCGTGGGCAGTTCGAGTTCAGAGATCGCCATACCAGGACCTCCCGTCACGGGTGATGAGGGCAATGGAGGCTACCGGCCCCCAGGACCCTGCAGGATAGATCTTGGGGCGATCGCCGAGACGCGACCAGCCCTCTATGAGCTGATCGCACCATTGCCAGGCGTATTCGATTTCGTCCTTACGCACGAACAGGTTCTGGTTGCCCTGCATGACCTCCAGCAATAGCCTTTCGTAGGCATCGGGGATCCGCGAACTCTTGTAGGTTTCGGAAAAGTTGAGCTGCAAGGGCCCGCTGCGCAAATGCATGCCCTTGTCCAGGCCCTGTTCCTTGGTCATCACCTGCAGCGAGATTCCTTCTTGCGGTTGCAGGCGGATGATCAGCCGATTGGTGATCAGCGAGCGTTGCTCGGGGGCGAAAATGTAGAAGGGCGGCTCCTTGAAGTGGATCACGATTTGCGACAGCTTCTGCGCCATGCGCTTGCCGGTCCGCAGATAGAAGGGCACTCCTGCCCAGCGCCAGTTGCAGATGTCTGCACGAAGGGAAATGAAGGTCTCCGTACTGCTCTCGGGATTGGCGTTTTCTTCCTCGAGATAGCCGGGCACCGGCTTGCCACCGCTGTAGCCCGATCCGTACTGGCCGCGCACCACGCGCTGACTGATCTGCTCGCGGGTGATGGGCGCCAGAGCCTTGAGCACCTTGACCTTCTCGTCGCGGATGCTGTCGGCGGCCAGGTCACTGGGCGGGTCCATCGCAGTCAGGCAGAGCAGTTGCAGCAGGTGATTCTGCAGCATGTCGCGCAATTGCCCGGCCTGGTCGAAGTAACCCCAGCGGCCTTCGATACCGACGGTCTCGGCCACGGTGATTTCCACGTGGGAGATATGGTTGTGGTCCCACTGGGTCTCGAAAAGGCTGTTGGCAAAACGCAGGGCGATGAGGTTCTGAACCGTTTCCTTGCCCAGATAGTGGTCGATCCGGTAGACCCGGGTTTCCGGGAAGAAACGTGCCACGGCTTCGTTCACCACCTTCGACGAGGCGAGGTCATGACCGATGGGTTTTTCCAGTACCACACGGCTCTGCTCGGCAAGACCGGCGCCCGCCAGGTTTTCACAGATCGCGCCATAGACCGCCGCGGGGGTGGCGAAATAGGCGATGAGCGGCCGGTCCGGGGCGACCCGCTCGGCCAGGGATGCGTAATCCTCGGCGCGACGGAAATCCATGGCCAGGTAGTCCAGGCGGCCGATGAATCGCTGCATCACGCTTTCGTCGACCTCTTCGGCTGCAATGCGGGCGCGCACCGCCTGCTCGATACGCGCCAGCTGCGCTTCGGGCGGCGCCGCTTCGCGGGCCAGCGCCAGGACACGCGTCTGTTCGTTGAGCAAGCCGGCACGATCGAGCTGGTAGAGGGCCGGAAAGAGCTTTCGGGTCGAGAGGTCACCGGTGGCGCCAAACAGCGCAAAGGTGACGGCTTCTACGATTATGGCGGGCATAGTCTCCACATGTCGCTGTTGGCCATGGCCAGCAATGCCGGCTGGAATGAAAAGATTACCGAACCGCTCGGCGCTGGCAGGCGTGCTCGGGATGGGCACCTCGTTCGACTGTCCCCTGCCAGGGCTGTTCCGGTCAGCCGTCCTCGAGCAGCTGTTCCAGAGCCACTCCCGCACCGGTCAGACCGGGATAGTCCGCGGTGACCAGCCACACCGGGACGGCCTCCAGAAAGCGGCTCATCCTGCCCTTGTCCCTGAAGGCGTCGAGAAATCCGCTGGCCAGGAAAAAATCGACGAAGCGAGGGATCACGCCTCCAACGATGTATACACCACCGCGGGCGCCCAGCGTGAGAACGTTGTCGCCGACGATGCGGCCGAGCCAGGCACAGAACTGCTCCAGCACGCCGGCTGCGTAGGCGTCACCGGCGAGTGCCGCCCCGGTGATCTCGGCAGGGGACTGCAGCACGGGCTCCACGCCGTCCAGCGAACAGCACGCGCGATAAAGCGTCAGTAGTCCGCGACCGCTGAGTACCGACTCGGCCTCCACATGGTCAACCTGCTGACTGAGGTACTGCCACAGCGCCGCTTCGCGGGCCGAGCCCACCGGCACGCAGACATGCCCCCCCTCCCCTGGCAAGGCCCGCCAGCCGCCGCCCTTGAGCGGCAGCAGCCCGGCGACGCCCAATCCGGTACCGGGACCAATGACCAGGCAGGGGCTATCCGGATCGGCCTCACCCTGGGCCACGACTACCCTGTCCGCGAGATCCAGCCGGGTCATGCCCAGTGCCATCGCCGCGAAATCGTTGACCAGTTGCAGGTGCCTGAGTCCCAGCTCTGCCGAGAATGCCCGGCGGCTGATCCGCCAGTGGTTGTTGGTGAAGCGAAACTCGTCATCCTGAACCGGCCCGGCACACGCCAGGCACACCGAGTCCAGCGCTTCGACCGGCTGGTTCAGGCCGGCCAGGTAAGTCCGAATGGCATCGGCCGGGGTCGCATAGTCCACGGTCGGCAGCACCCGTACCGCACTCAACTGGCTGTCCCGCCAGAGCGCCAGGCGAGCATTGGTGCCACCGATATCCCCCACCAGCGCCAGCGTCATTGCAACTCATCCAGCGCTGCGGTGAAGGCGCTGGCCCCAAGCTCAGCCGAGCTGAACGAATGACGCATGAAGGCGAAGAGCTCACGACCGTAACCGATGCCCTGCCCCGGCGGCGGGGAAGCCGGCTCGCGGCGCGCCAGTTCGTCGGCAGCGACCCGCACGGTCAGCTCGCCAGTCTCGCTGTCGACGCGGATCACATCGCCGTCGCGGACCTTGGCGATGACGCCGCCATCAAGCGCTTCCGGCGAGACATGGATGGCGGCGAGCACCTTGCCCGATGCACCGGACATCCGCCCGTCGGTGACCAGCGCGACGCGATAGCCTCGGTCCTGCAGCACACCGAGAAAGGGCGTCAGCTTGTGCAGTTCGGGCATCCCGTTGGCCTTTGGCCCCTGGAAGCGGACGACCGCCACGAAGTCGGTTTCCAGTTCGCCGGCCTTGAAGGCCTCGGCCAGTCCGGCCTGGTCATGGAAAACCCGAGCGGGCGCCTCGACCACCCGCTGGTCCGCGACGACCGCGGAAATCTTGGTCACGCTGCGCCCGAGATTGCCTTGCATCACCCGCAGGCCGCCTTCGGGCGAAAAAGGCCGCTCCACCGGGCGCAGAATACCCTCGTCAAGGCTGTTCATCGGCGCGTCACGCCAGGCCAGGCGGCCATCCTCCAGATAAGGTTCGCGCAGGTAATGGCGCAGCCCCTGCCCCATCACGGTGTAGACGTCCTCATGCAAGAGCCCGGCGTCGAGCAAGGTGCGAACCAGGAAAGGCACCCCGCCGCAGGCATGGAAGTGGTTCACGTCGGCATTCCCGTTGGGATAGACCTTGGCCAGGGTCGGCACCACCGCCGAGATGTCCGCCATGTCCTGCCAGGTCAGCTGGATGCCGGCGGCGCGGGCAAAGGCCGGGATATGCAGGGTGTGGTTGCTCGACCCGCCCGTGGCACACAGCGCCACCACCGAATTGACGATCGTCTTCTCATCGATTACCCGAGAGAGCGGAACGTACTGGCCTGCCTGACGGGTCAGCCTCGTGACCTGCCGGGCCGCCTCCCTGGTCAGCTCGTCACGCAGCGGCGTGTAGGGGTTGACGAAGGACGATCCAGGCAGCTGCAGGCCCATCATCTCCACCACCACTTGATTGGTGTTGGCCGTGCCGTAGAAGGTGCAGGTGCCCGGACTGTGATACGACTTCATCTCCGACTCCAGCAACTCCTCGCGGCTGGCCTTGCCTTCGGCGTAGCGCTGGCGCACCTCGGCCTTTTCCTTGTTCGGGATGCCCGAGGGCATGGGCCCGCCCGGCACGAATACAGTCGGCAAATGGCCGTAGCGCAGCGCCCCGATCAGCAGACCGGGAACGATCTTGTCGCAGATACCCAGACACAGTGCCGCGTCGAACATGTTGTGCGACAGCGCGACGACCGTGCTCATGGCGATCACCTCGCGGCTCGCCAGGCTCATTTCCATTCCAGGCTCGCCCTGGGTAACCCCGTCGCACATGGCCGGGACGCCGCCCGCGAACTGGCCTACCGAGCCCAACTCGCGCAGGGCCTCCTTGAGGATCTCGGGGAAGTGTTCGTAGGGCTGGTGAGCTGAAAGCATGTCGTTGTAGGAGGAGACGATGCCCACGTTGACCTCGTTCATCAGCCGCAGCCGCTGCTTGTCCTCCTCGACGCCGCAACCAGCCACGCCATGGGCGAAATTGGCGCACTGCAGCTTGCCCCGATGAGGCCCGTCGCTGGCCATCGAAGCCATCAGCTCCAGGTAGCGCGCGCGGGTGCTCTGGCTGCGCTCGACCAGTCGCTCGGTGACTTCGAGAATTCGCGGATGCATGTGTTCACTCCTGCTAAAGACCGGATATCGATTAGGTTAGCGCATCAGAACGGGTGGCCAGAGTAGCCTTTCTGGCAGTTTGGTGAGCAAAAGCGCCACTGAAGTTCAGCCCCGCCTTGACGCTCGGCCATTGCCCGTCAGGGTTCGGACGACCGGGGCGGTGGCAGCTCGGTCGGCTCGGGCAGATCGGCGAAATCGGTCTTGAGTCCTCGCTCCATGCCATCGAGTTCCGCCAGCAGACTGCGAAAGCTGGTCTGCTCCGCCGGCTCGGCGGCAGGCTGCGCGACCGGCGCTTGTGGCGAGACGTCCTCCTCCAGGGAGGCCGGGCCGATCTCCAGCTCGCGCAGCACCGCCAGAGGCGGTAACTCATCGAGGCTTTTCAGGTTGAAATGATCGAGGAAGCCACGGGTAGTGGCGAACATCGCCGGCCGTCCCGGAACCTCGCGATGGCCCACGACGCGAATCCACTCGCGCTCCTGCAGGGTCTTGACGATCTGGCTGCTGACCGCGACGCCACGAATCTCCTCGATCTCGCCGCGCGTGATCGGCTGCCGGTAAGCGATCAACGCCAGGGTTTCCAACAACGCCCGCGAATAGCGCTGTGGTCGCTCCTCCCATAGCCGACCCACCCAGGGTGCGAATTCGCGGCGCACCTGCAGGCGATAACCACTGGCCACCTCGCGCAACTCGAAGCCGCGCCCCTCGCAGGACTGCTCCAGCACCGCCAGCGCCTGGCGCAGCAGCGCCGGCTCCGGTCGTTCGGCATCCTCGAACAACTCGGCCATGCGCTCCAGCGGCAGCGGCCGGCCCGCGGCCAGCAGGAAGGCCTCCAGAAGCGCGGCGAGATCACGGGGTTCGGTCAGGTTCATCAGTCGACTCGGGCTCGGACGTGAATCGGCGCAAAGGGCTCATTCTGCACCAGCTCGACCAGGGACTCCTTGATCAGCTCGAGCACCGCCATGAAGGTGACCACCACGCCGAGCCGCCCCTCCTCTGCCTGGAACAGCTCCACGAAGGCCACGAACTCGCCGCCCTTGAGACGCTCCAGCACTTCGCTCATGCGTTCCCGAGTTGACAGTGCCTCGCGGCTGATCTGATGGCGCTCGAACATGTCGGCGCGCCTGAGCACCTCCGCCATCGATAGCAATACCTCTTCCAGGCTCACCACCGGCAACAGCCGCCGCGCTCTCGCCTCTGGCGCCTCCAGTCTCGGCACCTGCAGTTCGCGGCCTACCCGCGGCAAGGCATCAATGTCCTCGGCAGCCTGCTTGAATCTCTCGTATTCCTGCAGCCGGCGAATCAGCTCCGCGCGGGGATCGCCCTCGTCCTCTTCAAGCGCTGTCGAGCGCGGCAGCAGCATGCGCGACTTGATCTCCGCCAGCATCGCGGCCATGACCAGATACTCGGCTGCCAGCTCAAGGCGTACCGCTTTCATCAGCTCGACGTACCCCATGTACTGGCGGGTGATATCAGCCACCGGAATGTCGAGAATGTCGATGTTCTGCTTGCGAATCAGATACAGCAGCAAGTCCAGCGGCCCCTCGAAGGCTTCGAGAAAGACCTCCAGCGCATCTGGCGGGATGTACAGGTCCTGCGGCAGCTCGTTGAACGCCTCGCCATAGACCAGTGCCAGCGGTAATTGCGCTGCGGCTTCCAGGGTGGGCTCCGATGTCATGAGGGCTCGGCTGCGCTCAGCGATATTGCAGGCCCATCGCCTGACGGACCTCCTGCAGCGTCTCACGCGCCTCGTCGCGGGCATGGTCGGCCCCTTCGGCGAGGATGCTGCGCACCAGATCGGGACTCTGCTGGTAATCCTCGGCACGCTCCTGGATCGGCGCCAGCTCGGCCCGGACCGCGTCGATCAGCGGGGCCTTGCACTCCAGACAGCCGATACCGGCACTGCGGCAACCTTCTTCAGCCCAGGCCAACACCGCTACCTCGCTGTGCACCTGATGCATCTGCCAGACCGGGCAACGGGTCGGCTCGCCCGGGTCTTCGCGGCGTACGCGAGCCGGGTCGGTAGGCATGCGCCGGATCTTTTCCTCGATTACCTGCGCAGAGTCACGCAAATGGATGGCGTTGCCCGCCGCATTGGCCATGCGCAAGCCGTCCAGGCCGGTGATCTTCGGCGTGTCGCTGAACAACGCCTGCGGTTCGGGAAGCAACAGCTTGCTGATGCCTTCCAGGTAGCCATAGAGCCGCTCCTGGTCACCAAGGGTGATGGTCTGCTGCTCCTTGACCAGCGCCTGCGCCGTACTCAGCGCTTCGAGGTCGCCCTGCTCCTGATAGGCCTTGCGCAAGCTCACGTAGAGCTTGCCGGTCTTGCGCCCGAGCTTGCGCACGGCCGCTTCGGCCTTTTGCTCGAAGCCCGGCTCGCGGCCATAGAGGTGATTGAAGCGCCTGGAGATGTCCCGCGCGAACTCGACGTGCAGCATCTGATCAGCCCCCACGGGTACCAGGCCGGCACGATAGAGCAGGATGTCGGCTGCCTGCAGCAGCGGATAGCCGAGAAAGCCGTAGGTGTTGAGGTCGCGGGTCTGCTGCTCCTGCTGCTCGCGAAACGAGGGCACTCGCTCGAGCCAGTTGAGCGGGCAGATCATCGAGAGCAGCAGGTGCATCTCGGCATGCTCGGGAACCTGGGATTGCACGAACAGCGTTGCCGAGCTCGGACTCACGCCGGCGGCCAGCCAGTCGACCGCCATGTCCATGACATGCTGCTCGATATTCCCGCTCGACTCGTAGTGGGTGGTCAGCGCATGCCAGTCGACAATGCAGAAATAACATTCGTGCTCGTGCTGCAGGCGGATCCAGTGCCTCAGCACGCCATGATAATGCCCGAGGTGCAGCGGCCCGCTCGGCCGCATCCCCGAAACGACACGGCGCTGGGAGTCGAAAGCGCTCAAAGGGGGTGTCCTTGCTTGGCTGTCCTGGACGTGACACGGCTCATGCCGACGCACCGAAAGGCGCCGGGTCGCCACAGCCGACCCGGACGATTTCCGGATCACCTTCCACCAGGCTGATCACGGTCGAGGCCTCCATGCCGCCATAACCACCATCGACGATCAGATCGACATGGTGTTCCAGCGCATCGCGCATCTCGTAAGGGTCACTCAGCGGAAGCGTCTCGCCTGGCAGGATGAGACTGACACTGAGCAGCGGCTCGCCGAGTTCGGCGAGCAGCGCCTGGGCGATGGGCTGCTCCGGCACACGGATTCCGATGGTTCGCCGTTTCGGATGCAACATGACCCGTGGCACATCACGCGTGGCGTTGAGAATGAAGGTGTAGGGCCCTGGCAGATAGGTGCGCAGCAGGCGGAAGGTCGCGGTATCGACCTTGGCGAAAGCCCCCAGCTGTGACAAATCGCGGCAGACCAGGGTGAAGTTGTGCTTGTCGTCCAGTTGCCGCAGCCGCCGTATGCGCTCCAGCCCCGCCTTGTTACCCATCGCGCAGCCCACAGCGTAGGACGAATCGGTCGGGTAGACGATGATGCCGCCGCCCCGGATGATCTCGACCGCCTGCTTGATCAGTCTTGGTTGCGGGTTATCGGGGTGGATCTGGAAAAACTGGCTCATGCAGGGCCTTCGGCATTGCGGATGGTGGGGTCATTCTGCCGGAAGTGCCGCCAGACTGGCGACAAATCCTCGGGTAACGCGCGGTACAAGCCAAGCTCGGACCACTCGGCAGGCGCATGGAAGTCGCTGCCGGCACTGACCATCAGGCCGAATTCCCGCGCAAGAATCGCCAGGGAGCCGACCTGCTCGGCGGGCTGCATACCGTTGACCACCTCCAGCGCATGGCCCCCGCCCTGGGCAAAGGCGGCAACGAGCTTGCGGCGTTTGCTGCGGGTGAAATCGTAATACCAGGGATGCGCCAGGCTGATCCAGGCACCAGCCTCGCGAAGCGTGGCCAGAGTGTCGTCGAGCTCGGGCCAGTGCTGCTTGACGTCGCCAAGCTTGCCCGCGCCCAGCCACTTGCGGAACGCTTCCGAACGATCCCGGACGTACCCGGCCTGGACCAAATAATCGGCGAAGTGCGGTCGGGCAGGGGCGTTCTCGCTGCTGCCCAGTGCGCGCTGAATCGACAGAGCGCCTTCGAGCGCATCGCCAATGCCCTTGGCGGCCAGCCGTTCGGCGATGGTCTCGGCGCGTCGCCAGCGCCCTTCGTGCAGTCGCTCAATCGCTTTGCCAAGGGCCTCGGAGGCAAGCGGAAAACCGTAACCCAGCACGTGGATGGTCGTTCCACCCCAGACACAGGACAACTCGACGCCGTTGACCAGTTGCACACCCAGCCGGGTCGCGGCGGCATGCGCCTCCTGCAGCCCCTCGAGGGTGTCGTGATCGGTCAGCGCCAGCAGGGTGACGCCTCGCTCGTAGGCACGCTCCACCAATAGCGTCGGCGTCAGGGCGCCATCGGATGCTGTGCTGTGGCAGTGCAGGTCAACCTTCAATCTTTGGCTCTCTTTAGCTGGGTCATGGCTTTCAGACCGTGGGCAGGCTCCTCGGTGCCTGCCGTTCAAGCCACGGCCCGGTTTGATATTATGCCTGTCTCCACCAACCTCGCGCCCGACAATCGTAAGCGCGGGACGGTCACGCCACCATGAGGTCTGCATGCTCTACGCCATCATTGCCACCGACGCCGCCAACTCCCTCGAAGCCCGCCTGGCCGCCCGCCCGGACCACATCGCCCGCCTCGAAAAACTCAAGGACGAGGGTCGGCTGGTGCTCGCCGGCCCCCATCCTGCGGTCGACAGCAACGACCCCGGCACGGCCGGCTTCACCGGCAGCCTCATCGTCGCGGAATTCGAGTCGCTGCAAGCCGCCGAGGCATGGGCAGCGGCCGACCCCTACCGCGCCGCCGGGGTCTACAGCGACGTGCTGGTCAAGCCATTCAAGCGCGTTCTTCCCTGACCTCCAGCGAGCGAAACCAAGGAATGTCGAGGCCTATCACCGTTGCGCCGCTCACCCTGAGCCTGCAGGCATCGCCCGGCTGGCTCGATCAGCAACAACGCTGGTCCGTGCCCGGCGCGGGCATCGCCCTGTCGAGCTGCATGGCCGGGCTGCTCTTTTCACGCGGGCAACGCTGCCGCCAATGGCTGAACTGACGACATGAGTAAGCTGCTACTGATCGACGACGACCAGGAACTCTGCGAATTGCTGGGCGCCTGGCTCGGCCAGGAAGGTTTTACCGTCCAGGCCGCGCACGACGGGCAGTCTGCCCGCCAGCTGCTCGCCGAGGCGCGCCCGGACGCGATCATTCTCGATGTGATGCTGCCGGACGGCAGCGGCCTGGAGCTGCTGCGGCAGCTGCGCCAGGACTACCGCGACTTGCCCGTACTGATGCTGTCGGCGCGCGGCGAGCCGCTCGACCGCATCCTCGGGCTGGAGCTCGGTGCCGACGACTACCTGGCCAAACCCTGCGATCCACGGGAACTCACCGCCCGGCTGCGCGCCGTACTCCGGCGCAGCCAGCCTGCTGCCGCCACGGGCCAGCTCGAAGCGGGCGATCTCCAGTTCAGCCCCGGCCGCGGCGTGGTCAACGTCGACGAGGTCGAGGTGGCACTGACCCTTACCGAAGGGCGCATTCTCGAAGCGCTGCTGGCACAGCCGGGCGATCCGGTCGACAAGCAGGCCCTGGCCGAGCTGGCGCTGGGGCGCAAGCTGACGCTGTACGACCGCAGCCTCGACATGCATGTCAGCAACCTGCGTCGCAAACTCGGCCCCCACGCCGACGGGCGCCCACGCATCGTCGCGCTGCGCGGCCGTGGCTACCTCTATCAGCCACAGTGACGGCTGCTTCCCGGTGCTTTACGGAACCTTTACCAGGGGCTGACTGCACTTGACCTTGCGCTGCCTAGACTTTCACTCATCCGGTCACCGACCGATAGACGAGAGGAAAAGCTCATGATTCGCAAGACCCTTACTGCTCTGGTATTCGCCGCCTCGCTGCCTGTCCTGGCATTTGCCATGCCCGGCCCAGGCGGGATGGAAGGCCACGACGGACATGGCAAGCGGGGCGGACAGCACCACCAGATGTTCCACAAGGATCTCGACCTGACCAAGGAGCAGCGCAGCGAGATGCGCAAGCTGATGAGCGAACAGTTCAAGGCCCAGCACGAGATCACCCAGCGCTACCTGGACAAATTGCCGGAAGCCGAGCGCAACGCCCTGACGGAGGAGCGCAAGGCCAGCCAGGAGAAGACTCATCAGGCCATGCGCGGGCTGCTCAAGCCCGAGCAGCAGGTCAAGTTTGACGAAGCCATGGAAAAAATGAAGGAAAAACGCGCCGAGCGAGCCGAGTTCGAAAAGTGGAAAGCCGATCGCGCCCAGCAGTAACGCTCATCTGATCAGCAGCCCGAACCCGGCCGCTCTGCGCGCCGGGTTTCGCTTGTGGAGACAACCTTGCGCTCATTGTTCTGGCGAATACTGGCGATGTTCTGGCTGGCTATCGCCCTGGTGGCCGGCCTCGCCGCCCTGCTCGGCAACATTCTCCAGCAGGATGCCTGGATCCTTCATCGCCACCCCGCGGTGCGGCATCTGGCGGAAAACTGGACGCGGCTCTACGAAACCGCTGGGCCAAGTACCGCCCAACGAGCGCTGGAAGAACACAAGCGCCATTTTCGTGTGGATGTCCAGGTCCTCGGCGAAACAGGTCAGCCGATCATCCGCGGCACTTTCCCACCCCGCGCCGCGGTGTTCGAAGCCCAGGAACGAACCCATTCACGGCGACTACCCTGGCGCCGCCTGACCCAGGAATACACCAGCCCAAATACGGGCGAAAGCTACCTCTTCATCTACCGGATCCCCCAGACCGAGCTGGTCGCCTGGCAGCGCGGCGGGCTGGTCTGGCCGCTGAGTGCCGCTGCCATTGCGCTGGTGGTGCTTACAGGTTTCAGCCTGCTGCTGACGCTTTCGATCGTCCGGCCGCTGGGGCGTCTGCGGTCAGCGGTACACGACCTTGGGCGCACAGCGTATCAGCAGCATTCGCTGGCACGCCTGGCCCGTCGACGGGACGAATTCGGCGTACTGGCAAATGACTTCAATCGAATGGGCGATCGTCTGCAAGGGCTGATTCACAGCCAGCGACAACTGTTGCGTGACGTTTCCCATGAATTGCGCTCGCCGCTGGCTCGTCTGCGCATCGCTCTGGCCTTGGCCGAACGGGCATCGCCGGCCGAGCGCGAAGCGATCTGGCCACGGCTGGTGCAGGAGTGCGACCGCCTCGAAGCGCTGATCAGCGAAATCCTCGCCTTGGCTCGCCTGGATGCCGAACCTGGAGCTGCCCGGCCCATTCATCTCGCCAGCCTGCTGCGCCAGCTGCGCGCCAATGCGCAACTCACGGCGCCAGAGCAGCGCATCGACATCAGCGTGCCCGAAGACCTGGTGCTTGATGGATGGCCGGACATGCTCGAACGCGCCTTGGAAAATCTGCTGGCCAATGCCCTGCGCTTCAGCCCGGCCGACAGGCCGATCGAGGTCGAGGCGGGACCACTCGACGGCCGCTGGTGCATCAGCGTCCGCGATCACGGCCCGGGTGCCGAGCCGGACGACCTGCCCCGACTGGGCACGCCATTTTTCCGCGCCGCTCGCCAGACCGCTCCCGGCCACGGTCTCGGTCTGGCCATCGCCCGGCGCGCAGTCGAACGACACGGGGGCACGCTGCAGCTGGGCAATCACCCCGACGGTGGCTTCCTGGCCGTTATCGACCTGCCCCCTTCGCCGTTGCAAAACCCCGAGGCGACGCCAGTAACGTCCTGATCAAGGCCAGGCGCGAACGAAATCCGCCACCTCGACCACCGGTGGAGTTCGCAAGGCGCCTTCGGGTGTGCCGAGGTAGAGAAAACCCAGTATCTGCTCATGCTCGGCTAGACCGAGCCCGGCGGCGACATGCACATCGTAGGCCAGCGGGCCGGTTCGCCAGATGCCGCCCAGGCCAATCGCCTGCGCGGCGAGCAGCATGCCGTGCACGGCGCAGCCCACTGTCAGCAATTGCTCGCCCGGCGGGATCTTGGCGTGGACCTGCGGACAGCCGATGGCAATGACCACCAGTGGTGCGCGCAACGGCATCTTGCGCGCCTTGGCCTCGGCCTCGGACTTGGCCTCTGGCTGCCGCCCGACCGCTTCGGCCAGCAGCTCGCCGAGCCGTTCGCGGGCATCACCCTGCACCGTCAGAAAACGCCATGGCCGCAACTGCCCATGGTCCGGCGCGCGGAAGGCCGCCTTGAACAGCGTTTCCAGTTGCGCCGTATCGGGCGCTGGCTCACCGAGCCGACTGACCGACACACGCCCGAGTAACAGTTCGAGAGCTTCCATCGAATTCCTCCTGGTACAGGCAGGCCATTCTAGACGCTCGAGCGATCCCGCGCGCCCCCGTCAGGCCACCCGGCCAGGGCTGAGATCAGGTTGCAGCGGCGGGCTCAGGGGCGGCAGTCCGTGGGCCGCTCGCGCCGCATCGCAATGGGGGTTCGGCTGCCCCTCGCTCCAGGAGGCGGCGAAGTCGCGGCAGGTCGTGGAGCGTTGCTCGTAGACCGTGCAGCGAACGCCACAGCCCACTTCGCCCAGCAGCGCGGCGCAGCGCGCCGGCTTCGCTTCGGTGCCAAGCATGGCGACGTGGTAGGGGCTGACCTGAACGGTCAGTGCATCGGGGACGGAGCCACCGTTACCGGCGCATTCGCCCCAAAAGAAAGACACACGGAAATGCGCGCAGCAAGCGCCACAGGACAGACAGGCATTGGCAGAGGACATGATGGGAAGAACACCCAGAAACCGGAGGGGCCGGCACCCGAGTGGCTATTCTAGCTATCGGCCGGTCTTTGGGAAGAGGTGCCGAGCTTCCATTCAACCCCATCTTCGAGCTACTCGACGAAGCGCCCGTGACCAGGGCTTTTCAGCGGGGATCCGCTGGCGAGCGGCGCGGCCCGGAGACGCCGGAGGCGCATGGTTTACAGCCCGCTCAGCGCGCGTAAAATCGTCGCCTCGTTTTTCAGCCGAGTGGAACCATGGCACTGCCAACGCTGCGCATCATCGGATTCATTCTCGGCATCTTTCTCATCACGCTCGCCGTCAGCATGCTCATTCCCATGCTGACCCTCTGGCTGTACGGGCGCAGCGACGACCTGTCCGCGTTCGGCTGGGCGGCGCTGCTCACCGGGGGTGTAGGCGCGGCACTGGTCATTCCCGGACGTCCGGCCAACGTCCAACTGCGGCCTCGCGACATGTACTTTCTCACCACCATGAGTTGGCTGGTGGTGTGCTTCTTCGCCGCGCTGCCGCTGATGATGATTCATCACATCAGCTACACCGACGCCTTCTTCGAAACCATGTCGGGCATCACCACCACCGGCGCGACGGTGCTCTCGGGCCTGGACGACAGTTCCCCGGGACTGCTCATATGGCGCTCGCTGCTGCAGTGGCTCGGCGGCATCGGCTTCATCGGCATGGCCATCGCGATCCTGCCGTTGCTGCGCGTCGGCGGCATGCGGCTGTTTCAGACCGAATCATCGGACTGGTCGGAAAAGATCATGCCCCGCTCACATGTGGTGGGCAGATATCTGCTGGCCATATACGTCGGCTTCACCGCCATGGCCATTCCCGCGTTCCTGTTCGCCGGGATGAACCTGTTCGACGCGATCAATCACGCCTTCACCTCGGTGGCCACCGGTGGCTTTTCCACCTCCGATGCCTCGATGGGCAATTTCAGCCCGGCATCGCATTGGGTGGCCATGTTCTTCATGATCCTCGGCAGCCTGCCGTTCACCCTGTACGTCGCCACCCTGCGCGGCAATCACCTGGCCCTGGCCAGCGACGCCCAGGTCCGCGGTTTTCTCAAGATCATCGTTGGCACCAGCCTGCTGTTCAGCCTCTGGTACGCCCTGACCAATGACGTGGCGCCGCTCGATGCCTTGCGCATCGTCAGCTTCAGCGTGATCTCGGTCGTTTCCACCACCGGATTCGCTGTAAGCGACTACACCCTGTGGGGCGATTTCGCTTTCATGGCGTTCTTCTACCTGACCTTCATCGGTGGCTGCTCCGGCTCGACCGCCGGCGGGCTCAAGGTGTTCCGCTTCCAGGTCGCCTATTCCCTGCTGCGCGCCAACCTCAAGCAGATGGTCCACCCGCGTGCGGTGATCCGCCAGCAGTACAACGGCCACACCCTGGATGAGGAAATCGTCCGCTCGATCCTTACCTTTTCGTTCTTTTTCACCATGACGATCGCCCTGCTCGCGCTGTCACTGTCGCTGCTCGGGCTCGATCCCATCACTGCGCTCACGGGCGCTGCCACCGCCGTGTGTAACGTCGGCCCAGGCCTGGGGCAGATCATCGGGCCCGCAGGCACTTTCGGGCCACTTCCCGATGCCGCCAAATGGCTGCTGGCAATCGGAATGCTGCTCGGTCGCCTGGAGATCATCACCGTGCTCGTGCTGCTGACGAGCACCTTCTGGAAACACTGATCTGGTAGGCCAGGCTTGATATGATGCCGGCATTAATCCGCAAGGACTGGGCACCAGGGTGCCCATGCAATGCCGAGCCCCATCAAGGACCTGCCGATCATCATGACATCCGTTCTTCCTGAGCGACGTGGCGGGCTGGCTACCCGGCCACTGCGCGAGTACTACGCGCGGGTGTTCGCCTATCTGGTCTGCGCCGCGACGCTTGCGGCAGGCACATTCAGTGGCGTACTGCCCGAGCAGCACCTGTGGATGGTCCCCTACACCCTGTTCTACCCGCACATCGTCTATTTCACTGCCGCCCGATTCAAACGCACCCAGCCGGAGCTGACCAGCCGCGTCTTGCTCTGTCTCGATGCCCTGCATACCGGGGCAGCCATTGTCCTGCTGCAGTTCTCGGCGACGCCCAGTCTGATGTTCCTGCTTATCCTGTTCGTCAGCGCGCTGATCACCGGAGGACTCCGCCATTTCAGCCTGGCGGCGCTTGCCGCGGTGGCCGGACTGGCCCTTTGCGCTCCCCTGGTGCCGCTGCAGTTCAACCTCACCACACCGCCGCTGATGGCGGTGCTGAGCATCGTCGCCACCATGGCCTACGTCTGCGTGGCCGCCTATTTCGTCCATGAGCAGGGGCTGCGCCTCGCCCAGGCGCGCAGCGAAATCAAGGCGGAGCAGGAAAAGGCCGCGCGCCTTGCCCGTAATCTGGCCAAGTACCTGTCCCCACAGGTCTGGGAATCGATTTTCCATGGCAAACGCCATGTTCGTCTGGAAACCCAGCGCAAGAAGCTCTCGGTATTCTTCTCTGACATCAAGGGGTTCACCGAACTGTCGGAAGAGCTTGAAGCGGAGGCGTTGACCGATCTGCTCAACAACTACCTGAACGACATGGCCAAGATCGCCCTCAAGCACGGCGGCACCATCGACAAGTTCATCGGTGACGCGGTGATGATCTTCTTTGGCGACCCCACCACGAACGGGGCCAAGCGTGACGCGGTGGCAGCGGTGTCCATGGCCATTGCCATGCGCAAGCACATGAAGGTGCTGCGTCAACAGTGGCGCAGCCAGGGCATCACCAAACCGATGGAGATCCGCATGGGAGTCAGCACTGGTTATTGCACGGTCGGCAATTTTGGCGCCGACACCCGCATGGACTACACCATCATCGGCCGCGACGTGAATCTCGCCAGCCGCCTCGAGAGCGCGGCCAACGCCGGCGAGATCCTCATTGCCCACGAGACCTATTCGCTGGTAAAGGATGTGATCATGTGCCGAGACCGCGGCCAGATCAGCGTCAAAGGCTTTTCCAAACCCGTGCAGATCTACGAGGTAGTGGATTTTCGCCGCGACCTGGGGGCGACCTCGAGCTACATGGAGCATGAGATGCCCGGTTTCTCGATGTACCTGGACACCAACAATATCGAGAACTTCGACAAGGAGCGGGTCATCAAGGCCCTGCAGCAGGCGGCGCAGAAGCTTCGTGACAAGGTGATCTACTGAGGTTCAGCGATCATTGTGACCGAGCGAACGACCGGGCTCGATCCGGTCGCGCACTCGTTGCTTGAGGATCTTCGCTTCAGGAAAGCCACCGTCGGTCTTGCGCTCCCAGATCTCTACCCCGTCGCAGGTGATGCGAAACACACCGCCCGTGCCCGGCTCGAGCGTCACCCTCGCCAGCTCCTCGGAAAAGGTGCTCAACAACTCCTGGGCCAGCCAGGCTGCTCGCAGCAGCCATTGGCACTGACGGCAGTAGGTGATGACCACCTCAGGTCCTGTCGCCTGCATGCGATGCCCCGCTCAGGATGGCTCTTTGGGCAACTGCCGCTTGTGCTCGGTCTTGTCGTAGGCGTCGACGATCGTCGCCGCCGCGTCCTCGGAGACCTCCTTGCCCTGCAGGAAAGCGTCGATGTCGCGGTAGGTCACGCCATGGGCCATTTCATCAGGCTTGCCGGGATGCAGCTCTTCAAGGTCGGCGGTGGGCACCTTGTGCGCCAACTGCTGCGGGGCACCCAGCGCCAGGGCCAGCTCTCGGACCTGATGCTTGACCAGCCCGGTGAGCGGGGCGATATCGCAGGCACCGTCGCCAAACTTGGTGAAGAAGCCCATCACCGCCTCCGCGGCGTGGTCAGTCCCGATCACCAGCCCGCCGCGAGCATTGGCGATGGTGTACTGGGCGACCATGCGCATGCGCGCCTTGGTGTTGCCCAGCACGAAATCCCGCGCCGCCGGAGAAAGTCCTTCGAGCGACTCGGTGGCCGAAGCCAGACCCCGTACCGCCTCACCAATGTTCACGGTGTGGCATTCGTCGGGCTGGATGGTGTCGACGGCGAGCTGCGCCTCGTCTTCATCGTGCTGAACGTCGTAGGGCAGTCGCACGGCGATGAAGCGGTAGCTGTCTCCCTCCCCAGCCTCGCGCATCTGCTTGACCGCCTTTTGCGCCAGCAGTCCGGCGGTGGTGGAGTCCACCCCGCCGCTGATCCCCAGCACCAGAGTCTTGAGGCCGGACTCGCGCAGGCATTGCTGGATGAATCCGACTCGGCGTTCGATCTCTGCCTTGATCGAGTCGTCCCCGTCAAAGGGCGCAATGACATTCAAGGCTGAGGCGATTTCGGGCTGACGGCTGTGCATGGAGGTCTCCTGGAATCATGGCCGGATGTTCTTGGCTAAATTGGACCAACACCCGGCCGGAATGTCATCACTGGCCCTAATCGTCGCGCGATGATGGCCCTAGGGCAAGCTTGATGCAGGTCAAGATCGCCAGTTTGGGCCGACCCTAGAATCCCGGACATCACCCGATCATTCCGAGGCCGTCATGCTCGACGCCATCCGCTGGGACACCGATCTGATCCGTCGCTACGATGGTGCCGGGCCCCGCTACACCTCCTATCCCACGGCGGTGCAGTTCAACGGCAAGATCGGCTCTTTCGACCTGCTGCATGCCCTGCGCGACAGCCGCCAGGCGCACCGGCCGCTGTCGCTGTACATCCACGTACCGTTCTGCGCCAACATCTGCTATTTCTGTGGCTGCAACAAGGTGGTCACTCGCGACCGCGGACGCGCCCTGCCCTATCTCGAGCGCCTGGAAAAGGAGATCGAGATGATCGCCTGCCACCTGGGCCCCGAGCAGCGGGTCGAGCAATTGCATTTCGGCGGCGGAACCCCCACCTTTCTCAGCCACGGCCAGCTGCGTCGGCTGATGAGTCACTTGCGCAGGCACTTCCAGTTCGCCGAGGGCAGCAGCTGCGACTACAGCATCGAGATAGATCCCCGCGAGGCCGACTGGCCGACCATGGGTCTGCTGCGCGAACTGGGCTTCAACCGAATCAGCATCGGCGTCCAGGACCTCGACCCCGAGGTGCAGAAGGCCATCAATCGCGTGCAGAGCCTGGACCAGACCCGCGCGGTCATCGATGCCGCACGAACCCTGCAGTTTCGCTCGGTCAGCATCGACCTCATCTACGGCCTGCCCCTGCAGACTCCCGAGCGCTTCGACAAGACCTTGCAGGCCATCATCGAACTGCAGCCGGATCGCCTGTCGCTGTTCAACTACGCCCACCTGCCCGAACGTTTCGCTCCGCAGCGGCGCATCGAGGCCGCGCAACTGCCCGCACCGGCCGCAAAGCTCAGCATGCTGCAGCAGAGCATCGAAACACTGGCCGAGGCCGGCTACCGCTACATTGGCATGGACCACTTCGCCCTGCCCGACGACGACCTGGCCATCGCCCAGGAAGACGGCACCCTGCATCGGAATTTCCAGGGCTACACCACCCACGGCCACTGCGACCTGATCGGCCTGGGCGTGTCGGCCATCAGCCAGATCGGCGATCTCTACTGCCAGAACAGCACCGACCTGGCGACCTACCAGAGTGCCCTCAACAGCGCTCAACTGGCAACTCAACGCGGGCTGCGCTGCAACGACGACGACCGCATACGGCGGTTGGTGATCCAGAACCTCATGTGCGATTTCGAACTGGACATGACTCAGATCGAGCGGACATTCGGAATCGTCTTTCGCGACTACTTCGCCGATACCTGGCCAACCCTCGAACAGATGGCTCGCGATGGGCTGATCGAGCTGGGCGAGACCCGCCTCGACGTCCTGCCGGTGGGCCGCTTGCTGGTGCGGGCGCTGTGCATGCAATTCGACCACTACCTCTCGCAACAGACCGAACAGCGCTTCTCGCGGGTGGTCTGATCGCGGTCAGGATCCAGACCGACCTTTGCACAATTGGCCAGATCAGACGGTGTGAGTTAATCTTTCCCGCTGTGAATGTGCCTTCAGGTGTATCGGTATGTCCGAGACAAACAAAGTTCGAACGCAGCGTCAGGCGCACTGCAGGGAGTGCAGCCTGGCCCCGCTCTGCCTGCCGCTCTCGCTGAACATGCAGGACATGGATGCGCTCGACGAAATCGTCAAACGTGGGCGACCACTCAAGAAAGGCGAGACGCTCTTTCGCCAGGGTGATCGTTTCTCTTCGGTATTTGCCGTTCGCTCGGGCGCATTGCGCACCTTCAGCGTGACCGACCATGGCGAGGAGCAGCTGACCGGCTTTCACCTCCCAAGCGAGCTTGTCGGTTTGTCGGGCATGGATACCGAGACCTACCCGGTCACTGCCCAGGCACTGGAAACGACCTCGGTCTGCGAGATTCCGTTCGAGCGACTCGATGAGTTGAGCGTGATGCTGCCGCAACTGCGTCGCCAGTTGATGCGCATCATGAGCCGGGAAATCCGTGACGATCAGCAGATGATGCTTTTGCTGTCGAAAAAAACTGCGGACGAGCGTATCGCCACCTTCCTGATCAACCTGTCGGCGCGCTTCAGCGCACGGGGTTTTTCCGCCAATCAGTTCCGTCTGGCGATGTCCCGCAACGAAATAGGAAATTTCCTCGGGCTCGCGGTGGAAACCGTTTCCCGGGTCTTCACCCGCTTTCAGCAGAACGGCCTCATCGAAGCGGAAGGCAAGGAAATACGAATCGTCGACTACATTGCCCTGTGCGCACTCGCCGGAGGCACAGTGGAACAGCGCTGAGCGCGCGGCTTCGCCGTTCAGTGACAGTCTAGCCTGGCGTCCAGGGCGCAGGCGGCAAGCCGCACTTTTTGCGCCCAGGCGCTTGTCAGTTCGCGCGTCAGGTTTTCCCGTTCGACCACAGGCTGCAATTCGGACAACAGCTCGGCGTCGTCGGCACTCACCCTCAACGTCACCGCCAACTCCGGCAGTGACGTCAGCACTCTGGCGAAGCCATCCCACTCGGGTTGTGCAGCGATTTCTTCCAGCAGTACCCGGTCCTCGATCAGTACCGCGCAGTTCCCCGCAGCGAGCCCGGCCAGCGCCTGCGCCGCGCTGGAATAGCGCTTGGCGGAAGCCGCGAAACGTTCGCTGAAGTGTTCGATGTGCGGACTGCCAGCGACGACGCAGAAGCTCTTGCCTTCCAAGCCGTTCAGGTCAGCGAGCCCCCCTTCACGCAGCGTCAGGGCGGCCGGCTCGCTCTGGTAATAGGCAATACCCGCTTCGCCCAGCCCCATGCGCAAGTCAGCCTGTCCGCCAGTCTCGGCGACCTGCACCGTACGACCCATGCTCTCGGCCCAGCGGTCGATCAGCTCGCGTTCGAAGCTGCCCGCACCTGTCCGGGGCTCAGCGGCAAGCAATGGCCGGTAGTCACCGGCCAGTTCGACACGAAGCGGTTGCGCCCAGACCGGCATGGCGAGCAAAGCGCACAGCGCCAGGCTCAATGAAGGAATTCTCATGGATTTCTCTCCCACCCGACGCCTGGCGTCTCAGAGCGAAATGGGTTTGCGCCCCGCCATTGCATGCGCCAGCGTGCCGCCATCGACCAGCTCGAGCTCGCCGCCCAGGGGCACCCCGTGAGCGATCCGACTCACCGCGAGCCCGTTCGGCACCAGCATCTGGGCGATATAGTGCGCGGTGGCCTCACCCTCCACCGTCGGATTGGTGGCCAATATGACCTCGCTGAAACCACCCGCCTCGACTCGCTCGAGCAGCGCAGGGATACCAATGGCCTCGGGCCCCAGACCATCCAGGGGCGAGAGATGCCCCTTGAGCACGAAATAGCGCCCTCGGAATCCGGTCTGCTCGACCGCAAACACATCCATGGGGCTTTGCACCACGCACAAGAGCGAGTCATCTCGCTGCGGATCGGCACACTGCTGGCAGAGTTCGTCCTCGCTCAAAGTTCGACAGCGCTTGCAGTAGCCGACGCCCTCCATGGCGGCCGCCAAAGCCTGCGCCAGGCGCAGCCCGCCGCTGCGATCACGCTCGAGCAATTGCAGCGCCATGCGCTGGGCGCTCTTCTGGCCCACCCCCGGGAGGATACGCAGTGCGTCGATCAGTTGGCGGATAAGGGGGGAGAAAGACATCGATGGCTCGTGATTACCAGGAAAGGGTGTCAGGTCGAATGGCGCTTGTTCAAGCTGGAGGCTGAACGATGGCTACAGGGCTACCCAGGAGGGGAGCTCTGCAGGCAGCCTCCGCGGTTTGATTCACTGGCTCGACGGGAGGCGGCGGGTGCGCCGCATCTCCGTCGAGCCTCCGGCCCAGCATCCGTTGCCTTAGAACGGCATCTTGAAACCCGGCGGCAGCTGCATGCCCGCAGTCATGCCGGCCATTTTTTCCTGGCTGTTCTGTTCAACCTTGCGCACTGCGTCGTTCACCGCGGCAGCGATCAGGTCTTCGAGAATTTCCTTGTCCTCCTGCATCAGGCTGTCGTCGAGCGTGACACGCTTGACGTCGTGGCGACCGGTCATCACCACACTGACCAGCCCCGCGCCGGCCTGGCCAGTGACCTCGGCGTTGGCCAGCTCTTCCTGCATCTTCTGCATTTTTTCCTGCATCTGTTGCGCCTGTTTCATCAGGCCAGCCATGCCACCTTTCATCATGGAATCATCCTCAGGGTTCGATGTGTTCTATCGGTTCGATGGTGCCTTCGCGTATGACAGCGGAAAATTGCGTCATGAGCTGCTGCACCAGCGGGTCGCCTTGAATCGAGGCTTCGGCCGACCGCTGGCGCTCGAGCCGCTTGCGCGCCGCGGCCTGGGCCGGGGTTTCCTGCTGCGGCTTGACCAGTTGAATGTCCAACTGCAACGAGCGGCCATGATACCCGTTCAGGGCCTCGCCAATTCGCCGCTGCTGGGTCGCATTGAACAAGGCGCTGTGGTCCGGATCCAGATGCAGCAACCAGTGATCGCCGTCGACAGCGGCCAGCGTACAGTTGGCGGCGATGCTGCCGGTCAGACCGCCAAGCCCCAACTGGGACAGCAAGGCGATCCACTCGGCAGCCAGGCCACTGGCGGGTTGGGCAGCCAGGGCAGGTTCAGCTTGCACATCAGGATCGAGCCGCTCCTCCTGGAAGGCGTCGAGGTAGGCCTCGGCCTGTGTCTCGACCTGGAAATAGTCTTCATCGGTAAGCGGCGGCTCTTCGTCGTCGGGCTCCTCGACCAGCACCACCGATGCCTGATGATCGGCAGCGATAACGGGTTCAAGCGGGCGCTCCGCGGCCACCGGCGCTGAAACTGGCGGCTCGTGCCAGGGCAGATCGATCTTCTCGACCACCTCCCCGCCAGTAGCGACCGCAGCGGGCGGCGTGTCCGCACTCGGCGTTGCCGGCTCAGGCTCAGGCTCAGGCTGAGAATCCCGCAGTGGCTGTACAGACGCAAGCCTTGCCGGCTCCCGCTCGGGCTGCGTGCTGGCCACCGGGCGGGCTGGGGAGTCAGGCGTGGCCGGGCTGATCCCTGAGAGCTTTAACGGTGTTCGTGGCGCCGCCGTGCTGTCGGCGGGGCGGAAGGCGAGCATCCTTAGCATCACCATCTCGAAGCCGCTACGCGGGTCCGGCGCCAGCGGCAAGTCGCGTCGACCCACCAGGCCCATCTGATAGTAGAACTGCACGTCCTCGGCAGGCAGCGCCTGGGCCAAGGCCAGCACAGGCTCTCGGTCGCCCTGTCCGTTGTCGACCGCATCAGGCAGCAACTGCGCGATGGCGACCCGGTGCAGGACATTGAGCATTTCCGCCAACACCCCGCCCCAGTCCGGACCCTGCGCAGCCAATTGGCGTATAGCGTCGAGCAGCGCCCTGGCGTCAGCGTCAAGCAGCGCCTCGAGGATCTCGTAGACCTGGCCATGGTCCAGCGTGCCCAGCATCGAGCGCACGTCCGCCGCGCTCACCTTGCCGTCGCCAAAGGCGATGGCTTGGTCGGTCAGGCTCATGGCATCGCGCATGGAACCGTCGGCGGCGCGCCCCAGCAGCCAGAGCGCATCTTCGTCAAAGGGGATCTGTTCCTGCCCCAGCACATGGGCCAGGTGCTCGACGACCCGCTCCGGCGGCATGTTCTTCAGGGCGAACTGCAGGCAGCGCGAAAGAATCGTGACCGGCAGCTTCTGCGGATCGGTGGTCGCGAGGAGGAATTTCACGTGAGGCGGCGGTTCTTCCAGCGTCTTCAGCAGGGCATTGAAGGAATGACTGGAAAGCATGTGCACCTCATCGATGAGGTACACCTTGAAGCGGCCGCGGGTCGGCGCGTACTGCACGTTGTCGAGCAGTTCGCGGGTGTCCTCGACCTTGGTGCGGCTGGCCGCGTCCACCTCGATCAGGTCGACGAAACGCCCCTCGTCGATCTCCCGGCATACCGAGCACTGGCCACACGGCGTCGAACTGATGCCCGTTTCGCAATTGAGGCACTTGGCGATGATGCGCGCGATGGTGGTCTTGCCCACCCCCCGGGTACCGGTGAACAGGTAGGCATGGTGCAGCCGCTGGTTGTCCAGAGCATTGATCAGGGCTCTGAGCACATGGGTCTGCCCGACCATTTCGCGGAACGAGCGCGGACGCCACTTTCGAGCGAGAACCTGATAACTCATATCACCGTCGCGGCTGAAGCAAGGAAGGGGGTAATCCTAGCGAAGCAGCCACCAAATTGCATCCGCCGCCCTTCAGCCGAGGCCAGCCCCGAGCGCCCGCACCACCGCGACGAGCCGGGGATCGGCCTTTTCCAGATGCACCTGGAGACCGGTGATCTCGCGGCGGACCGGATAATCCCGACGCAATGCATCGAAGCCCAGGCGCCTGGCAGCGGGATCCCCGCCCAACGTCCGGCGAAAATCGGCATCGTCCCGGCGAGGGTCATACACGGCTCGACACAGCGTGGCGAACAGCTCGTCGGGGCGAACGTTACCGCCGAAGGTCAGCCCCCGGAGAGCAGGCGCCGGCATCAGCTGATCCAGCGAAACCGCGGGCGACAGGCCCTGAGCTCGACAGAAGGCCGCGTAGACCTGGGCAGTGCCGCGCAGCTTGCCCTCGAGGCTGTAGCCGGCAATGTGCGGTGTCACCAACTGACAGAGTGCCGCCAGGCCAGGGTCCACCTCCGGCTCGCCCTCCCAGACATCGAGCACAGCGCAGAGATCAGGCCGCTGCGGCAACAGATGTCGCAGCGCGGCGTTGTCGACCACCGCGCCACGGCTGGCATTGATCAGCCAGGCGCCAGGCGGCAGCTGCGCCAGCCTGGCCTCGTCGAGCAGATGGTAGGTGGCGTGCCCGCCCAGCTGGGTCAGCGGCGTGTGCAAGCTGATGACGTCACAGCAGGTGAGGATTTCCGAGAGCTCGACGAAGTCGCCCGCCTCCCTCGCCTGGCGGGGCGGATCACAGACCCGGACGTTCCAGCCCAACCCTTGCAGCACCGCCACCAGCCGCCCTCCGACCTGCCCGGCGCCGACGATGCCATAGCGGCGCGACGCCAGCGCCTGGCCGGTGCGTTCCGAAAGCGCCAGCAGGCTGCCGAGCACATAGTCGACCACACCGCGGGCGTTGCACCCTGGTGCGCTGGACCAGGCGATGCCGGCCTCTTCCAGGTACCCCAGGTCCAGGTGATCGGTGCCAATGGTGCAGGTGCCGACAAAGCGCACCGGGGTGCCTTCAAGCAGGGCGCGATCGACCTGGGTCACCGAACGCACAAGCAGTGCGTCGCAGCCCTCGAGCGCCGCATGATCGATCGCCCGTCCCGCCATTCGACGGATCTCGCCGAAGCCGCCAAAAAAGGCCTCGACCAACGGGATGTTTTCATCAGCCAGGATTCGCATGGGACACTCCACTCCAGTTGCGCACAGTGTATCGGCCTGCCATGGCCCGCCGCGACCCTGACGCATCGATCAGCTTTCCGATCGGGACGTCAGGCACCGTCGAGCTTCCAGGTCCCTTTCGAACGCCTCTGCACGAGCGTAGACTTGCCGGCTTTTTCAGGACAGGAATAACGCCGATGCTCACCGAGGCCCGCCTCGGACGGGTTCGCGCCGAGCTGCGCGCCCTCTTCCTGCTTGCCCTGCCGATCATGATCGCCCAGCTGGCCCATACTGCCATGGGCTTTGTCGACACCCTGATGGCCGGGCGCGTCGGGCCGCACGATCTGGCCGCGGTGGCGTTGGGCAATTCGCTCTGGGTGCCAATATTCCTGTTGATGACAGGCGTGGTGCTGGCGACCACGCCAAAAGTCGCCCAGCGCTACGGTGCCGCGCAGCATGAGGCCATCGGCCCGCTGGTGCGCCAGGCATTGTGGATGGGCCTGGGCATCGGCTCGCTGTGCGCCGCCCTGCTGTGGAACGCCGAGCCGGTGCTGGACCTGATGGGCGTCGAGCAATCGCTGGTCGAGCCCACCATGGCCTACCTGAGAGCGGTGGCCCTGGGCTTTCCCGCCGTTGCGCTGTACCAGGTCTTGCGCAGTTACAGCGACGGGCTGGGACACTCCAGGCCAAGCATGGTGCTGGGGCTGCTGGGATTGTTGCTGAACATTCCGCTCAACTACATATTCATCTATGGCAAGCTCGGGGTTCCCGCCATGGGCGGCGTCGGCTGTGGCTGGGCCACGGCACTGGTCATGCTGTTCATGTTGCTGGGCATGCTGTTCTGGACGCGCCGGGCCGCCTACTACAAGCCCAGCCGCCTGTTCGCCCGCTTCGACTGGCCGCATTTGCCGACCCTGAGGTCATTGTTGGCGATCGGCCTGCCCATCGGCATCGCGGTCTTCGCTGAAGTCAGCATCTTTTCGGTGATCGCCCTACTGATCGCCGGCCTTGGCGCTACGGTAGTGGCAGGTCATCAGATCGCCCTCAACTTCACCTCGCTGATCTTCATGATTCCGCTGTCGCTGGGCATGGCGGTCACGGTTCGCGTCGGGCAGGCACTGGGACGCCAGAAGCCCCGCGATGCTCGCTTCGTGTCCGGACTGGGCATGGTGCTGGCGCTGGGTTACGCGTGCTGTTCGGCCAGCCTCATCTTGTTGTTCAGCGAACCCATTGCACGCATCTACACCACGGATCTGGAAGTGATCGCGATCGCCGCGACGCTGCTCTTCTATGCGGCGCTGTTTCAGTTCTCCGACGGCGTGCAGGTTATCGCCGCGGCGGCCTTGCGCGGCTTCCAGGACACCCGGGTGACGATGCTGCTCACCCTGCTGGCGTACTGGGGCGTCGGCCTGCCTCTTGGCTACGTCCTCGGTCTTACCGACTGGCTGGGCGAGGCCAGCGGGCCGCGTGGCCTGTGGCAAGGCTTGATCGGCGGCCTGACCTGCGCGGCGCTCATGCTCAGCGTTCGGCTGGCGCGCAGTGCCCGCCGTGAGATTCGCCTGCATGAACGTGGCGAACGCCAGCACCGGCCGAGATTCATCGCAGAAGAAACGCGCTGACCAGCAGGAAGGCACTGAACAGACATTTCAACACCGCCTCGGGCATCGCATGCGCCAGGCGCACGCCCAGGCTGATGCTCAGCAGGCCGCCGACCGCCAGCGCCAGGCCAACCGACCACAGCACCTCGCCGTGCAGGCCGTAAGTCACCAAGGCCACCGTGGTGCTTGGCGCTGCCAGGGACAGCGCAAGCCCCTGGGCGACCACCTGGCTGGCGCCGAACAATGACGTCAACAAGGGAGTGGCAATCACCGAGCCCCCGACGGCGAACAGCCCGCCGAAAAACCCTGAGCCGGCACCCACCAGAGTCAGCCAGGGCCAGCGTTCAGCCAGCCCCGTCGCCCGCCGCGGCGCCTGCCAGAACACGCGGAACAGGTTGTAGGCCGCCAGAGCCACGAGAAAGACCACAAAACCGCTGCGCATCCGCTCGGCATCCAGCGATACCGCAACCAGCGAGCCCAGGATCGCCAGCAAAAACCCTGGCAACGCCAGGGCCAGGACATGCCGCAGATCGATACGATTGCGCTGGTGGTAGCGCCACAGCGCCAGCATCACATTGGGCACCACCATCACCAGTGCAGTGCCCTGCGCGATCTGCTGGTCCAGACCAAAGAAAACACCGAGCACCGGGATGGCAATCAAGCCACCGCCAATGCCAAACATTCCCCCGAGCGCCCCCAGACACAGGCCGAGCAATACATAGAGAAGTTCCAAGAGCGCACACCCTGTGATATCGAGGCTGCACTCTAGCCAGCGACGTCTCGCGGCGAAACGCAAAACCAAGCAAAATGGTTTTGCCTGATCTGCACAAGCGAGACCTTTCATGCAACCTGATGCACTGGGTGACCAGCTGGAACTGTTCCTGAGTGTCGTCGAACTCGGCAGCTTTTCGGCCGCGGCTCGTCGTCTTGGCATCACCCCCTCATCCGTGGCCCGCCGCGTTGCCGCGCTGGAGGACGCGCTGGACTGTCAACTGTTCAGCCGCACCACCCACCAGGTACGCGCCACTCCCGCTGGGCAGGCCTTTGCCAGCCGCGCGCGGCGCATCGTCGGCGAGCTGCGTCTGGCACGTGCGGAGATCGGGTCCCAGACGCAGGCCATGGAAGGCAGCCTGCGCATCGATGCGCCGACACCCTTTGGCCGACGTCATCTGGCACCCGTGCTCGCCGAGTTTCTCGGACTGTACCCGGGGATCGACATCCAGCTGCGGCTGATCGACAGTTTTGTCGACCTGCGCGGCGATCATCTGGGAGAAGTGGACCTGGTGCTGCGTATCGGACCTCTGGCGGACACCCGACTCTTCGCCACGCCACTGGCCCCCATGGTTCGCATCGTCTGCGCCAGCCCGGACTACCTTGCCCGGCGTGGCCGGCCCGCCGATCCTGGCGAACTGCCCGGACATGACGGACTGGACTGGGACACCCTGGCGCCTCCCCACGCCTGGCGCTTCGAGGTGGCAGGACGCGAGCGGATGGTCAGGCCCCATCGCCTGCGCCTGGTGGCCAACAATGCCGAGGCGCTGCTCGCCGGTACCCTGGCAGGCCTGGGCATCGCTCACCTGCCGACCTGGTTGATCAGCGACGCCTTGTGCGAAGGAAAGTTGCTGGCGTTGTTTTGCGAGAAGGGCCTGCCGCCGCCTGAGCCCAGCGGCATTCATGCCCTGCGCCTGACGCGGGAAGCCGACCCGCGCATCAGGGTACTGCTGGATTTCCTCAAGAAGCGTTTCGGCCCTACGCCGCCCTGGGACGAAGCCCTGCAGGGCGGCCTGGCGATGGGTTAGAAATCCCCGGCGAGTTCCTGTGTCACGCCCCAGCCATCGATGACGCCGCCGAGCGGCTCTACCAACTCTTCGAGGTCATGCTCGAATTCGCCGATTCCATTGTAGGTGGCATACATGATCTTGCTGACCTGCAGATTCCAACCGCCTTCCTCACGAGGAAATACCTGGGCATTGGTGGATTCGCCGCGAAACTGGCTGGCGGCCTCGCGTGCGCAGTCCTCATCGGGAAGGATGGCGTAAAAATCGATGGGATGAGCTCGCGCGAAATCGAAACCACCTTCCTTCATCCGGCGTAGAACGGTGCTGCTGACATCGTCCGTCAGGGTGGTAGCCATCGTGAACCTCCTCACGTGAGATGAATGGAGTCCTGATCATTAGATTAGAAACCCTCCAAGCTCGCTCTGGTTCGGTGCCGTGCATCGGCACGTCCAGCATAAGCCCAGCGCGCAGCCGAACGCCAGGCCAGAGGAAGCCACCCGAGAGGCCTAGGTCATATAGGCGTCTGGGGTACCCGGCAGTTGCGAGAGCAGATCACGCAGGCCGTTGCACCACTGCTCGCGCACGCCGGCGAAATAGGGATCGCCTTCCTGGACTCGATAACCGGCCGGCACCAGCAGGCTGTCCTTGCGGTAGACCAGTAGATCCAGCGGCATGCCAACCGACAGGTTGCTGCGAATCGTGGAATCGAAAGAGATCAGTGCGCAGCGTAGGGCCTGTTCCAGGTCCGAGTCATGGCGCAGCGCCCGGTCCAGGATCGGCTTGCCGTACTTGCTCTCGCCAATCTGGAAGTACGGCGTGTCCGGCGTGGATGAAATGAAATTGCCCTGGGGATAGACGTTGAACAGGGCCGTGGATTCCCCCTTGATCTGCCCTCCGACGAGAAAGGAGCAGCTGAGGTCAATGCCTGTGCCGGCCGCCTGGGTGCCGTCATGGTGAGTGATCTCCCGTATCGTGTCGCCCACCACGCGCGCCGCCTCGAACAGCGTCTGCACGCTGAGCAGATTCGGATGGTCGGTATGCAGTCGCTGCCTCAGCAGGTTCACGACCGACTGCGAAGACGCCAGGTTACCGGCCGTCTGCAGGACGATGAGACGCTCACCGGGCGTTCCGAAAACATAGAGCTTGCGAAACGTGGCGATGTGGTCGACGCCCGCGTTGGTGCGGGAATCAGAGACGAAGACCAGTCCATCGGTCAGGTTCATGGCGACGCAGTAAGTCATGACACGTGTCGTTCTCTTGGAGGGGGAGAATTAAGCAGGCAGACCATACTGTACTCACCCAGCGCCGTCGATATGGCGTCAATGAAAACCGTATTCCGGTCGTCTGCCGGCCTCACCCGCGAAACCTGCCCTGCTACTGCTCCTGGATATGCACTTCTCCAGGCGACACCAGCACCTTCGCATGCATTCGCTCGACCCCGCCGCCACGCCGCACCCCACGGATCGGGCAGGCATCCAGATAATCCTGGCCCACCGCCAGCTTGAGGTGCCGCTCCGGTCTGGCGAGGCCGTTGGTCACGTCAAAGCTGTACCAGGCATCCTCAACCCAGGCCTCGACCCAGGCGTGGCTGGCCAGATGCTCCGCATCGTCGGTGAACAGGTAGCCGGAAATGTAGCGCGCCGGAATGCCGAGGCTGCGGGCGCAGGCGAGGAAGGCATGGCTGTGATCCTGGCAGACCCCGGCGCGGCCAGCAAAGGCCTCGGCGGCAGTACTCTCGACGCCGGTGGAGCCAGGCGTGTAGGACATGTGCTCGCGCAGCGCCATCATCAGGTCGATCAGCGCGCCGCGAGTTCGCTTGCCAGCGGTATTGCGCGCGGCAAACAGGCGCAGGGCATCGTCCGGCTGAGTCAGCGGCGTGAAGCGCAGGAAGGGCAGCGGTGAGCCATCGTAGCCCTCGGCCTCGCAGTTGACGTCGATCTCCACCAACCCGCGGGCATGGATGAGGATCTGGTTGTGCGGCTCGTCCATGGACAGCACATGCAGAATGTTTCCATAGGCGTCCAACTGCGGCCGCACCGGGCGCGGCAGGTCCAGGTCCCACTGGATCACATGCTGACGGGTGCTTTCGTGCGGCGTGAGGCGCAGGTACTGGATGCTGCCGCGAACCTTGTGCTCGTAGAGGTAGGTGGTGTCATGGCTGATCGAGATTCTCATGCGATCTCCAGGTAGGAACTGTGGATAGCGTTACCCAACCGCCCGAGGGTATCGATCTGCTCGGTGATCCAGTCATGCATGCCCTGCTCGAATACCTCGTTGATCACGGTATAGCGAACCCGCGCTTCCATTTCCGCCGCCAGCCGCTGGGCAGGCCGACCGTTGTCGCCAGGCAGACTGGCGAGAATCGAATGCAACTCCTCCAGGCAGGCGCGCAGTGAGCGCGGGACCTCTTCACGCAGCAAGAGCATCTCGGCCACCTTGCGCGCGCGCGGCGAGCCCCGGTAGAGCTCGGCGAAGGCCTCGAACGAGGAAAGAGCCCGCAGCAAGGCGCTCCACTGGTAGTAAGCGCGGGCGGAACGGTCATCCGGGTCTTCGCTGTCCTCGCCGAGCAGCTCGTAGCGCGCATCCAGCAGCCGCAGGGTGTTATCGGCGCGCTCGATGAAGGTGCCCAGGCGAATGAACCGCGAGGCGTCGCTGCGCATGATGGTGCCGACCGTGGCGCCGCGGAATAGATGGGAACGCTCCTTGACCCACTCGCAGAAGCGGGTGGTGCCGTAGCGGCCAAGTCCCTGTTCGGAGATGGTGCGGATCTCCAGCCAACTGGCGTTGATGTTTTCCCACATGTCGGCAGTGATACGCCCACGCACGGCATGGGCGCTGACCCGGGCCGCCCCGAGGCAGTTGAAGACGCTCGCCGGATTCTCGGCGTCCAAGGCGAAGAAGTGCAGCATCCGGTCGGCATGCAGCTGGCCATGACGGCGCAGGTATTCATCCTGGGTACCGGTGATGAGCAGGGGCATGGCCAGTTCGTCGAGCCCGTCGCCGCGGCCGCTCTGCGGCATCAGCGACAGTGAATAGCTCACGTCCAGCATCCGCGCGAGGTTTTCCGCCCGCTCCAGGTAACGCGACATCCAGTAGAGGTCGTCGGCAGTACGGCTCAGCATTCGCTGTCCTCCACAATCCATGTATCTTTGGTTCCGCCGCCCTGCGACGAATTCACCACCAGCGAGCCTTCACGCAGCGCCACGCGGGTCAGACCGCCGGGGACCAGCCGGGTTTCCTTGCCGGTGAGTACGAAGGGCCGAAGGTCGATGTGCCGCGGCGCGATGCCGCTCTCGACAAAGGTCGGGCAGGTCGACAGGCACAGGGTGGGCTGGGCGATATACAGCTCCGGGCGTGCCTGCAAGCGGGCGCGAAAACTCTCGAGCTCCGCCTGGGTCGCGGCCGGACCGACGAGCATGCCGTAGCCGCCGGAGCCTTGGGTTTCCTTGACCACCAGCTCGGGCAGGTGGGCCAGCACATGGGACAGGTCCTCCGGCTTGCGGCACTGCCAGGTGGGCACGTTGGCCAGGATCGGCTCCTCGCTCAGGTAGAAGCGGATCATGTCCGGCACGTAGGGGTAGATCGATTTGTCGTCGGCCACGCCGGTACCGATGGCGTTGGCCAGCACCAGATTGCCACTGCGGTAGGCGGCCAGCAGGCCTGGGACACCCAGCATGGAGTCGGGGTTGAATGCGAGAGGGTCGAGGAAGGCGTCATCCACGCGGCGGTAGATCACGTCCACCTGGCGCGCACCGGCAGTGGTACGCATGTAGATGCGGTTGTCGCGGGCGAAGAGGTCAGCCCCTTCCACAAGCTCCACCCCCATTTCGCGCGCCAGGAAGGCGTGCTCGAAATAGGCGCTGTTGTAGCGGCCCGGGGTCAGCACCACGACGCATGGATTATCCATCGGGCTGGCGCTCTTGAGTGTTTCGAGCAACAGCGCCGGGTAATGGTTGATCGGCGCGATGCGCTGGGCAGCGAACAGCTCGGGGAACAGCCGCATCATCATCTTGCGGTCTTCGAGCATGTAGCTGACGCCACTGGGCGTGCGCAGGTTGTCTTCGAGCACGTAGTAGGTGCCGTCGCCGTCGCGCACCAGGTCGACGCCGGCAATGTGGGCATAGACGTTGCGATGAAGATCCAGCCCCTGCATGGCGAGCTGGTAGCAATCGTTGGCCAGGACCTGCTCTGGTGGGATCAGTCCGGATTTGAGGATGCGCTGGTCGTGGTAGAGGTCGTCGAGAAACATGTTCAGCGCTTGCACGCGCTGCAGGCAACCCGCCTCGACCATGCGCCACTCACTGACCGGAATGCTGCGCGGAATGATGTCGAAGGGGATCAGGCGCTCGGTGCCCTGCTCGTCACCGTAAAGCGTGAAGGTGATACCGGCGCGGTGAAACAGCAGGTCGGCCTCGCGGCGACGCTGAGCCAGCAATTCCGGTGGTGTTTCGGCCAACCATTGAGCGAATGCCCGATAATGGGGGCGGCACTCCCCGTTCGCGTCGTACATCTCATTGTAAAAACTGCGACTCATGCCCAACTCCTAGCCCTCGGAATCCCTTAGTCGACGCAAGGAATATGCCATTCGCATGCTTCTTCCTGCGCCCGGCGGAGCGTTGTCGTGAAAGGGACAGCGCACAGCTTTGTAGCACTAACCTTCAGGAAGGTGCACAAGGCTGCACCAAACCGGAGCGCCTCGACCGCTCGGTCCGGCGAGATGTCGAGGCTGACAGTACTGACATTGAGACCATGCCAGCCTTGAGGGCGTTCGTGCTGACCTGAGACAGGATCAGCCAGCGCAGCACGCCCGGCAGGGGCGCGCTCGGTCAGTCGTTGGATGCCTTGCGAATGGCCTGCAGGACATATTGCGGCAGCGCAAAGGCGCCCTGATGCACTTCGGGATTGTAGTACCGGGTGAGGATTCCGCTACCCGCATAGCGCTGGCGCAGCGTGCTCAGTGGCAACTTGCGGCTTTCGCTGTCGCAGGCGCCCCAGGCAAAAGTCATGGCGCCGCCAATGTAGGTGGGCACTGCCGCCTGGTAGAAATGCCAGTCAGCGAAAAGTCCGTTCATGCGCTGCGCAGTGCTCTGCACCCCGCCGAGCTGCATGAAAGGCGTGCCGTTCTGGGTCACCAGAATCCCGCCCACGTTCAGGCAACGACGGCAGGCCTGGTAGAAGTTTTCCGAGAACAGCACCTCCCCCGGACCGATGGGATCGGTGGAGTCGGAAATGATGACGTCGAAGGTTTCCTCGGTACTGGTGAGGAAGCGCATGCCGTCGTCGATCACCAGATTCAATCGTGGATCGTCGAAGGCACCCTTGGAGTGGTTGGGCAGGAATTCCCTGCACATCTCAACCACGGTGCCATCGATCTCCACCATGGTGATGCTTTCGACGTCGCGATGCTTGGCCACTTCACGCAGAATGCCGCCATCGCCGCCACCGATGATGAGCACCCGCCGCGCCAACCCATGGGTGAACAGCGGTACGTGGGTGAGCATCTCGTGATAGATGAATTCGTCGGCCTCGGTGGTCTGTATCACCCCATCCAGCGCCATGACGCGGCCCATGCGGGCATTTTCGAATATCACCAGATGCTGATGTCCGGTGCGTACCTCATGCAGCATCTTGTCGACCTGAAACCGCTGGCCGTATCCCTCGTAGAGGGTTTCCTGATAGTCACGCATGCTATATCCCGTCTTGGAAGGTCCAAAGCGCATCGAAGCGCCCACGCAAAGGCCCGGCATTCTACGACGAGCTGGATGACAGGAACCACCGGCGGGCCGCCATTCCACCTTGGGTAAACAGATGAGTCGCCTGATCCACCTCCCCTATCAACCGCCCTGGGACTGGGGACAATTCCAGCAACATTTCGCCCTGCGCCTGCTGCCTGGCGTCGAGAAGCTCGACGAGACCGCCTACAGCCGCACCCTGCATGTCAACGGCAATCCGGGTTGGCTCGCGGTGCAGCCCCTGGCCGAGCGTCCAGCACTGATCCTACGGCTCAGCGATTCGGTACGTGCCGAGGAACTGGTCATCAGTGCGCGCGTGCGCAAGATGTTCGATCTGGACCGGGACCCGGCGGAGCTGGTGCGACACTTCTCTGCCGACCCGGCGCTCGGGGCCCAGGTGGCGGCCCATCCGGGGCTGCGCCTGCCGGCTGCGTTCGATCCGTTCGAGCAGGCAGTTCGTGCCATCATCGGGCAGCAGGTTTCGGTCAAGGCCGCGGTCACCATCACCCGCCGACTGGTGGATCGCCTGGGCGAACCGCTGAGCGATCCCCAGATGCCTTTGCTGACCCGGCTGTTCCCCACGGCACAGGCGATCGCCGGCGCCACCCTGGACAAGATCGGCATGCCCGCCAAGCGACTTGCCGCCCTGCAGGGCCTGGCCGCAGCAGTGGCCGATGGCGCCCTGGAGCTGCACGCCGATGAAGGACACGAGGCCTTTGTCAGGCGCCTGTGCGAACTGCCTGGCATCGGGCCCTGGACCGCCGAGTACATCGCCTTGCGCGGATTTGGCGAAGCGGACGCCTTCCCCGCGTCCGACCTGGGGCTGATCAAGGCGCCGCTATGGGGGCCGCGGGGGCTCAGCGTCCGCGAACTGACCAGCCGCGCCGAATCATGGAGACCCTACCGGGGGTATGCTGCCATCCATCTCTGGCATGCCTATGCCAGAGGCGGCTAGGGCGTCGGCACCCTGGCCAGCACCCTTGGAGGGCGGAGCCAGGGCAACGCGCAAAGGGGCGCGCTCGATGCCCTTTGTCCGCGGCAGCTCACCCCAGCGCTAGAGCCCGGCAACCGCCAGAGCCCGCAGGAAACACAAGAACAGTCGCCTGCCCCTTCACAGGCGGACCTTCTTGTAATGCATCGCCGCCATGACCCACATCACCAACCCCACCACCGGCAAGAGGATGATGACCAGGCTCCAGACCACCTTGCGACCGGTGCCTATCCGGCTCATGCAGACATGCACGATGGCCAGCACGTCCAGCACGATCACCAGATATGCCAGCCACTCGCTTGCAAGCCCCATGGCTGTCAGCTGACGCGGTCGCGGTCATCCACATTGATCCCTCGTGGCCCCATGAATCCCCAGATGATCAGGCCAATGACCGGCATGATCAGGATCAGCAGTACCCACAGGACCTTCTTGCCGGTGTCGGTGGAGCTGCGCACCACATTGGCAATCGCCCAGATGTTCAAAGCGAGAATGAGCAGGCCGAAAAATCCGCCAAACGCTTCCATAACCTTTACCTCTCTTGTGCAGGAATGCCCGGTGCAAAGCGGATCAACCGCAGTTTCACACCGGGCTTATGGGTACGATGCACAGGAACGGAACGGGTTCAGGAATTCAGAAGCTCGCCGGATAGATGGTGTCGAAGGCTGTCACCGTCGGATGGCCTGCCAACTCGCCGCCCTGGCGCGCCAGGCCACAGGTCTTCATGCCGGTCTCGGCTGCGGCGTCGAGTTCCTCGACCACGTCCGAGAGAAACAGCACATCCCCGGGCGGCACCCCGATCGTCTCGGCGATACGCCGGTAGGAAGCGGCCTCGCGCTTGTGGCCGGAGGTGGTGTCGAAATAGCCTGAAAACAGCGATGTGAGATCGCCGGCTTCCGAACAGCCAAAGATCAGCTTCTGCGCCTGGATCGAACCAGAGGAATACACATAAAGCCCGTATCCCTCGCCATGCCAGGCCTGCAGGGCCTTCACCGCGTCGGGGTAGACATGCCCCTTGAGTTCGCCGGCCTCGTAGCCCTGCTGCCAGATCATGCCCTGCAACGCTTTCAGGGGGGTCGCCTTGCGGTCGCTGTCGATCCATTGCAGCAGAATGTCGATCGCCCGATCGAGGTCGACGCCGGGCTCGCCACTTTCGCCCAGCACAGCATCCAGCTGCGCCGCTACTTCCGGGGTCCCGGCCCGTTCGCGAACAAAACCCGGAAGATGTCGCCGGGCATAGGGAAACAGGACGTCGAAGACGAAACTCACGGCGCTGGTGGTGCCCTCGATGTCGGTCAGGATCGCCTTTACCGCCATTTGCTCAGTCCTCCAGCCGCGGGAAACGGCCTGCGATGTCCTCGCCGGTAAACTGGGCGACCCAACCCTCGGGGTTGTTGAACAGGCGGATGGCGACGAAATGGGGGTTCTCTCCCATGTCGAACCAGTGTGGCGTACCCGCCGGCACCGAGATCAGGTCGTTCTTCTCGCACAGCACGCTATAGACGTAGTCCCCGATGTGCAGGGTGAACAAGCCGCGCCCTGCCACGAAAAAACGTACTTCGTCCTCGGCATGGCGGTGCTCCTCGAGAAACTTGGCGCGTAGTTCAGCCTTTTGCGGGTGATCGCGATCCAGACTGATCACATCTACCGTGACATAGCCGCGCTCGCTCATCAGCTTGTCGATCTCGTGACGGTAAGCGCCAATCACCTCTTCCGGGCTCGCACCCGGAGCAATCGGTGCGGCCGCCTGCCAACGCTCGAAGCGCACACCGACCTCAGCCAGGGTCGAGGCGATGTCTTCGACATGGGTGAGCACCTTGCTCGGCTGCTCGGGGGACGATTGGTGATAGACGCTGAGATAGCTCATGTAAGGTCTCCGCCACTGCAACTGCAGGGCTTGTAGGTCTCTAGCGGGCCTGCAGGGCTCGCATTTTCAGTTCGCATTCGAAAAGAAATTCGAACGCCTCGATCTGTCGCAGCGTGTCCTGCATGCCCTGCCCCCAGGTATAGAGCCCGTGCCCGCGAATCAGGTAGCCGACGCAGTCGGGATGACTGTCGAGCCAGGGTTGCACCCGGGCGGCCAAACGCACGATGTCCTGATCGTTGTCGAAAACGGGCACTTCGACCTGGCTTTCATGGGTAGTGATGCCTCTGAAGGCCTTTTGCAGCTCATAGTCGGCAAACACCAGCGAATCGCTCAGGCACAGGCGCGACAGCACCGTCGCGTTGACCGAATGGGTATGCAGGACCGCGCCGATTTCCGGCTTCCAGCGATACAGCTGGGTATGCAACAGGGTTTCGGCGGAAGGCGTCTTGCCCTCTTCGAGACTCTGGCCGGCCATGTCCACCGCGAGCAGATCGTCCATGCCCAGCTCGCCCTTGTGCTTGCCCGAGACGGTCAGCAGCACCTCGGCACTGGTCAGGCGGGCGGAATAGTTGCTGCTGGTGGCTGGCGACCAGCCACGGCCATAGAGAAAGCGTCCGGCGTTGATGATCGCCTGCGACAAGTGTTCACGTGTGGCAGTCATGCCCGTTCCTCGCTCAATCGAGTGGCAATGATAACGGCTGCGACCAGCGCCGCCAGACTGGCCAGGGCAAAAGTCCACGAGGGACCGAGGCGCGTCCAGCTGTAGCCGGCATAAAGTGCACCCAGCGCCCCGCCGATGCCCGAGAGGGTGGCGTACAGTGCCTGTCCCTGGCCCTGTTGACCGGCAGCGAAGCTGCGCTGGATGAAATGAATCGATGCCACGTGAAAGGCACCGAAAGTCGCGGCGTGCATCAGTTGCGCCAGCAGCAGGATGGCCAACTCGTCGGCGAGGTGCCCCAGCAGCAGCCAGCGCACCACGGCGATCACGAAACTGGCGGAGAGGATCGCCCGCAGGCTGAAACGCGCCAGTACCTTGCTCATCACCATGAACAGCAGGATCTCGGCGAGTACACCCAGCGACCAGAGCAATCCGATGACACCACGGCCATAGCCCAGCGCTTCGAGATGGATGCTCATGAAGGTGTAGTAAGGGCCATGGGACAGCTGCATCAGCGCGACACAGGCAAAAAAAGCCAGCACGCCCGGCTGGCGCAGTTGGCGAATGAAGCCGCCGCGCGCGCGCCGGTCGGAACGCGCCTCGGGCTGGGCGTTGGGCACCCAGAGGCTGGCCAGAAGGATACCGCTCATGATCGCCACGATAGCCCAGGGCCAGGCCTGCATGCCAAGCCGCTCGAACAGCATGCCAAGCCCGGACACCGCGAGGATGAAGCCGACACTCCCCCATAGCCTCAACTGGCTGTAACGCGCCGCCTGCTCGCGCAGATGGGCCAGGGTGATCACCTCGAACTGCGGCAGCACCGCATGCCAGAAAAACGCATGCAGCGCCATCACCAGGGCCAGCCAGGCAAAGCTGCGTTCGACAAAGATCAGTGCAAAGGACAGCAGGGTGCAGAGCGCACCAAAACGAACGATGGCCAGGCGTCGCCCACTGACGTCACCCAGCCAGCCCCAGAGGTTCGGCGCCACGCAGCGCATCAGCATGGGAATCGCCAGCAGCTCGCCGATGCGTTCGGGGGAAAACCCCAGGTGCGCGAAATACAGGCCGAAGAATGGCGCCGTCGCACCCAGCAGGGCGAAGTAGAAGAGATAGAAGCCGGAGAGGCGCCAATACGGAAGCCGGTCAGTCATGGTCGACGCGGGAAAGCCGGACGCCCAGGGCCGGAGGCTGGACGAAAAAGCGGTCCATAATCGTCCAGCCTCCAGCGTTCAGCCTCGCGCTGCAGGCGCGGTGTTTCAGAGCTGCCCCAGCACCGGTGTTTCCACCCGCACGTCGGCATTCTGTCCGCGGTGGCGGAGCAACTGGTCCATCAGCACGATGGCCATCATCGCCTCGGCGATGGGCGTGGCACGGATGCCTACGCAGGGATCGTGGCGGCCCTTGGTGATCAACTCCACCGGCTGGCCACCCATGTCGATCGAGCGTCCCGGCGTGGTGATGCTGGAGGTGGGCTTGAGCGCCAGGTGGGCAACGATGGGCTGCCCCGAGGAGATGCCCCCAAGGACGCCGCCGGCGTTGTTCGAGAGAAAGCCTTCGGGGGTGAGCTCGTCACGGTGCTCGGTGCCGCGCTGGGCCACGCTGGCGAAGCCGGCGCCAATCTCGACACCCTTCACCGCGTTGATGCTCATCAGCCCATGGGCCAGGTCGGCGTCCAGTCGGTCGAAGATCGGCTCGCCAAGCCCGGGCGGGACGCCCTCGGCCACCACGGTGATCTTCGCCCCGACCGAGTCCTGGTCACGGCGCAGCTGGTCCATATAGGTTTCCAGTTCAGCGACCTTGTCCGGATCAGGCGAAAAAAAGGCGTTCTGTTCGACGCTGTCCCAGCTCTTGAAGGAGATTTCGATCGGACCGAGCTGGCTCATGTAGCCACGCACCTGGATGCCGAGACGGGCCAGGTACTTCTTGGCGATGGCCCCGGCCGCCACACGCATGGCGGTCTCGCGCGCCGAGCTACGCCCACCGCCGCGGTAGTCGCGAATCCCGTACTTGTGGTGATAGCTGTAGTCGGCGTGCGCCGGGCGAAACAGATCCTTGATTGCCGAGTAGTCCTTGGACTTCTGATCGGTGTTGCGAATCAGCAGGCCGATGGGGCAGCCGGTGGTCTTGCCCTCGAACACACCGGACAGGATCTCGACCTCGTCGGCTTCCTGGCGCTGGGTGGTGTGGCGGCTGGTGCCCGGCTTGCGCCGGTCCAGGTCGCGCTGCAGGTCGGCCACGGACAGCTCCAGGCCCGGCGGACAGCCGTCGACGATGGCGACCAGCGCCGGACCATGGCTTTCGCCCGCGGTGGTGACGGTGAACAGCTTGCCGTAGGTATTGCCGGACATGCAGGACGCTCCACGAGGACCTCATCGAAAGGCCCGGCAGTATACTCGACTCATCCCGTGCTGGCCGCTTCCTTCAATGGGCAGCCCCTCACGGGCCACCGAGTCTTCCATCAGAGGCTCAGGACAGCCGGCCTGCGGCCGATACCCCCCGAAAGGACCCGACAAGACCGACATCATGACCGAAGCCACTCCCGCCGTCGAAGCGACCGAAACCGCCCCGCATCCCTGGGCCGACCTGCCTGCGGAACGCCTGACCCTGCTGCGCCTGGCACCCCTGCAGACCACCGCCAGCGAAGGTCCTCGTCCCTTGCGCTTCGTCGAGTTCGGCCAGGTGGAGCGGCATGCCGAAACCGAAAGCCTGCTGCGCCTGAGCATCCGCATCCCCGGAAACCCCGGCATACGCGGCCATGACCTGCTTGAACTGTGGATCGACCATCGGACGCGCAGCGTACGCTTCGGCCTCGAACGGGGGTTGCAGCTGAGCCTGCCCAACCGTGGGCTGGCCAGGTTCCTGCTGGGTCAGGCCGCCGGCTGGGCCCAGCAACGCTGGCCTCACTACCGGGTGGAGCCTTGCCCCCTTGCAGTGCTGCCGCTGCAGGGCCAGGCGCGCCAACGTCGCGACCACTGCCTGCTTGCCCAGGGTTTCGAGCTGGAAGTACCAACCGAGGCGAACCAGCCCCCGTTTTGCCAGGCTCGCTCGGTGGCCGCCCTCCTTGCCGGGTGGAACAAGGAAAAGGTCCAGATGATCAGCCAGCAGGACGCTGCCCTCATGCTGGAACAGGCTAACCAGCAGCTCCTCGAGCAGGATGCGCAGATACGTCGACAGCAAGAGCGGGTGACTCGCTTTCAGCAGCAAGACGGTACGCTGCGCTTCACCATCCTCTGCCTGATTGCCTTTGCGCTATTCCAGGCCGGGTTACTGATCTGGATCGCCACCCGCTGAGGCCTCCGCCCCGTCCGGCGTTACCCGCGAGGCAAACAATGCCTGATGCTGCCGGCACTGGGCGGCGCCGAGCAGGAATACCCCGTGCCCGCCTTCGCTGAAGGCCATCCAGGTAAAATCCACTTCCGGATACAGCGCCTCGACATGTACCTGGCTATTGCCTACCTCGACGAACAGCAGGCCCTGTTCGGTCAGGTGGTCGGCCGCCTCGGCCAGGATTCTGCGGACCAGGTCAAGCCCGTCGTCGCCACAGGCCAGCGCGATGGCCGGCTCATGCACGAATTCGCCCGGCATGTCGGCAAAATCCTCGGCATCCACGTAAGGCGGATTGCACAGGATCAGGTCGAAACGCTGGCCCGGCAGACCGTCGAAACCATCGCTCTGCACGGTATGCACACGCTCTTCAAGCCCATGCTGCTCGATGTTGTGATTGGCCACTTCCAGCGCATCGAAGGAAATATCGGCCAACAGCACCTCGGCGTTCTCGAAACGGTAGGCGCTGGCGATACCGATGCAGCCCGAGCCGGTGCACAGATCCAGGATTCGCCTGGGTCTGACGGGAAGCCAGGGATCGAAGCGATGGCCGATCAATTCGGCGAAGGGCGAGCGCGGAATCAGTACCCGCTCGTCCACCAGGAACGGCAGACCACAGAACCACGCCTGGCCGATCAGGTAGGCCGTCGGCACGCGCTCCTCGATACGCCGTCGCAGCAGCTCCTGCAGATGCTCGCATTCGTCCGTTTCGAGACGGCAATCCAGATAGCTGTCGGCAATCTCCCAGGGCAGGTGCAGCGCGCCGAGCACCAGTTGTCGGGCGTCGTCCCAGGCATTGTCGGTGCCATGGCCGAAAAACAGCTGTTCGGCCTCGAAGCGGCTTACAGCCCAGCGGATGTAGTCACGCAAGGTACGCAATCGAGAATCAGAGGAGATCAAGGCGGTCGCTCCGGCGAAAATCGGCAAGTCTAGCCGATGAATCGCCAGCTTTCCTGCGCGGTCCAAGCACACGGATGCACGGGAACGCTCTGGAAGGTTCACAAGCCGACAAAGTGGAGCCACAATCAGCCCCCGTAACGCATCAAGGAGCGAGTAATGTCCCAGCCACAGACCATGCTTCAGCTCAGCGGCCGAGCCTACGCACCGGCACATCTGGCGAACGCCACGCTGCTGATCATCGACGTTCAAGAGGAATACCGGGGCGGGGTACTCGAACTGCCAGGACTGGCGGCTTCGCTCGATGAAATCGCGGCGTTGCTGGAGTCGGCTCGCCAGGTCGGAGCGCCTGTCGTGCACGTCCACCACCTGGGCATCACTGGCGGCCTGTTCGACCCCCAGGGCCAGCGAGGCCAGATCATGCCTGAAGCAGCACCCCGGCCTGGAGAGATCGTGATTGGCAAGCGACTGCCGAATGCCTTCGCCGGTACCGACCTGCACGACCAGCTGCAGGCCCTAGGCCGCCTCGACCTGATCGTTTGCGGGTTCATGACCCACTCGAGCATCAGCACCACGGTTCGCGCGGCGAAGGACTATGGTTACCGTTGTACCCTGGTGGACCGCGCCTGCGCCACGCGCGACCTTCCCTTCGAAGGTGGCACCCTTGCCGCGGATGAAGTCCACCGCATTGAAATGGCGATACTCGCCGACAACTTCGCCGCCTGCGTCACCGACACCAACGCGGTACGCTGACAGGCGCAGGCCTGCGGCAGACGCACACTCGCCAATGACGGCTTCACCAGGCACGACCGCCGCCGGCCCGGTCAAGCCCGAGATCATCGCGAGGTAACCGGTATGAAATCTTCCGAGGGCTTCGACGCCCGTCGTCTTCGCAACCGGGAACGCAAGAACTGGCGACTGCGGCTGGGCGTCCTGCTTGGTGTGCTGATGCTGCTTGCCGGCGTCCTGCTTGCGCTCGTCGGCGCCTTGGTACTGCTGGGACAGGGCGCCGCACTGGGCGAATTCGGCGCCGAACGCGACGGCGGCATCGTCATGCTGGTGGCAGGCCTTCTGCTGGCCTGGGTGGGACGCCTCTGCTGGCGTCGCTGTCGGCGCATCCAGCGCCAGCCCAACAGGCTCAGCATGTCTCCGCACCTGATGAAAAAGCGCAACTGATCCTTGCTAAACTGCCGTCCTCACGGCCGGAGGCAGCATGCAAGACGACGATGATTTTTCCCTGTTCAAGGCCGCGACCGCGGGCATCAAGCCCATCCGCACCGAACGCGCCGACACGGGAAAGCCACGCCAGGACAACCAGCGCCTGGCGGGACGGCGGGCGAATGCCACCACCCGGGTTGAGCAGACCCGTATCGACGGATTATCCGATCAGTTCGTGATCGATGTGGGCGCCGAGGATGAACTCTACTGGGCGCGTGATGGCGTGCAGGACAGTCAGATGCGCAAGCTCAAGGCGGGCCAGATATCCTTTGAGGGCAGTCTCGACCTGCATGGGATGACCGTCGAGCGTGCCCGCGAGACACTATGGGATTTTCTCGCCGAAGCGGCGAAGTACGAAATCCGCTGCGTTCGGGTGACCCACGGCAAGGCGGCGCGCCTCGATGGCAAGCGCCCCCTGATCAAGAGTCACGTCAATACCTGGCTGCGCCAGCACCCCCAGGTGCTCAGTTTCAGCTCATGCCAACCCCGCCACGGCGGAACCGGGGCGCTCTACGTGATGCTCAAGCGCACCATGCTCGAAGGGCGCGAAGAGTAGCGCCCGTGCGGATGAGGCTTGCCAGAGAAGCGCAGTGACCCTACCCTTCTCGCTCGCAATTACCGGCACATTGACAGGACTCCCTACATGTCCCTCGAACAACACTACACTGCGATCCTCGAGCAGCTCGGCGAGGACGTTGGCCGCGAGGGGCTGCTTGACACCCCCAAGCGTGCGGCCAAAGCCATGCAGTATCTCTGCAAGGGATACGATCAGACCCTCGAAGAAGTGACCAACGGTGCCTTGTTCAGCTCCGACAACAGCGAGATGGTGCTGGTTAAAAACATCGAGCTGTATTCGCTGTGCGAACACCACATGCTGCCCTTCATCGGCAAGGCGCACGTGGCCTACCTGCCGGCCGGCAAGGTGCTCGGTCTGTCGAAGGTCGCACGGATCGTCGAGATGTATGCTCGCCGCTTGCAGATCCAGGAAAACCTGACCCGGGAGATCGCCGACGCGGTTCAGCAGGTCACCGGTGCTGCCGGGGTCGCCGTGGTGATCGAGGCCCAGCACATGTGCATGATGATGCGGGGAGTAGAAAAGCAGAACTCATCGATGGTCACCTCGGTCATGCTGGGCCAGTTCCGCGACAACCCCGCGACCCGCAGCGAATTCCTCGGCCTGGTGCGCTGAGGCAACAGGCCGCGACGGGGCCGGATCAGTCCCCGTCGTTGTCGTCGTCCCGGCGGTTCATGCCGTACTTGCGCATCTTTTCCACCAGGGTGGTGCGACGGATGCGCAGGCGCTCGGCAGCCCGGGCCACCACACCCCCGGCATCGTCCAGTGCCTGCTGGATCAGCGCCTGCTCCAGATTGCCGAGATACTCCTTGAGGTCCAGACCGTCCTCAGGCAGCAGCGCGTTGGCCTCGTGGCTCGAGACCGGCGCGGCGATCGCGGCACGCTCTTCCATCTCCTCATGGATGCTGCTGGCGTAGCGCTCGTCTTCGTCGTCGACGTGGCGAAACTTCTTGGGCAACTCCATCACGCCGATCACGCCATAGGGATGCATGATCGCCATGCGTTCGACCAGGTTCGCCAGCTCGCGCACATTGCCAGGCCAGTCGTGCCTGCACAGCGACATGATCGCCGCGGAATTGAAACGAATCGAACCACGTTTCTCGTGCTCCATGCGCGAGATGAGCTCGTTGATCAGCAGCGGGATATCCTCGACTCGCTCGCGCAGCGGCGGCATGTCGATTGGAAAGACGTTGAGACGATAATAGAGGTCCTCGCGAAAGGTCCCCTCTTCGATCATCTTCTCGAGATCTTTGTGGGTGGCCGCGATGATTCGCACATCCGCCGCCTGCATGCGATTGCTGCCGACCCGCTCGAAGGTGCGCTCCTGCAACACCCGTAGCAGCTTGACCTGCATGTTGAGCGGCATGTCGCCGATCTCATCGAGAAACAGGGTCCCGCCATTGGCAAGCTCGAAACGACCGGCGCGCGAGGTGATGGCACCGGTAAAGGCGCCCTTCTCGTGGCCGAACAGTTCGCTTTCCAGCAGTTCTGCCGGGATGGCACCACAATTGACCGGCACGAAAGGCCCGCTGCGGCGCTTGGAGTGATAGTGCAGGTTGCGCGCCACCACCTCCTTGCCCGTTCCCGACTCGCCGAGTATGAGCACGCTGGCCTCGGTATCGGCGACCTGCTGCATCATCTGCCGTACATGCTGAATGGTGCGGCTGGTGCCCACCAGGCTACGGAACAGGTCGGGCTCACGCTGGACACCACGCGAGCGCGCCTGGTCATAGACTTCGCGGTAGACCTGTGCACGATGCAGGGAATCGAGCAGTTTGTTGTAGCTCGGCGGCATCTCCAGGCTGGCCAGCACCTTGCGGCGAATATCGTCAGGCCAATCGCCGGGAACGCTCTCACCAAGCAACAGCAGCGGAAGGTTTTCGTCCCACTTGTTCAGCTGCTTGACCAGATCGACACAACCGCCGTTGCGGTCGATCTGGCCGAGCAATACGCCCAGCACGCTGGTACTGGCCAGGCCATCGACGACCTGCTGCCACTCGGCGCTGGAGCACACCAGGTGTTCTTCACCGAGAAAGGTCAGGATGACCGCCATGTCCCGGCGCCGCTCGCCATGATCGTCGATCAACAGGATCTTGTTTTCACGCCACATCTATTCAATCCGTAATCAGGCTGAACGAACCTTTGCTCACGCCAACAAGACGACCGCAACGGGCAATGCCGCCTAGTTAAGACCAAAAAGGAAGTGGGGTCAATTTTATGACGTAGGCCTTGTCAGAGCCAGCCGAACAACGCCCCGAGGAGACAGACGGAGTGATCACGGCGCTGCTCAACCGAACAGCTGGTAGACCTTGGCTCCCTGGCGGGACTGGTTCAGGTGCAGCAGCTCAGCGGCGACGCGCTGCTGCTCGGCCTGGCACTGGGCAACCATCTCGTTGTACAGCGAGAGCAACTCCTCGAGGCTCTGGCGCATGCTCTCCTCGTCACGCAGCGGCTCACGCATAGCGTCTTCCACGGCCCGTCGGCAGTGCAGGTCCAGCGCGCCAATCGCCGTCCAGTCCTGGCGCTGCAGCGCGTCGCGCAGCGCACTGCCGGTTTCCACGAGTTGTTGGACAGTTGTGTTCATTGACTACCACTCCGGGGATGAGCCCGCCGTGCGACGGATGTCACTGGTGACCGCTCACCAGCTGTCGATACGCATGTATCGGCCTGAACACGGCGGACTTTAACTCGGCAGACATTATCGGTTGCGCAACCCCGGCGGTACGCTCGGCAGCGCGACGGGCTCCCAGGGACCGTCCGGGTGCGGCGCGCAGAGCCAACCATTCTGATGACGGTAGTACAGCCGCTCACGATAGAAGAGATCGCGCCCGGGGACGACATAGACACCCAGCGTATTGTCCCAGTGAGCCGCGACATGTGGCGGAGGTGCATACCGTGGGTGGCTGGGCTGGGTCGTCGGGCGAGAGGGTGCAGGCGGCCTTTCCACCGGCGGCGGGGCGATCACCGGACCTGGCCTTGCAGGCGGCACCTTCTCCGGCGCCGGCGCGGGCACCGGCACCGGTTCATAAGCTGGGCGGTGTGGCGTGGCACAGGCAGTGAGCAGCGCGGCCAGCGCCAGGATGGCACCGGCACGCAGGGCAGCACGGCCAGGGAGATTAGGGGTCAGCATGACCATGGCCGGCCTCATGGGGTATCCGCTGTATCAATGGACAGTTCCAGGGTATCGCCGGCAGACGGCGTGACGGCGTCACTTTCGCCGCGCCATTCCCCACGCGTGGCGTCACCCGCCCGCGAAATCCGAGCCGCAAGGCGGATCTGGTCGAAATTGGACAGCCGCAGCTCGGGCATCATCGCGTCGCGATCACTCAGGGTCACGGTCGTCGGCAGCTCGGCGACTGTCAAGCGCTTGACCGCCAGCGGCATCGGCGGCCCGGCAGCGCCCCGGGCAAAGACGAACACGGTGTCATCCGACCTGACTTCCTTCAGGACTTCCGGTGCCAGCGACAGCTGGACCTCCAGTTCCAGTACCGGGGTTTCGGTAGCCACGGTTTCGTCCGAATCATCCGCTCGCGCTTCGCCCATTTCCGCACGGGCCCGTTCGATTCCACCCTGGATGGCGGCGCGCGAGGGGTCCTGTTCCGGCAGCAGGGCCACCAGTCGCCCCCAGTACTCCATCGCATCGGCAAAACGGCGCTCCTCGAAGGCGGCAATGCCCATCAATCCGAGGGTGGTGGTTTCGTTGCGGTCGCCATGCAGTGCCTCGCGAGTGATCTCCTGCAGTTGCTCGGTCCACTGGCGGCCGCCGCCAAAGTACAAGGCCTGGGCCCACTGCCCGAGCAGATCCGGCTGGCGACCCGCCAGTCGCACGGTCTGCTCGAACGCCTGGGCAGCCTCCTCCGGCCGCTCCTGGGACATGTATGTACGGCCCAGGAAGTACCAGGCTTCGGCATTGTCCGGCTGGACCTCCACCGCGCGCTCCAGGCGGGCGAGCATCTCCTGCATGGTCTGCGGCTGGGTGGAGAACTCACGCGCGAGCTGAACGCGGTCCAGCGCTCCCCAATGCCAGTACATCGCAATGCCCGCCACCGGCACCAGCAGCGCCGCAATCAGCGGCAATCCACGACCCAGCGCACCGAACCGCTTGAGTTCACCGCCCTCGGTGTCATCGAGCAGCTCGCGGGCCGCCTCTGCACGGGCCACATCGAATTGTCCGGTTTCCAGACTGCCCGCTTCGCGCTGCGCGGACAATTCCTGCACGCGCTCTTCATAGAGCGCGACGTTCAGGGCGGTACGGTCTTCTTCGGTCTGTGCGCGACGACCGCGCACCACGGGCAGCAGGAGAAACGCCAGGGCCACCAACAACAGGGCGGCGGCTCCGAACCAGAAATCGATCATGAGTCTTTGTTATCCAGCAGATTGGCGAGGCGCTGACGCTCAGCCTCGGTCAGGGTTTTGCCAGCGGGCTCGGCCGAGGCGCGGCGCTTGCGGATGACGATACCGGCAACTACACCAAAGCCGACCAGCAGCAGTACTGCCGGACCAAACCAGAGCAGGATGGTCTGCGCATTGATGGGCGGGCGATAGCGAACGAATTCGCCGTAACGATCAACCAGATACTCGACGATCTCGCTGTTGCTGCGGCCGTCTTCGAGCATGCGAAAGATTTCCTGGCGCAGGTCCATGGCGATCGGCGCGTTGGAGTCGGCGATGTTCTGGTTCTGGCACTTGGGACAACGCAGTTCCTCGGTCAAGGTCCGATAGCGTTCGCGCTCGGCCTCGCTCTGGAATTCGTAGGTATCAATGGCCGCGTAGGCCCCCAAAGAGCAGGCCAGCAACAGCAGGGCGATCAGCGCTTTCATTCATCCACCATCTGCTGGTAGAGCGGCGCCAGCTGTTCGCGCCAGATACGCTCATCGATCACGCCAACGAACCTGTGACGGATGACGCCATGACGGTCGATGAAGAACGTCTCCGGCGCGCCATATACGCCCAGGTCCAGCCCAAGGCTGCCGGCGTCGTCACGGATGTTCAGCTGGTACGGATCGAGAAAATCCACCAGCCATTTCTTCGCCGCGGCATTGTCGTCCTTGTAGTTCACCCCGTGGATGTTCACGCCCTGGCTGGCCAGTTTGTTCAGCACCGGATGTTCCACCTTGCACGCCACGCACCAGGTCGCCCAGACATTGAGCAGCGCAGGCTGCCCCTTGAGGTTCTCCTGGCTGAGCAGTTGTTGTTCGTCCTGCACCGAAGGCAGGGAGAATGCCGGGACCGGCTTGCCGATCAGCGCCGACGGCAGCTCCGACGGGTCAAGAAACAGGCCGCGGTAGAGAAACAGGCTGATGGCCAGAAACAACGCCAGTGGCAGCAGGAAGAGCAGTCGTTTCATGTCAGGCCCCCTGCCCCGCCATGCCCAGCGCTTCACGCACGCGCGTCTTGACCTTGACCCGGTAACGGCGATCCGCAGCGGCCATGAATCCACCGAGTCCCATCATCAGCGAGCCCAGCCAGATCCAGCGAACAAAGGCCTTGATGTGCACGCGCACCGCCCAGTCGCCGTCTTCCAGCGGTTCACCCAGGGCGACATAGAGGTCGCGTGTGAAGCCTGCATGGATACCGGCCTCGGTCATGGGCATCTGTTGCACCACATACAGGCGCTTTTCAGGATGCAGCACGGTTATCTCGCGGCCATTGGCGTTGAGCACGCGCACGGTGCCCTTGTCGGAGATGTAGTTCGGACCTTCGAAGTGATGGGTTCCCTCGAAGAAGAAGTGATAGCCGCCCAGCTCCAGCGAGTCACCCGGCGACATGCGCAGGTCCCGCTCGACACTCAGGTGGCTGGTGAGCACCACGCCCAGCGCGCATACCGCCAGACCCAGGTGCGCCATGTGCATGCCCCAGTAGCTTGGCGACAGGCTGCGGATTCCGCGCCACAAGCCCTTGTGGCGGGTCTTGTCCAGCAGATCCCGCACGCCTGCCAGGGTTACCCAGGCGGCGAGCAGGCAGACCGCGAGAATCGCCCAGTTGAAATCGCCAAACAGCATCGAGGCGACCCCGGCGAGTACGGCACTGGCGATCAGCACCGGCGTCAGCATGCTCTTGAGCCATTTGACCGGGGTGTCCTTCCAGCGCACCAGCACACCGACGCCGAGGGTTGCCATCAACAATGCCATCAACGGGTTGAAGAGCGCATTGAAATAAGGCGGCCCCACCGACAGCTTGGCGCCGGTCAAGGCGTCCAGCAACAGCGGGTAGAGGGTGCCGAGCAGGATGGTGGCGGTGGCCACGACGAGGATCAGGTTATTGACCAGCAGCAGGGTTTCCCGGGACCAGAGCGCGAAACTGACCTGACTCTTGACCATCGGCGCACGCAGGGCGAAGAGCGCCAGCGAACCGCCAACCACCAGCAGCAGGAACGCCAGGATGAACACACCCCGCTCCGGATCGGTGGCGAAGGCGTGGACCGAAGTGAGGACGCCGGAGCGGACCAGGAAGGTACCGAGCAGGCTCAGGGAGAACGCAGCGATTGCCAGCAGCACGGTCCATGCCTTGAACACACCACGCTTCTCGGTGACCGCCAGCGAATGGATCAGCGCAGTACCCACCAGCCACGGCATGAACGAGGCGTTTTCCACCGGATCCCAGAACCACCAGCCGCCCCAGCCCAGCTCGTAGTAGGCCCACCAGGAGCCCAGGGCGATGCCGATGCCGAGAAAGGCCCAGGCGACCAGCGTCCAGGGACGCGACCAGCGCGCCCAGGCGGCATCCAGGCGACCGCCCAGCAGGGCGGCAATGGCAAAGGAGAAGGCGACGGAGAAACCGACGTAACCCATGTAGAGCATCGGCGGATGCACGATCAGGCCGAAGTCCTGCAGCAGCGGGTTGAGGTCGCGGCCATCGGCCGGCGGCTGCGGCAGCAGGCGCTCGAAAGGGTTCGAGGTCACGATCAGAAACAGCAGGAAGCCGATACTGATCAGACCCATGATCCCCAGCACCCGCGCCAGCATTTCCTCCGGCAGCTGGCGCGACAGCACCGCAACGGCAAAGGTCCAGCCAGCCAGAATCATCGCCCAGAGCAGCAGGGAGCCCTCGTGGGCGCCCCATACGGCGCTGAACTTGTAATACCAGGGCAGTGCGCTGTTGGAGTTGTTGGCCACATAGGCTACCGAGAAGTCGTCCACCATGAACGCGTAGGTCAGGCAGGCGAAGGAGATGATGAGGAAGGCGAACTGCCCCCAGGCAGCCGGTTGCGCCAGCCCCATCCATTGGCGGTCACCGCGCCAGGCACCGACCAGCGGCAGGGTGCCCTGCACCACCGCCAGGCACAGCGCCAGAATCATCGCCAGATGGCCAAGTTCGGGAATCATTGGATGCTCTCCTCGACGGCTGCATTCTCGAAGTGCTTGAGCATGCCGCTCTTGGCCAGCGCCTCGGCGACCTCCGGAGGCATGTAGTTCTCGTCATGCTTGGCCAGCACTTCGTCCGCGATCAGCACGCCCTCGCCGTTGACCCGGCCGAGTGCAACGATGCCCTGCCCCTCACGGAACAGGTCGGGCAGGATGCCCTGGAAGCGGATGGTCACGCTCTCTGCATTGTCGGTCACCCTGAACGACACATTCAGCGCATCGCGGTCACGGGCCACCGAGCCCTGCTCCACCAGCCCACCGGCACGAATGCGAGTCCCCTCGGGTGCCTCCCCGGCCGCGATCTGGGACGGGGTGTAGAACAGATTGATGTTCTGCTGCAATGCGGAAAGCGCGAGGGTGACGGCCACGCCGACCCCGGCGAGGATCGCCAGCACAACATAAAGACGCTTCTTGCGCACCGGATTCACTTGCCTTCCTCCCGGCGCATACGACGCGCCTCATCATGCAGATAACGGCGACGCGCCAGGCTTGGCAGCGCCACGTTCAAGAGCAGGACAGCCAGGCTGAGCCCGAAGGATGTCCAGACATACAGGCCATGGTTGCCCATCGCCAGGAACTCGGAAAAGGACGCGAAGCTCATCGGCGTTTCTCCACCAGCGTCTTCACTTCCGCCTTGACCCAACTGCTTCGCGATTCACGCTTGAGTACCTCCAGTCGCATTCGCATCAACAACACGGCCCCGAAGAAACAATAGAAACCGATCACCATCACCAGCAGAGGCAGCCACATCTCGACTGGCATGGCCGGCTTCTCGGTGAGCCTGAAGGTTGCCGGCTGGTGCAGGGTGTTCCACCAGTCCACCGAGTACTTGATGATCGGGATGTTCACCACCCCTACCAGAGCCAGTACCGCGCAGGCCTTGGCGGCACTGTCGCGATTGCTGATCGCCTGGCCCAGCGCAATGATCCCGAAGTACAGGAAAAGGAGGATCAGCATGGACGTGAGGCGGGCATCCCAGACCCAGTAGGTGCCCCAGGTCGGCTTGCCCCAGATGGCCCCGGTCGCCAGTGCGATCACGGCCATCCAGGCCCCGATGGGAGCCGCCTGTTGCAGCGCCACGTCGGCGAGCTTCATCTTCCACACCAGGCCGACCAGGCCCGCGACGGCGAGCATTATGTAGATCGACTGGGCGAGGAAGGCAGCCGGCACATGTATATAAATGATGCGAAAGCTGTTGCCTTGCTGGTAATCGGCAGGCGCAAAGGCCAGGCCCCAGACCAGACCGACCAGCAGGCAGGCACCGGCCAGCCACGCCAGCCAGGGTAGCCAGCGGCCGCTGATTCCGTAGAACCACTTGGGCGAGCCAAGCTTGTGAAACCAGGTCCAGTTCATCGAAACGCCTCTGCTCGTACTGCGCGGCATGCGCATCGCTCGAAGATGTTCATTCGCCTACGCCGATGGTGAGCCCGGCGGCGATGGCGAAGGGTGTCAGCGTGACCGCAAGGGCCGTCAGGCTGGCCAGCCACAACAGATGGCCGGCGGTGGGCAATCCTTGCAAGGCCGCCTGCAGCGCACCGCTGCCGAGAATCAGCACCGGGATGTACAGGGGCAGAATCAGCAGCGCGAGCAGCAAGCCACCACGCTTGAGGCCGACGGTGAGCGCGGCTCCGACCGCGCCCAGCAGACTCAGCACCGGCGTGCCGAGCAACAGCGACAACAACAGGACGGGCAGCACCGCCACCGGCAAGCCCAGCATCAGCCCCAGCAAGGGAGCGAGCAGAACCAGGGCCAGTCCAGAGAACGCCCAGTGTGCCAGTACCTTGGCGAGCACCAGAAGCGCCAACGGGTGCGGCGAAACGACCCACTGCTCCAGGGAACCATCCTCGAAATCGCTGCGAAACAGGCCGTCCAGCGACAGCAGCACCGAAAGCAGCGCCGCCACCCAGAGGACACCAGGCGCGATGGTCCGCAGCAGTTGGGTCTCCGGCCCCACCGCCAGCGGAAACAGGGCAATCACGATGGCAAAGAACACCAGAGGGTTGGCCAGCTCGGCGGGACGACGAAACAGCAGGCGCGATTCACGCCTCAGCAATAAAATGAAGACATTATTCATGCGGCGCACTGCCCCAGATCAAGCTCCCGATACCCGGTGGGCTTTTCCGACAAGCTGTGATGGGTGGTGAAGACCACCATGCCGCCAGCGGCGCAATGGCGGGCCAGGTGCCGTTCGAGCTGGGCGACGCCATGCTTGTCCAGTGCCGTGAAAGGTTCATCAAGAATCCACAGCGGCGCCGGGTCCAGATACAGGCGCGCCAGGGCGACGCGGCGCTGCTGACCGGCCGAGAGGGTATGGCAGGGGACGTCCTCGAAGCCACGCAGCCCGACCTCTGCCAGCGCATTCCAGATCGCCTCGCGCTCGGCGGGCCGGTTGAGCGCGCAGAGCCAGCTGAGATTCTCGTCAGCGGTCAACAATCCCTTGATTCCGGCAGCATGTCCAACCCAGAGTAGGTTGCGCGCGAGCTCGCCACGCTGTTCGGCCAGCGCCCGCCCCTGTAGCAGCACTTCGCCGGCTGTCGGCTGCATCAGCCCGGCGAGCAACCGCAGCAGGCTGGTCTTGCCGCTGCCGTTGGGCCCGGCGATCTGCAGCATGTCGCCGGGCTCCAGGCGCAGAGCTAGCTTCTCGAACAGGAGACGCCAGTCACGTTCACAGGCGAGCCCGACAGCTTCAAGGAAAGGACTGGACACGCGGGACGCCTCTGGCCGTTCAAGATGAGATGTGCTCGGCCGCTATACTGATCGCCCCGGCCGGACGGTGCGGGATTATACATGCCTGGCCCGCTCGCCATAGGACGTGCGCGGCCGCGGTTGTAAGGGCTTTTTAAACGATGACCGAAATCCGCGGCTCCGCCCCGCTACCCGCCACCTCGGCGCCACGAGCGGCCACGGCCCCGACCGACTTCGCCCTGCGCTTGCTGCAACCCTTGCAGGGTCTGATGGCGCCCGGCCAGAGCGGGCGCGCCGAGGTCATCGAGGTGCGCCAGGGCGCGGCCGATTTCCAGCTGGTGCTGCGACTGCTCATGGAGAACGGGCGCCAGACGACGCTTTCGGCACGCACGCCGGGGCCGGTCGAGCTCGGCACGGCCGTCGCGGTGACCGCCTTGGCCGACAACCGCCTGCTGGCCAGCCTGCAACCCGCGGCCAGGCAACCCCTGCCCGACCTTTCAGCACTCCCGCCCGGCACCCAGATCCAGGCCCGAGTGGTCGGCCAGCAGCCCCAGGCCGATGGCAGCAGCACGCGCTTGCTGGTTAGCCTGCTCAACACCCCCCTGGCCGGTCGCAATCTGGTCGTTGAAAGCGGCCAGCCGCTGGCGCCCGGCAGCCTGCTGACAGCCCAGGTGCGTGGCGATCACGCTCTTTCCTTAGTCCCGCTCAGCGGCCGGCTCGATCAATTGAGGGTCGGGGAACAGCTCGCTGCGCAGTTCAGTCGACAGGGGCCGTTGCAGGCGTTGATGCAGGGGCTTGGCCCGGATTCCTCACGCCCGGCGGCGGTACAGCACGCCGCCGAGCAGTTGCTGGGGCTCCTGCCGGAGGCATCGGAACTGGGCAATGCACGCAAGCTGGCCCAGGTCCTGGGTAACAGCGGCCTGTTTCTCGAAGCGAGCCTGCTTGGCGATCAGACCGAGGCGCTACCCACTGACCTCAAGGCAGGCATCCTGCGCCTGGTCGCACAATTGCTGCCAGGGCTGCCCGGCGCTTCGCCGCTGGCCGCCCTGCCCCACAGCGGAGCCCTGAGCCAGGCGCTACCGGCCTTTGCCCGACAGATGCTCGGCAGCCTCGCGCAGGACCCGCGACTGCAGGCGCTGGAATTCCCCCTGCCGAGTCGCCTGCTGCAAGGCCTGAGCGAGCAGCCTGACCTGGAAATGCTGCTGAAGCTCGCCGCGGCGGCCATCGCTCGGCTGCAGACCCATCAGCTGGCCAGCCTCGCGCAGACCCAGACCACCCCGGACGGACTGCTGCTCACCACCTGGCAGACCGAAGTCCCCATGCGTCATGGCAGTGACATCCTGCCCCTTCAGGTGTGGGTCCAGCGCGAGGAGCGTGAGCCGGAGCGACGCGAGACGGACAAGGCCCTCAGCCTGTGGCGGATCGAACTGGCCTTCGAGATACCCCCGCTGGGACCTCTCCAGATCCAGGCGCAGCTTCTCGACGGGACCTTTTCCAGTCAGCTTTGGGCCGAACAGCCAGGAACCGCCCAGTTGATCTCGGCGGAGCTGGGTACCCTGCGGGATCGACTGCAGTCGGCGGGCCTCAGCGTGGGAGAGCTGAGCTGCGCCCAGGGCTGTCCGCCGCAAGGGCCGCGAACCTCGCTGGAACAACGATTCGTGGATGAGACCGCATGAACCAGACCCCGAGCGGCCGCCAGGCCATCGCCCTCAGCTATGACGGCCAACAGGCCCCTACCCTCACCGCCAAGGGCGACGACGAACTGGCCGAAGCCATCCTTGCGATCGCCCGGGAGCATGAGGTGCCCATCTACGAAAACGCCGAACTGGTGCGCCTGCTGGCCCAGCTCGAACTCGGCGATGCCATACCCGAAGCGCTTTATCGCAGCATCGCGGCGATCATTGCCTTTGCCTGGTACCTGAAGGGAAAGTATCCGGAAGGTTTCGCAGGACCCGCGCCCTCGCCGGTCAACGAACCTGGGCCTTGAGGCCGGCCAGTTCATCGGTCAGCCCCTTGCCCAGGGGAAAGTCCGCCAGTTGCCAGGCGAAGTAGCCTCCGCGGAAGTAGAACACCCGGCTGTAGCCCCAATCGACTACATTCGCGACCGCCGCCGGGCCGCTCGAGCAGATCTCGCTGTCGCAATAGATCACGATCGGCAGATCCCGAGGCCACTCACTGCGCGCCAGGTCGTGGAGGTCACGATGAAAATTCAGGTGCACGGCACCCTTGATATGGCCCCAGTGCCATTTGTCGTCCGAGCGCACATCGATGAACACCGCCCCCATCTCATAGAGGTGGCGCGCCTGGAACAGGTCCACCGTCATCGCCCCGTCGATATGCGCGGGGGCTTCCCGGGCGACCGAGCAGACAGGAACCAGCAACATCACGACGAGCAGCAGGCGCACCATGGGATCCTCCTCGACCAGAGCCGATCCGAGGGCAGGGCCGGACGGAGTGACCAACCATACCCGGTTGGATCGGGAAACCCGGGATGGGTTTCCAGAGCCCCCCGCCGGTCGTCCGGCTATGGATCCGATCGTCGCACTTGATGCAATCGACTCATCAGCTCGGCTTCCGCCTGGCTCAAGCCACAGGTCCGGGTCAGGTCATCGACCGTGGCGCCAAGCCCGACCAGTCGCGCCGCCTGGCTGAACGACAAGCTTCCCGGGTCGCGTTGCTCAAGCTGGTTCAGCCGCTCGGCAAGCGGTTGAGCCAGCTCTGCCAGCCCTCGCAATTCCTCGCCCATCGCGATGTTGCCGGCCTGGTAGGTTTCCAGACGGCGACCCAGCGCCTCGACCGCCTTCTGCAGCGCAGCCTCGCGTTGCTCCAGCTGCTGGGCCAATTGCCGTTGCTGGCGATGCAGCAACAGACAGGCTCCGGTGAGCAGTACGCAAAGGACCAGCGAGCAGGCGACCAGGGCTAGCAGCATGATCTAGATGTTCTCGAGCTCGGACCACTCGTCCTCGGTCATCATCTTTTCCAGCTCGACAAGGATCAGCAACTCGCCATTCTTGTTGCAGACACCCTGGATGAACTTGGCGGATTCGTCGTTGCCGACGTTGGGTGCCGTTTCGATCTCGGACTGACGCAGATACACCACCTCCGCCACACTATCGACCAGAATACCGACCACCTGACGATCCGCCTCGATGATCACGATGCGGGTGTTGTCGCTCACCGGTGCGGGGGCCAGGCCAAAGCGCTGGCGGGTGTCGATCACCGTTACCACGTTGCCGCGCAGGTTGATGATGCCCAGCACATAGGCCGGCGCACCAGGAACCGGGGCGATCTCGGTATAGCGCAACACCTCCTGCACCTGCATCACATTGATGCCGTAGGTCTCGTTGTCGAGACGGAAGGTCACCCACTGGAGGATTGGATCTTCGGCGCTCTGGGCGGATGTCGTTTTCATCTTGCTCTGCCTCGTTGCCACAGCCGTGGCGGTTCGTTTTCCGGGACTGACGCCCTTTATCCTTGTTGGCCGAGCCGGACGCGATCAGGGCCAGCCTGCCTGACCGCGCCACTGGCGATCAACTCGGCCAGCGCCGCCACGTCCAGCAAGGCACACATGTGCTCGATTACCGTACCCGCCAGCCACGGGCGCTGACTGCGCTGCCCGCGCCACTTCACTTCGCGTGGATCCAGACGCACCGAGCGGCTGACCTGATGCACCGCGAGTCCCCATTCATAGCCCTGCACCGAGATGACGAACCTGAGACCTTCGCGGAAATCATCGCGATAGCGCTCCGGCATCAACCAGCGAGCCGAATCCAGCACTTTCAGGTTGCCAGCTTGGCACGGCAGGATGCCGAGAAACCAGTCGGGCTGCCCGAACAGCGGCGTCAGGGCTTCCTGCTCCAGAGAATAAATGGAACCCAGGCTGACCAGGGGCACTGCCAGGGTCAGGCCGGCCACGTCGAACAGCAGGCATTCGAAAGGGCCTTCCGCCCAGGCAGGCGGGCCGCTGAGGGTCCTGGCAGAGGGCTCTGCAGGAGCCGGCTCAATCCGCGCAGCGGGGTCGTTGAAGGAAACAACCGGCGCGACACGAGGCGGATCGGCGACCGTGGCCACCCGAGGCTCCGTTTCTGCGAGCGCTGGCGTGGCTGGGGGTACCACCGGCGCAGGCGCTGCTTCGACAACAGGTTGAACGTTGCGCAGCGCCACCGCGTCGCGCTCACGCTCTTCACGCACCGCTGCTTCGAATTCGGCGGCCAATGCCAATGTTTGCTCGACGCCTGCCTCGGTCACTCGCGCGACCAGATCCTGCACCAGCAATTGCGTCTGCTCGGGGACCTGTTCGCTGATTGACAGCTCTGCCACGGCATCCTGCAGGAGATCGTCGAGATAGGACTGCAGCGCTAGCTGAGGGCGCGTGGCGGTAAGCTTGTTGAGAGGGTTCATCGAAGACACTCGCAGATGACATCCTTCCGGGATATCGGCCACAGGCGGGGCGGACTTGAACGCAGGTTGCGGGCTTCTGGCATCAGGCTACCTTGCTCGTTTGCTGCGCCGCCAGCAATTGCTTCAGCAGCGCACGGTAGGCCAGCACCGCCCGGCTGTTGGCATCGTAATGCGAAGGGGCCAGGCCGGCACGACTGGCATCGCGCAACCGGGTATCCACCGGAATGAAAGCGGGCCAGAGATGCTCCTGATAGTTGGCGCGCAACAGCTTGAGCGCGTTCATGGACGCCTGGGTGCGGCGGTCGAACAGGGTCGGGACTATCGTGTAGGGCAAGGCCTGTTTGCGCGAGCGATTGATCATCTGCAGGGTTCGCACCATGCGCTCGAGTCCCTTGAGGGCAAGGAACTCGGTCTGCACAGGGATGACCAGTTGCTGGCTGGCTGCCAGTGCGTTGACCATCAACACTCCAAGCAGGGGCGGACTATCGATGATGGCATGGTCGAACTCGCCCCAGAGCTGCGTCAGGCTACGCGAGATGACCAGGCCCAACCCGCTCTGGCCGGGCGACTGGCGCTCCAGGGTGGCCAGTACCGTGCTCGACGGCAGCAGCGCCAGGCGTTCGTGACTGGTCGACACGAGCAGCTCGCGGGCCAGCCCGTCGGGCACCGAGCCCTGGTGCTGGAACAGGTCGAAGACACTGTGCTCGAGGCTATCGGGGTCCTGGCCGAAATAGCTGGTCATCGACCCATGGGGGTCGAGGTCGACCATCAACACCCGTTTTCCGGCATCGGCAAGCAGCCCAGCCAGTGCCACCGACGTCGTGGTCTTGCCCACCCCACCCTTCTGATTGGCTACAGCCCAGACTCTCATGACTCTCTATCTCTTCCAGCCGCCCCTGGAATCAGGGCAGCGACAGGGAATTGACGGTGTCCACCTCGGACGCCTCTGTGGCAAGAGCACTTGCAGAGGGCGTGCCAACAGCATTCGGTGGAAGACGCTCGAACTGGCCGCTACTGCGTTGAATCTCCACATCCCGGGCGACCGCCAGCACCACTCGGCGATTGCGCGCACGTCCCGCGGCCGTGCTGTTGTCCGCCACCGGTGAATATTCGCCGTAACCCACCGCTGCCAGCTGCGCAGGATCGACTCCATAGGTGGCCAGCATCCGCACTACACTCGCGGCTCGAGCCGCGGAGAGCTCCCAGTTCGTCGGATAACTGGCGGTGCTGATCGGCAAGTTGTCGGTGAAGCCCTGCACCTGCACAGGGTTGCGATAGGGAGCGAGAATGGTGGCCACCCGCTCGAGCAGGGCGAATGCCGAGTCATTGGGAATGGCACCGCCGCTGGGAAACAGCAGGCTCGAGTTCAGTTCGATTTCCAGCCACATCTCCGTACCGCGCACCTTGATCTCGTCGCCTTCGATCAGCCCGCCAAAGGCAGCGTGAATGCTGCGGGCAATGCTGGCCAGAGGATCATGTTCGGAAACCGCAAGAGCATCGGATACATCCATGGTCGGGTGCTCGCCCAGCGGAATCGGCCGGATCGAACGCTCCGGCTGGGTGAAGATTCCTTCCAACGACTCGGTGAAGACCTTGTACTTGCCCTCGTTCACCGACGAAATCGAGTACATGACCACGAAAAAGGCAAACAGCAGGGTGATGAAGTCCGCGTAGGACACCAGCCAGCGCTCGTGATTCTCGGGCTCTTCGCGTCGCCGCCGACGGGCCATGGCTCAGTCCAGGAAGCCTTGCAGCTTCAATTCGATGGAGCGTGGATTCTCGCCCTCGGCGATCGACAGCAACCCCTCCAGGACCATCTCGCGATAACGCGCCTGTTGCTGGACAATGCCCTTGAGCTTGTTGCCAATGGGCAGCACCAGCAGGTTGGCGAAGGCGACACCGTAGATGGTGGCGACAAAGGCCACCGCGATCCCGCCGCCCAGCTGGCTGGGGTCGGCCAGATTGCCCATGACATGGATGAGCCCCATCACCGCGCCGATGATGCCGATGGTGGGCGAGTACCCCCCCATGCTTTCGTAGATCTTCGCAGCCCGGGTGTCACGGCCTTCCTGGGTATCGATGTCCACTTCCATGATGCTGCGCAGGGCTTCCGGCTCTGCCCCATCCACCAGCAGCTGCAAGCCCTTGCGCGCATAGGGGTCAGCCTCGGTTTCGGCTGCAGGCTCCAGCCCGAGCAGGCCCTCCTTGCGCGCGGTCTGACTCCAGTTGATCACCCGGGCGATGCCGGCTTGCAGATCGACCTTGGGCGGAAACAATACCCAGCGCAGGAGCACCAGCCCGCGACGGAAAACCGTGATCGGCGTCTGCAGCAGCACGGCCCCAAGGGTGCCACCAAGCACGATCAGGGCAGCCGGACCATTGAGCAGCGCGCCCAGGTGCCCGCCTTCGAGAAAGTTGCCGCCGACGATGGCGACAAAGGCAAGGATCAACCCGATCAGGCTCAAGACGTCCATGGTGGCAGCCTACTGGCAGACCTCGGTGAGGCGCGGGCCGATGTCGTCGAGGCTGTAGATGGCGTCGCTGAGCTCGGCCTTCACAACGGCCATGGGCATGCCGTAGATGACGCAACTCGCCTCGTCCTGCGCCCATACCTGACTACCGCTCTGCTTGAGCATGCGCGCGCCTTCACGGCCATCGGCTCCCATGCCGGTAAGCACCACCGCCAGTACCTTGTCATGGAAGGCCTTGGCCGCCGAGCCAAAGGTGATGTCCACACTCGGCTTGTAGTTCAAGCGCTCATCACCGGGCAGGATGCGCACGCTGCCCCGGCTATCGACCATCATCTGCTTGCCACCCGGCGCCAGGAGCGCCAGCCCGGGACGCAGCAGGTCGCCATCCTCGGCTTCCTTCACACGGATACGGCACAGCTTGTCCAGGCGCTCGGCAAAGGCCTTGGTGAAGGCCGCCGGCATATGCTGGATGAGCACAATGGGCGCCGGAAAACCCGCCGGCAGTTGCGTCAGTACCCGCTGCAGTGCCACCGGACCACCGGTCGAGGTGCCGATCGCCACCAGTTTGTAGGCTTTTCGCCGTATCGCACTCGAGTGATTGGCGTGGCTGGCCCGCTGAGCCACTGGCGCTGGCGCAGCGGGCGCAGGACGACTGGCCAGCGCTGAGCTCGAGTGGGGTACGGTGCTCGCAGCGGCCGCGGGCGCGGTGTAGTGGTGGCGCCGACTGCTGCGGGCAATGTCCTTGACCTTCTGGCAAAGCAACTGCTTGACCTTCTCGGGATTGCGTGAGATGTCTTCGAAGTTCTTCGGCAGGTAGTCGACCGCGCCGGCATCGAGCGCGTCGAGGGTTACCCGCGCGCCCTCATGGGTAAGCGAAGAGAACATCAGCACCGGTGTCGGACAGCGCTGCATGATCTGCCGGACCGCCGTGATGCCGTCCATCATTGGCATCTCGTAGTCCATGGTGATCACGTCCGGCCGCAGCGCGAGCGCCTGGTCGACGCCCTCGCGGCCGTTGCTGGCGGTGCCGACAACCTGGATATCGGTATCCGAGGAGAGGATTTCATTAAGGCGGCGGCGGAAAAAACCGGAATCGTCCACCACCAGAACCTTGACTGCCATGAGGTACTACTCCTTGCGTGGCGGCCCGCGGCCATCGCCAGTGTCAGATGCGCCGCGCGTAACGTTTGAGCATGCTCGGCACGTCCAGGATCAGCGCGATACGGCCATCGCCGGTGATGGTTGCGCCGGCCATGCCGGGCGTGCCCTGGAGCATCTTGCCCAGCGGCTTGATCACCACTTCTTCCTGGCCGACAAGCTGGTCGACGACGAAACCGATACGCTGGTTGCCGACACTGATGATCACCACATGCCCGGCTCCCTGCTCCTCGTGGGCCACGCCCGGCACCAGCCAGCGCTTGAGGTAGAACAACGGCAAGGCCTTGTCTCGCACGATCACCGCTTCCTGGCCGTCCACCACGTTGGTCCGCGACAAGTCCAGGTGGAAGATCTCGTTGACGTTCACCAGCGGGAAGGCGAAGGCCTGGTTGCCCAGCATCACCATCAGGGTCGGCATGATCGCCAGGGTCAGGGGCACCTTGATGACGATCTTGGAGCCCTGGCCCTTCTGCGAGAAGACGTTCACCGTGCCATTGAGCTGGGAAATCTTGGTCTTGACCACGTCCATGCCGACGCCACGACCGGACACGTCGGAGATCTCGGTCTTGGTGGAGAAACCCGGTGCGAAGATCAGGTTGTAGCACTCCAGATCGCTGAGCCGGTCCGCCGCCTCCTTGTCCAGAAGCCCCTTCTCGACCGCCTTGGCGCGCAGCACGTCGGCGTCCATGCCCTTGCCGTCATCGGTGATCATGAGCAGGATGTGGTCGCCTTCCTGTTCAGCCGAGAGCACCACATGGCCGCTGCGCGGCTTGCCCGCCGCCTCGCGTTCCTCGGGCGATTCGATGCCGTGGTCGACCGCGTTGCGCACCAGGTGCACCAGCGGATCAGCCAGCGCTTCGACGAGGTTCTTGTCCAGGTCGGTTTCTTCACCGACCAGATCGAGCGCTATTTCCTTCTTCAGGCTGCGCGCCAGGTCGCGTACCAGCCGCGGGAAGCGGCCGAAGACCTTCTTGATCGGCTGCATGCGGGTCTTCATCACCGCCGTCTGCAGGTCGGCGGTCACCACGTCGAGATTGGACACGGCCTTGGCCATGGCCTCGTCGCCGCTGCTCGCGCCCAGCCTGACCAGGCGGTTGCGCACCAGTACCAGCTCTCCGACCATGTTCATGATGTCGTCGAGGCGCGCGGTGTCGACACGTACCGTGGTTTCGGCCTCGCTGGCGGCCGGCTTGTCTGGCGCCGGCGCTGCCGCACGCTTGGGCTCGGCGGCGGGCCGGGTTTGCGCCGCAGGTTTCGCAGCCGCCGGGCTGGGTGCTGGCGCTGAGGACTTCTGGGACGCTGCCGGAGCCGGAGGCGCCGCCTCGGCGATCTTGGCCGGTTCGAACCGCCCCTTGCCGTGCAATTGATCGAGCAGGGCTTCAAATTCCTGTTCGGTGATGCTATCGCCGCTGGAGGCCGTTTCGCTGGCGGACTCGGCGACCGGCTCGCGGGTCTCGCCTGCCTCGTGGGTCTCACCGGCCTTGAACTTGCCGGCACCATGCAACTGGTCGAGCAGGGCTTCGAATTCGTCGTCGGTGATTTCATCCACGCCCGCCGCAGCGGACACGGCTTCGGCGGTCAGGGCTTCGGCGTCGGGCGTCCCGGTCGCGAAGCGGTCCTTGCCGTGCAACTGATCGAGTAGCGCCTCGAATTCTTCGTCGGTGATTTCGTCCGTCGCCTGCACCGGCTCGGCCGCCTGGGCCGGCATGGGCTCGCCACTGTTGAGCGCGTCGAGCATCTGCTCGAACTCGTCATCGGTGATATCGCCAGATTCGGCGGGAGTCGCGGCTGGGGCTGCGACGGGCATGACCGGGGCCGGGGCCGTGGGCTCTACCGGCCCACCGGCATCTGGCTGGGCCAGGCGTGCAAGCGCTTCGAGCAGCTCGGGACTGGCCGGCTCGGGGTCCATGCGGTCGCGCACACGATCGAACATGGCGTTGACCGCGTCGAGCGCCTGCAACACCACGTCCATCAATTCGGAGTCGACACGTCGCTCACCCTTGCGCAGGATATCGAAGACGTTCTCCGCGATGTGGCAGCACTCCACCAACTCGTGCAACTGCAGGAAGCCCGCACCGCCCTTGACCGTGTGGAAGCCACGGAAGATGGCATTGAGCAGCGCCATGTCGTCGGGACTGCTTTCCAGCTCGACGAGCTGTTCGGAAAGCCGCTCGAGGATTTCCCCTGCCTCTACCAGAAAATCCTGGAGGATCTCGTCATCGGCGTCGAAGCTCATATCCGCATCCTTTAAAAACCCAGACTTGAAAGCAGATCGTCGACGTCATCCTGGCCGGATACGACATCCTCACGCTGGTCGGCGTGAATCTGCGGCCCTTCACCATTGGAAGGGGCCTTCTTGCGGTCCTGCTGTTCGGCGCGCAGCTGCTCGTGGTCATGCTGGATGCCGGCGTAGCGGTCGATCTGGCTGGCCATGAGCACCAGGTCGAGCAGGTTGACCTCCAGATCGGTGATCAGCCGGGTCACGCGCTTGATCACCTGGCCGGTAAGGTCCTGGAAGTCCTGCGCGAGCATGATGTCGCGCAGGTGGTCCGAGAGCTGGTCACCGTTCTGCAGGCTGCGCATGAGAAATTGGTCGATGCGCCTGGTCAGCTCGCGAAATTGCTCGGCGTTCATCTCGCGCCGCAGGAAGCGTTGCCAGTCGGCCGCCAGGCTCTGCGCCTCGTAACTGATGTAATTGACCAGCGGCGCGCATTCCTCGACCCGATCCATGGTGCGATTGGCGGCCTTTTCGGTCATTTCGACGACATAGGACAGCCGGTCGGTGGCATCGGTGATCTGCGACGCCTCGCCATGTCCGGCGCGCGCGTCGATTTCCAGCTTGACGATGGCGCTGTGAAGCTCGCGAGTGAGCTTTCCCACCTCGGCGTAGAGGCCGCGGTCACGTGACTGGTTGAGCTTGTTGATGATGTCCGTTGCTTCAGCGAAGCGCCCTTGCTGGAGGCTCTCGATCAGTTCAGGAGCGTTGGCCCTGAGGCTACCCTCGAAGTCGCTCGGGGCGGCATTGTCTGTCTGCGCCATATAGCCCTCTCGGCGAACTCAGTTGCTCACGCGCTGGAAGATCTTGTCGATCTTTTCTTTGAGCACCTGGGCCGTGAACGGCTTGACCACATAACCATTTACCCCGGCCTGCGCGGCCTCGATGATCTGGTCGCGCTTGGCCTCGGCGGTCACCATCAGCACCGGCAGGTGCTTGAGGCGCTCGTCGGCACGCACTGCACGCAGCAGGTCGATGCCGCTCATGCCGGGCATGTTCCAGTCGGTCACGAGAAAGTCGAAGCTGCCGCTCTGCAACATCGGCAACGCGGTGGTGCCGTCGTCCGCTTCAGCGGTATTGGTAAAGCCGAGATCACGCAAAAGATTCTTGATGATCCGCCTCATCGTCGAAAAGTCGTCGACGATGAGGATCTTCATGTTCTTGTCCAAGGTTCGACCTCCAAAAAAGCCTCAATAACCCGGCGAATGGCCTAGCGCGCTCGCCACTCACCCAGGCGCGCGCGCAAGCGGGCAGCACACTGACTGTGCAACTGGCTGACGCGCGACTCGCTGACTCCCAGCACCTGACCGATTTCCTTCAGGTTCAATTCTTCATCATAGTAAAGTGATATCACTAATTTTTCTCGCTCGGGCAACTGGGCGATCGCCTCCACCAGGGCGCGCTGGAAGCGCTCGTCCTCCAGTTCCCGGAACGGCTCCGGATGCGCGCTTTCGGCATCCTCGTTGAGGTCGCCGCCCTCGCCTGCCTGGAATAGATCGTCGAAACTGAACAGGCGACTGCCCTGGGTATCGCCCAGGATGCCGTAATAATCTTCGAGACTTATCTCTAGTTCGGCCGCGACCTCATGATCTTTAGCGTCGCGCCCGGTACGCGCCTCCACCACCCGTATCGCGTCGCTGACCATGCGAGTGTTACGGTGGACCGAGCGCGGCGCCCAGTCCCCCTTGCGCACCTCGTCGAGCATCGCGCCGCGGATGCGGATGCCCGCGTAGGTCTCGAAGCTGGCACCCTTGCCGGCATCGTATTTGCCAGAGGCTTCCAGCAGGCCGATCATGCCGGCCTGCATCAGGTCGTCGAGCTGCACGCTGGCCGGCAGACGCGCCAGCAGGTGGTAGGCGATGCGCTTGACCAGAGGCGCGTACTGCTCGACCAGGCGACGCGAATCGCTGGCCTGGGCCTTGTTGGAATACATGCGAAGTCCCGCGCCAGTCATGCCGAAGTACCTGCAACAGGCTGAACCATACGTTCGATGAAAAACTCGAGATGGCCGCGCGGGTTGACCGGCAGCGGCCAGTTGTCGACCTTCTGCGCGATCGCCTTGATGGCCAGGGCGCACTTGGAACGCGGATAGGCTTCGTACACGGCGCGCTGCTTTTGCACGGCCTTGCGCACCATCTCGTCATAGGGCACGGCGCCGACATATTGCAGGGCGACGTCCAGGAAGCGGTCGGTCACCTTGCTCAGCTTGGCGAACAGGTTGCGCCCTTCCTGAGGGGTATGCGCCATGTTGGCGAGCACGCGAAAGCGATTCACGCCAAAGTCGCGGTTGAGCAGCTTGATCAGTGCATAGGCATCGGTGATGGAGGTGGGCTCGTCGGTGACCACCAGCAAGACTTCCTGCGCCGCGCGCACGAAACTGATCACGCCATCGCCGATGCCCGCCGCAGTGTCCACGATCAGCACATCGACGTTGTCGCCGATGTCGCTGAAAGCCTGGATCAGGCCAGCATGCTGCAAGGGCGAAAGCTGCACCATGCTCTGGGTGCCCGACGCCGCCGGCACGATCTGGATGCCGCCCGGCCCCGGAATCAGCACGTCGCGCAGTTCGCACTCGCCGGCAATGACGTCGGCCAGGGTGCGCTTGGGGGTCAGCCCGAGCAGCACGTCGACATTGGCCAGACCGAGGTCGGCGTCCATCAGCATCACCCTGCGGCCGAGATCGGCCAGGGCCAGCGACAGGTTGACCGATACGTTGGTCTTGCCGACGCCGCCCTTGCCGCCGGTCACTGCTATCACCTGTACGGGATGTTTTCCCATGTGTCTCTTACCTTCTTGCCAGGTCCTGGGGCCGTCAATGCGCCGGCACCGAGCGAATAGGAGTCAGATCAACCTGCCCGACGGGAGGTGTCGTTGTACATACCGGCGAAGAGGTCTGCCATTGCCTCTTCGCTTGGTTCTTCTGCGGTCTGCAGGCTGACCGCGCGGCTGACCAACTGATGGCTGCGCGGCAGGTGCAGGTCGTCCGGGATACGCGGGCCATCGGCCAGGTAAGCGACCGGCAGCTGCTGGCTGATCGCCAGACCCAGCAGATCGCCCAGGCTACCGGCCTCGTCCAGTTTGGTCATGATGCAGCCGGCGAGGTTGCAACGCTTGTAGCTGTGCCAGGCCGCCTTGAGCACCTGGCTCTGGCTCGTCGCAGCCAGGACCAGATAGTTCTTCGAGCGGATGCCGCGGTTGGCCAGGGCCTCGAGCTGCAGGCGAAACGCCGGATCGCTGGCTGGCAGGCCGGCGGTGTCGATGAGGATCACCCGCTTGCGCGCCAGGGGCGTGAGCGCCTGGGTGAGCGACTGATCGGGATCGACCTGGGTCACCGATACATTGAGGATACGGCCAAGGGTCTTGAGCTGCTCCTGAGCACCGATGCGGAAGCTGTCCATACTGACCAGGGCGATGTTCTGCGCGCCGTACTTGAGCACGTAGCGTGCTGCCATCTTGGCCAGCGTCGTGGTCTTGCCCGCGCCGCCCGGCCCGACCAGGGCGATCACACCACCCTCTTCCAGCGGCTCTTCGCGGCTGACCTTGATCGACTGGGCGAGATAAGCCAGCAACATGCGCCAGGCCTGCTTCTGGTCAGGGATATCGGCGACCTTTTCCAGCAGGTCGCGGGACAGCTCGGCCGGCAGGCCTATGCGCTGCAGACGACGCCAGAGGCTGGCCTGCTTAGGCTTGCGGCTCTGCACCTGATTCCAGGCGATGGAGCCCAGCTGCAATTCGATGAGTTCGCGCAGCCCGTGCAGCTCCGAACGCATGACCTCGAAAGCCTGGGGATCCACGCCGGCGGCAGGCTTTCTCGGCTCTACCGGTGCCGGCTCGGGAGCGGGAGCGGCAACCGGCTTTTCGCCAAGAATCTGGCGATCCTGATCGCGCGGGCCGGCCGAGAACGACAACTGGGCATGGGCCGAGGCGATGCGCGTCTGGGTCTTGCGCAGCTCAGCCTCGAGCGCCGGATTCGGCTGCACCGCGACGGCCGGCTGCATGGGATAGTCGAGAGCGGCAGTCAGCTCGATCCCGCCCGCGACCCGGCGGTTGCCGATGATCGCGGCGTCGGCGCCCAACTCGTCACGGACGAGTTTCATGGCCTGGCGCATGTCCGCTGCGAAGAAACGTTTGACCTGCATCGTCTCGACCCTCGATTACTTCTGTTGTCCCACCGTCGCAACGATGGTGACCTGCTTGTTGTCCGGTATTTCCTGGTAGGCCAGTACACTGATCGTCGGTACGGCCATCCGGGCGAAGCGGGACATCATCGCTCTGATCGGCCCGGCCACCAGCAGGATCACTGGCTTACCGAGCATTTCTTGACGCTGCGCCGCTTCTACCAGAGAGCTTTGCAATTTCTCGGCCATTCCCGGTTCCAGCAGAATCCCATCGTCCGAACCCTGCCCCGCTTTCTGCAAACTGCTCATCAGGATCTGCTCAAGCCGGGGCTCGAGCGTGATTACCGGCATCTCCGGCTCAAGCCCGACTATGTTCTGTACGATGGCCCGGGACAGCGCGACCCGCACGGCAGCCACCAGCGCGCCAGAATCCTGACTACGCGGCGCCGCGTTGGCGATCGCCTCGGCGATGGTGCGGATGTCGCGCACAGGCACCTGCTCCTGCAGCAAGGCCTGCAGCACCTTCAGCAGGGTAGACAACGAAAGGATGCCAGGCACCAGTTCCTCGGCCAGCTTCGGCGAGCTTTTGGCCAGCAACTGCATCAACTGCTGGACCTCCTCGTGGCCAAGCAGCTCGTGAGCGTGCTTGTGCAGCACCTGATTGAGGTGGGTAGCCACCACGGTGCTGGCGTCGACCACGGTATAACCAAGCGACTGCGCCTGGTCGCGCTGGCTCACCTCGATCCAGACGGCCTCCAGGCCAAACGCCGGGTCCCGGGTGGCGATACCCTTGAGGGTGCCGAACACCTGCCCGGAGTTGATCGCCATTTCGCGGTCGGGATAGACCTCGGCCTCGGCCACGCTGACACCCATCAAGGTCAGCCGGTAGGCGTTGGGCAGCAGGTCCAGGTTGTCGCGAATGTGTACCGACGGCATCAGGAAGCCAAGGTCCTGCGACAGCTTCTTGCGTACCCCCTTGATCCGCGCCAGCAATTGCCCGCCCTGGTTGCGATCCACCAGGGGAATCAGTCGGTAGCCCACTTCCAGACCGACCATGTCCACCGGCGTCACGTCGTCCCAGCCGAGCTCCTTGCTTTCCGCCGGGCGTTGCGCCGGCAGACTTTCGGCCTGCTTCTGCACTTCCTGTTCGACCTTCTGCGCCGCCTGCTTCTGTCGATGCCAGATCCAGTAGGCCCCACCCGCAGCCAGCGCGCCCAGGCCAAGAAAGGACATGTGCGGCATGCCTGGCACGAGACCCATGGCAATCAGGATGGCCGCCGCCACCCCCAGTGCCTTGGGTGAGGCGAACATCTGGCGCTGGACCTGCTGGCCCATGTCTTCGGAACTGGTGACGCGGGTCACCATGATCGCTGCCGCAGTGGACAGCAGCAGCGAGGGGATCTGCGCCACCAAGCCGTCACCGATGGTCAAAAGGGCGTAGACCTGCCCGGCTTCGGTGAAACTCATCCGATGCTGGGCGATGCCGATGGCGATCCCACCGATCAGGTTGATGAACAGGATCAGCAGGCCGGCGATGGCGTCACCGCGCACGAACTTGGAGGCACCGTCCATCGAGCCGTAGAAATCCGCTTCGGAAGACACCTCGGCACGCCGCTTCTTGGCCTCGGCCTGATCGATCAGGCCAGCGTTGAGGTCCGCATCGATCGCCATCTGCTTGCCGGGCATGGCATCGAGGGTGAAGCGCGCGCTCACCTCGGAAATCCGCCCGGCGCCCTTGGTCACGACCACGAAGTTGATGATCATCAGGATCGCGAACACCACCACGCCGACCACGTAGTTCCCGCCGATCACCACCTCACCAAAGGCCTTGATCACCTTGCCGGCGGCATCCCCCCCATCGTGCCCGTGAATCAGCACCACCCGGGTCGAGGCCACATTAAGCGCCAGGCGCATCAGCGTGGCCACCAGCAGAATGGTCGGAAACACTGCGAAATCCAGCGGCCGCAACGCGTATACGCTGACCAGCAACACAACGATGGAGAGCGCGATGTTGAAGGTGAACAGCACATCCAGCAGGAACGGCGGCACTGGGAGCATCATCATGCCCAGCATTACCAGCAGCAACAGCGGCACACCCAGGTTGCCGCGACCGGCACCCGCCAGGTTGTTGCGCATATTGATCAGTTGATTGCGGTCCACGGCTTCCCCATCCAAACTTTTGACGCACAAAAGATTTTTCATCGTTGTGCAAGATCGGGGCCGTACTCGGCAGGGCGGCCCTGCTCCCGCCTCGCGAACCCCACCCGCCGCGCCAAGTCATACAAGGACTTCACAGACAGCACACAGAGGAAGGTCTTGATGAAACGATGGATACTTGCCGCGCTCGCGAGCACAGCGCTGGCGGCCCAAGCGGAAACCCTCACCGTGACCCTGCACAACGTCGACGTCGACGGCGTCGGTGAACGGGCCGGAACGGTAAAGATCGAAGCCAGCGAATACGGCCTGGTGTTTCTTCCCGACCTCTCGGGTCTGGAACCGGGTATCCGCGGCTTCCATATCCACACCAACGGCAGCTGCGAGCCGGCCGAGAACAACGGCAGCCTCATGCCGGCTGGCGCGGCGGGCGGACACTGGGACCCCCAGGACAGCGGGCGCCACGGCGATCCCTGGGGTGACGGCCACCTCGGCGACCTTCCCGCCCTGATGGTCGAAAGCGACGGCAATGCCAGGCAACCCGTCCTGGCACCACGCCTGAAAAGCCTCGGCGACATCCGCGGCCTCGCCCTCATGGTCCACGAGGGCGGCGACAACCACGCCGACCACCCCGAACCCCTGGGCGGCGGCGGCGGACGGGTACTGTGTGGGGTGATCGGGCAGGGAAGCTGAGAGGCTGGACGCCGAGAAGCTGGACGCGGATGTGGCAAGTACGTGGCTACGTCTAGAGGCCATCCGGCACAAAGCTCCCCCTTGCTGAAATCGTTGCGCTTGGGCACCGGTCCATTTCCGCAGGTGCGGGGAACAGTTGTCCAGATCAGGCAGCCCACCAGTAGATAGGCCGCGATTCGTCCCCGCAAGTGCGGGAACGCGATTTCAGGGCGAGTGATGTTGCTCTTCGTCGGTTCATCCCTGCGGGTGCGGGAAACGCCGCCTGCTCCAGTTGTTCGATTCTGGTCATCCCGGTTCATCCCCGCGCGCGCGGGGAACGCGCCGGCTACAACCTGAACGAGCTGTACGCCACCGGTTCATCCCCGCGGGCGCGGGGAACGCCTGAGGTCCAGCTTGATGTGCTGCGCCGTCGGCGGTTCATCCCCGCGGGCGCGGGGAACGCAAGCGTCGCCGCCTGGAACTGCAGCGCATCGACGGTTCATCCCCGCGGGCGCGGGGAACGCAAGTCGAGTGGCGTTCAGGTTTTCGCGGGTGACGGTTCATCCCCGCGGGCGCGGGGAACGCCTGGTTCACCCTGGCGTTCTCGATGGCGGCGGCGGTTCATCCCCGCGGGCGCGGGGAACGCGATGGTTCGACCGTCCGGAAGCGGAACGTAGGCGGTTCATCCCCGCGGGCGCGGGGAACGCTACTCGAAGTGGCCCTGGTGGGAGAGCCACTTCGGTTCATCCCCGCGGGCGCGGGGAACGCGAACTCGTAGTCCTGACCGGCCATGAACTTGCGCGGTTCATCCCCGCGGGCGCGGGGAACGCGTCTGCGCGGGGCGGGCAAGAAAGCCTCTCAGCGGTTCATCCCCGCGGGCGCGGGGAACGCTACGGTGCACTGATACCAAGTACCGCCGCTAACGGTTCATCCCCGCGGGCGCGGGGAACGCGTCTGCGCGGGGCGGGCAAGAAAGCCTCTCAGCGGTTCATCCCCGCGGGCGCGGGGAACGCTTCTCCAGGAGTTTCATCAATTTCAAATTCGGCGGTTCATCCCCGCGGGCGCGGGGAACGCTCGGTATGGCTCTTGGTGGTGTAGTAGAGGGCCGGTTCATCCCCGCGGGCGCGGGGAACGCCCAGTTGCGCAGGCTCGGATCGAAACCCACCACGGTTCATCCCCGCGGGCGCGGGGAACGCACCAATCCCGTCCATTCTCTTATCAAGCATGGCGGTTCATCCCCGCGGGCGCGGGGAACGCGGGTGAGGATCTGCTGGGTCATAGCTGGTCTGCCGGTTCATCCCCGCGGGCGCGGGGAACGCCTCAACTTCAAGCGCAACATGCTCGAGCGCACCGGTTCATCCCCGCGGGCGCGGGGAACGCGCGCCCTTGAGCGCCTTGAAGCTGGAGACGTCCGGTTCATCCCCGCGGGCGCGGGGAACGCCCCGAGCTCCACGCTGCGCTGGTCGCCTGATACGGTTCATCCCCGCGGGCGCGGGGAACGCTCGAGGCCACGGTGACGGTGTTCGGTCCAGAACGGTTCATCCCCGCGGGCGCGGGGAACGCGGTATTTCGCTCGCGAAGCGCTGATCGATGCGCGGTTCATCCCCGCGGGCGCGGGGAACGCGCGCACGATCGGGCCGTCGAGCTCGACAGTTTCGGTTCATCCCCGCGGGCGCGGGGAACGCTGGATGGGCTGGCGGGTGACGGATATCGCCGACGGTTCATCCCCGCGGGCGCGGGGAACGCCGCGGCGACGTCGGGGTTTTCGCTGAGGAACGCGGTTCATCCCCGCGGGCGCGGGGAACGCCCATCCATGCCAGCCCCGCGGAAGCTCTCCAGCGGTTCATCCCCGCGGGCGCGGGGAACGCCTTGTCCGCCAGTTTTTCCCCAACGTGACCACCGGTTCATCCCCGCGGGCGCGGGGAACGCTCGTCGGTACGGGCAATTTCCAGGCGAATCGACGGTTCATCCCCGCGGGCGCGGGGAACGCACTTAGCGTAAACGATTGTCCTGAAAAGGAAAAATCGCACGCTAAAAATCTACCGATTATTTGGCTTGTTAAAGATCGGTTGAATCGGGCGGCAGAAAGGCCACCAGGCGAAGCCCGTCGTAGTCGACGGGCACACGCCGGTTGACGCCAAGGGTCTGGAACTCATAGCCCGATTCGTTGCTGCTGGACCAAGCCATGACGACGTTGCCGTCCTCGTAGCCGGCGTCCAGTTGCTCCCAGATCATTTCCCGGGTGCGGCGGGAGACGTCTCCGATATAGACACCCGCCCGCACCTCAAGCAGCCAGATGGCCAACCGCCCCCTGAGTCGCGGTGGAATGTTTTCGGTGATGACGACGAGAAAACTCATCCCTGATTCCTGTGCCCCGCGTCACCGATGCCGTCCGGGTTGGGGATGGCTGGCGGCACGGACTCGGGTGGCGGGGGCGGGGGCGAGATCTCGCCAGCGGCGAGCACTTCCTCGATGGTGGGGATGATCTTGCCGAGCAGCTTGCTGGACCGAAACAGATCACGGCATCCGAGTCGCACTTCCCGCTCGGGATGAGCAGGCGATTTGGCCGCGATGCGAAAAGCGAGCGGAACCACCGTCTCGAACTTGAAGAGGTCGGCGATATCGTAGACGAACGAGAGCGGCTTGCCGGTATGGATAAAACCCACCGCCGGCGCGTAGCCGGCCGCCAGAACCGCCGCTTCGGTGATGCCATACAGGCAAGCCGTGGCCGCGGACAAGCAGCGGTTGGGAATGTCTGCCGCGTCCCACTGCTGACGGTCATAGTTGCGCGAACGCCAATCCACACCATATTGCTTGGCCAGCAACTTGTAGGTGCCCCGCACCCGGGCGCCCTCAATGCCACGCAGTTGCTCGACGCTGCGCCGCGAGGGTGCCGGCTCGCCAAAGCGCAACTCGTACATCTTGCGCACCACCTTCAGACGAAGATCGTCATCCAGCGCCAGTTTGGCCTGGTACAGCAGCCGATCCGACCGCGCGCCGCCGGGCTGGCCGCTGGCGTACAGCCGCACACCGGACTCGCCGACCCAGACCAGCAATGTCCCGACGGTGGCCGCCAGGTTGACCGCCGCGTGGGACACCCGTGTGCCGGGCTCGAGCATGATGCAGGCGATCGAACCGACCGGAATGTGCTTGCGCACGCCGGTCTTGTCGATGAGCACGAAGGCCCCGTCCAGCACGTCGATCTGACCGTACTGGACGAAGATCATCGAGACCCGGTCTTTCATCGGCAGGGGTTTGAGGGGCGGGAGCATCAGTCGACCCGCTTCACGAGGAGCAGCCCGCAGCCGAAGCCCTTGCTGTGACCGACACCTTCGAGCAAAGCCTTCTGCAACCGCTCAGCGTCCACCACTTCCGCCAGCCCCTGGTAGTCGAGCGATGAGTATTCGATCCCTTTGCCCTTCCGTCGCAGGCGGTGCTGCTGGTAGCCGTCCTGCATCAGGGTGTTCTCGCTGATCGCCAGGCCCCACTGCTCGCCCCGTTTCAGCAACCAGTCACAGCCCGCGGCCTGTTGTAGCTCGCGAACATCAGCCGGGCGGTCGGCTCGTCGCTTGGCATCCATCAACACATCGTGACGCTGCGAGCGCCTGCCGGGCTCACTGCGACTGACGGTGGGATTGGCGCGCAGATCGAAACGCAACAGCTGCCCGGGCGCTAGATTCGGTGCGTAGGGTTTGCTTTGCAGCTCGAACAGCCCGGGGCAGGACTGAGGAGGGCGAGCGGAAACCACGAGATAGCTGCGCTCGTCGACTTTGCGAAAGATGAAATCGCGAGGCATACCGTCGCCGGGAAACAGCTTCCAGATCAGCGCATGATCACGATAGGGCTCGCCGTGGCGGGCCAGATCGCGCAGCCACTGGTCCTGACTGGGCCGGGCGATCAGCCGTACACGAGAAAAGTAGTGGCTCATCCCTGCCCTCCTTCGCTGATCGCGACCCACTCCCGCCGGGGTGCGAACTGCCAGCGGCTGCGCGATAACGGCTGATCGTGCCGCCAGGTGTCGAAGCTTGCCTTCATCCCGGCCTCCATGCCGTCTTCCCAGTAATACCTGTGTTGGCCAAGACGGAACGCTCGGCGGTCCTCCCGGGTTGGCCAGCCCTGCTCCGGCTGGTAACGGTCGACCAGCGCCAGCAGCGACGGCAATTCAGCACCATCCAACGCCTCGCGAAGGTTGGCCGCGCTGACCAGCATGGGCGCCAGTGGCAAGGCCAGCGGACAGGATTTGCGCCCGAGATACAGCGGGAAATGCGGGGTCCGCAACGCTTCGGCCAGTGCCGCCAGTTCGCGTGGCGCGCCTGGCATCGCCTCGACGGCAATCAGGGCCAGGCTGTCGCACCGATATTCCCGAGCAGAGAGATAGGTATCGACCTTTTCAGCGGCCAACTCCTGACGGCGCGAACGAAAGCGAAACTTGCGTGGTACAACCCCGGTTTGCACGGTGTGGTAGTCGCGAAGCGGGGAACCGGTCGCCTCGAGTTTGATGCCGAACCGATACCCCGCAGCGAGTGCCTGCTGGCCTGCTTCATCGGCACGCTCGATTCCGAGCGCAGCGCCCAGTAGCCCCAGCAGTGCGGAACGGGACGGATGCACCGCCGAGTGCCGCGATTCGCCCACCGCGATCTCGCCCCAACTGGCCAGCGGGCCGTAGAGGCGCAGCAGCAGATAGTCGGTCATGGGCTACTCCATCGCGACGAAGTCGAGCAGCTCGGCCAGGCTGCCTTCGCCCTTGAGTACGTCGAGCTGGTAGCGGCGGTCGGCGCATTCGCCATACACCTGGTCCATGTTGTCGCGCAGCCGGTGCATCACCTCGATGGACTCGGCGAGATAGTCATTTCCAGTCACTGGCTTGACGAAGGCCAGCGACAGCGAGCGTGGCTGTTGCGGCCCCTTTTCGACCAGCGCGTAATGGGCATAGGCGCGGCTGGCGAAGCTGTTCTGCTTGCCGCTAGGCCCTACCTTCAGCGCCGCCTCGGTCAATGCGATCAGTGCGCGCTGGGTCAGCTCCTCGTCGCCGCCAAGGTTGCGCTTAAGCAGGTCCCGGTCAATGCAGAGATATTGATAGAAGACGGCCGCGGCAAAGCCGGACTCGCCGATATGCGCGGCGCCCGGGTCGCTCTGGTTGAGATCGTCCACCGCGGTGAAGTAGTCGTCCTCGATCGCGGAAGCATGAACGCCGAGGGCATGGGCCACCTGAACGGCAGCCTCGCCGTTGTGCTCGGTTTTCGACGCCAGCATCCGCCCGAACATGGCAATGTCGACGGCTGTCTGCTTGTGCAACAGCGCGTTCAGCTCTTCCTCAGTCGGTGCGCGTTTTTCGCTGGCGAGGGTAGCGACCAGCGCCTCTAGCGAGGCCCGCTCTTCCGGCGCAATGTGCACCAGTTGCTCGATCTCCAGCGGGTTGTCTTTCTTCACCGCGCCGTAGACTCTGGCGATCTGTCCGGCCCACTCGGTCGCGAGCTTTTCGCTGATGCCGGCGGCGGTCAGCGCATCGAACGCCTCGCGCCCCAGTCGCTTGGTACGCGTGCCTATGGCGCCGGCCATCTGCTGCTGAAATAGCTCAGAAGTACGCCAGGCGCGCTTCAGGCTTTGCGAAGAAATCCGCAGCCGCTCGACACCACCCATGCGAGCGGTTTTCGGCTGCCCCGAATCATCGCGATTGAGATTGGCCGGCGGGTAGGAGATCAGCAGGTGCAGCTGTACGAAACGGGTCATGCGTTGGCTTCCTTGTCGGTCTGGGGTTCTTCGGCAGCGGCCCGATCGCGGGCGCTCAGGTAGTAGTCATGGGCCCAGCGGAACTTCACCGCATCGCTGGCGCGCAGCGGTGTTTCACCCAGCTCGCAGAGCCAGCCGAGCAGGTCCTCGGCGAGCTGGGCCACATCGGCCTTGCTATCGGCCAGTTGCACGGCACGCTTCCATTGCAGATACAGGTCGGTTTGATCCTGAGCACGCTGAAGGCGCCGGAAACGGAGCTCGCTCATGGCCGGGCGCTCGTCGCGAGTCTGCGCGCCGAGGTGGCGGGACAGATTCAACCCATCCCGCCGGTCCTCCCGCACACCCGCGAGCACACCGGCGACCAGCGCCAGGCGCTCGTAGGTCTGTGGGTTGTCGCTCAGGCGGTGCCGATCGTCGCTCAAGGCAATCAGCCTGTCCGCCAGCAAGAAGGTCGCCGATCGCTCGAGTAGCTGGTCCGCACCTGTGCAGCGGCGCAGTTCGGCACGGTCGCCCCGGTCGAGACCGCCGAGTTCGTATGGCAAGGGCTTGTCGTCGGCCCTTTGCGGCTGCAGGGCGCGCCACCAGTCCTGCACCCATTGTCGCTGCGCCTTGTTCAGGTATTTCTTCCCTGGCTTCATACCGGCTCCTTCTTAAATGCGTTGACGATCTTCCACAGCGGCTTCATGGCCTTGCCGCTGTTCAACTCCTTGCCCAAGCCGGCGCGCGCCTCGACCACCCGACGCATGTCCAGGTCCTCGATCGGGGCGGCAATTACCCACTGGTCGAACAGGCCAAGGGCCAGATGGCGGGTGCGCAGCAGCCAGTGGCGGTACACCTCGGCCACGCGAGCGCCGTCTTCGAAATCAATCGATTCGAGGCTTTCGAGCAAGCGATAGAAGTCCGGCTCGGAGGTCTGCCAGAAGCTTTGCTCGACGGCAGGCTGTGATTTGGCATCGCCGGGGCGGCGAAACCAGGCGGCCTTGACCTGGCGGTGCAGGGCGCTGGCGGTATCGTTGGCGACGTCCAGCAAGTGTTTGATGCAGGCGGTGAACTGGCGCTGCTGCTCTTCGGCGACGCTATGCACCGGCAGGACGCTGTCGTACCAGCACAACGCCTTCATGTTCGACATGTCATAGCCGAAGCACCATAGGCGCGTCCGAACCCTTGGTTTTCTCACGCGAGTGAAATGGGCGACGACCTTTGCGGCGTCGGGCTGGTGGTTGTCGTTACCCAGCACCAGGCCCAGCCAGTCGCGGTAGCCACGTCCGGCCTGTCGCCCCTTGATCGAAAGCGGCGGCTTTGCTCCTTTGGCATCCAGACTGTACGGCGTCAGCGGGTGTTGCCAGGCGCCGGAATAATTGGTGCCGCCGTGGCGAGTCAGGTAGTGCCGAATGATGCGCACATCCTCCGCACCGCAGACCGCGCAGCGTCCCTGCCCTGCCGTGGACGTGTCCAGACGGATCCGCCGCGGCATGCTCCAGTAGATCTGCAGGGGATGCACCTCATGCGCCTTGAAAGGCAGTGCCTGCCCCGGGTGGGTTTCCACCGCGCCGGGACCGTCGCTGTTGCGGGTCGGCTGCAGCCAGGGCAGCACATCGGCCGGCGCCTGGAAGTCTGGGTAACCCAGTACGTCCAGCGGCAGCACATTGAGCCAGAGTTTTTGCCAGAGCGTGGCCTTTGCATCCGCCGGTAGGAGCAGCGTGGTCAGCGGCCCACCGCCCCGCGCCGAGGTCCGCACGCCTCGTCCGCCGGCCGGTGCATTCAGTTGCAGGGTCAGCAGTGCTTGCGCAGAGCAGCATTCGCACAGGCCATGTTCGGCGGCGGGCTTGTTGAAGAAGCGATTGGCGTCCGAGCCCGCGTCGATCAGCAGGTCCACCACCGGAGCCTGATTGCTCTCGTCGGGCAGATCGATGTCCTGCATGAAAGCGGCCCCTTCGCTCTCCAGCCGGAAGGCTTCCAGCCAGGGCGCAAAGGCCGCCTCCAGATCCTCCGAAGTCGGCGGATCATTCCAGCGGTCACGCCATTCATCCATGTCGGCGGGCGCATAGGCTGCTTGCAGCAGGCCGATGAGCAATTGATACAGCGCCCCGCGGAAATCCGCGCGCGGCGCCTGCAGATCCCTGAGATCCTCGCGCCCTACCTCATGCGGGGCCACTAGAACCGAAGCATTGGATGCGTCCCTGCCCGCAATCCATCGCGTTGTCAGCAAATTCATCGCTGCCTTCTCCCTGTCATGGCACCAGCCGAATCTAGACCATACCGAAAGCAAGGTCAATTAATTTCAATTATTTCTTCGCTACGCTTCCCACACATAGTTTTTCTCCAAGACCTGGCTGTGACATCATCGTTAAGCGCCGTTCCCGGCGTAGCCGGGATGAACCGTGCGGGAAGCGCAGCGCAGACCAGGTTCCCCGCCAGCGCGGGGATTAGAGCACGGACGCTCTACCCCACCCGCTCTCCTCGCACCCCCATCTCCACACCCAGGTTACGCCGCAACACATCAAAGATCGCCGCCAGGTTGGCCATGCCGGGATTGCCGCGTGCCGACAACATCCGGTGCAGGCTCTTGCTTGGCTTCTGCGTCGCCTGAGCCAGGGTTTCGAAGCCCACGGTCGCGTTCACCAGATCCCGAAGGATCAAGCGCGCTTCGGCTGGCTCCCCGTTGAGAAACAGGGAGGCCGCCTCATCCAGCAACGCTCGGGAAAACTCCGGGTCGCGCTGGACCCGCCCCACCACCGTTTCCCTGAAGTCCGTGTCAGTGTCATCGCTTACTTACCTGATTCACGCTTGCGCGCCTTGTATTCATCGAGCAAGGCTCGCGCCCTGCGGATATCCGTCTTTTGCGTGGACTTGTCGCCACCGCCGAACAGCACGATCAATCGGTCGCCGTCCCGGGCCAGATAGATACGCAGCCCAGGTCCCCAATCAATCCGATACTCACCAAGCCCATCGAACCATTTGATATTCGAGGTAACCTTTACGTTACCAATAAGATAGCTCACCAGATCAGGCCGACCTGATTGTCGTAGCGCATCTCCACCGAGCGGCCCTCCTCGTCGATCACCCTGCCCGCCAACGATCCATCCACCTCTTCCATCAAGGGCAGCAGAAACGCAGGTTCTTCCAGCAGACGGTGACGCTCGCGCAGCGTTTGTAGCGCGACAGCGAAGCGAGCCTCCCAGCCCGGCTCCAACCGCCTGGCCTGACGCGCATTGATGCGCACGGCGGACTGCTCCCAGGCGTGGCTCCCACTGTCTTTTAACGGGCGCAGCTCACCGCCTACGTCTACCGCCAGGTATACCGTCAGGCTTTCATCGCCGAGCCGTGTCGGGATACTTGAATCTTCGTACCAGCGCCCGCTACTGGCTTCGCAATAACCCTGGTCCAGCTTCAATGCGTTGAAATACGCCTGCCCCTCCTTGGCCAGATCCTCGCCCATCTCGTTGGCTGATGCCATTTCCAGGCCAGTGGGAACTGGCTCCGCACTCCTTCCATAGACCGCTTCCACCAGCTCGCGCACGGCACCGGGCTGCCCCGCCTCCCCCGGACTGATGATGCAACCAGCGCGCTCCAATGCCCTCGCACCTAGCCACAACCGCCCGGCATCCGGATAGACGAAACAGGCTTTGGAAAACAGGGAGGAATACCAATCCGGCGTGGGCTCGTCGACCGGCCGAGGCGACAACAGATAGAGCAGCGGTGGCTCGCGGCGCTCGGCTGCATCCGGGGCAATATCACCGTTGGCCAGCCGCGCATGCCGCTGCAGCCGACCAGCGCGCTGGATCAGCAGGTCAATCGGCGCCAAGTCGCTGATCATCAGGTCAACGTCGAAATCGAGACTTTGCTCCAGGACCTGCGTTCCCACCAGCACCCTGCCCCGCCGTTCGGCGCCGTTGGAATGCTTGCCAAAGCGCTGCAGTACCCGGTCCTCGATATCGAGACGATCGCCCATGGCGAATCGGCTGTGGAACAGTTCAAGGTTTCCTGCGGGCACGACCCGCCCCAGCATCTCATGGGCACGCCTTGCATCCCCGACCGTGTTGCGAATCCAGCAGATACAACGACCTGCCCGAGCCTGCTCGGCGATCAGGGCAATCACGTCGTCTTCGTCGTGCAACATCTGCACGGTCACTCGCCGCTTGAGCTGGGGGCGGGTCTCACAGGCATGGCTCACCACCTGGTCGGCTGCCCGGGTCGCCAGTGGATAACGCGCATCTATCGGCAGGACCTCGAGCGGAACACCGAGACCGAAACGATAGGCGCTCAGCAAGTCCTCCCGGGCAGCAAGCGGCAGGGTCGCTGATAGCAGGATCACACTCCCACCCTGCCGGGCATGCGCTGTCAGCAGCGTTTTCAGTAAGGTCATCATGTACGGGTCGTAGGCGTGCACCTCGTCCATCAGCAGCACCTTGCCCGCCAGCCCAAGCAGGCGAAGCGATTGGTGCCGCGCCGGCAATACCGCAAGCAGCGCCTGATCCAGGGTGCCAACGCCCACTTCGGCCAACAGCGCCTTTTTGCGATTGTCCGCCAGCCAGGCATTGCACTGCGTAGTGGCCGAGGCATCACCAGAGGCGTAGTGATCGCTCGCCGTTGGCTCACCAGGCGGAAGAATGCTTTCGCGAAAGCCATCGACCAGCGTTCGGGCACCATGGGCAAGAATCAAGGAAGGTTGTGCAGAGCCTTCATACAGGCGCCGATACACGGCTCCCACCCGCTGGTACATCTGGTTGGCGGTCGCCATGCTGGGCAGCGCGAAGTAAAGTCCGTTTGCCAGACCTGCCTGCATCAACCGCTGCGACAGGATCAGCGCCGCTTCGGTCTTGCCGGCGCCAGTCACATCTTCCAACAGGAACAATTGAGGGCCTGATTTCAGCTCGACGCTGGCGGCGTACTGCTGGAGCGGGGTCGGCTGCTGAAGGTAACCGAACAGTTCGGTCGGATGATTCCAGGGTCGAACGGGATTGAGCCGCAAACCGGCCTCACCGACGGCACGCGCGGCTGCCGGGCAGGCTATGCGCTCCCAATACTCCCGTATCGGTTGCGGTTGCGAGTGATACGGGAAATGCACCTGGTTGGAGCCCAGCCAGTCAGCCAGTACTGCCAGGCCCGCCAACCGCCAGGCATGGCGTTTCAGGATCTTCCGTTGCTCACGGCCGGGCTCGGGCAGCGCACCCGGCAATAGCCATTCGGCCACATCCCTGACGAAGCAACAGGCAGCGCTCCGATCATCGCGCAGGAAATAATCACTGGCTGCCAGCTGCAACAGCCCACCCGCCCCGGCTTCTTTTGGCGGCACGCCATGATGCCCCACCGCCGTGCGCACCCAGATCGCCCAAAAGTCATCGCCTGACGAAGGCAAGCGCTCGCTGGGAAAACACTCCGCCAGTACGTCCTGCCACAGCAACCAGCCGAGCGTGTCGTGGCGATGTTCATATTCCTTGCCGGGAACAGCAGGTACAAGCGCGGGGGAAAGATTTGGCGCAAGCCCCTGAAAGCTGCGAGCGAATTTGCCAAGGTCATGCAGGCACAGGAAGAAAACGAATAGCTCTTCAACCAGGGTCTGCGGCCACTTGAACTCATTAGCCAACCCCCTCAAGCCAAACTGGGGAAGTTTGACGAGCTCGAGACCACAGGCGGCGACATCCAACGAATGGAAAGCGAGCAAATGGAAGGGCTGAAGGTCGCCCTCTTGGGGATGCGCCTTTCCCCAGTAGCGACAGTACGCCGGTGCGTCGCCGTCGCTGGACGGCCCATTCGGATTTCGACTGTTGTCCCGCTCCAGCATATCGCTCCCCCTTCCTTGGCCAAGCTCATTTGCGCCGAAGCAAAGCATAGCCCATGACCAAGCAGGAACACTGTAAATATGAACAGGTAAGGAAAGTGAAGGGGTTCAATAGGAGGGTCACGAGGCTTAAGCGCCCCAGCATCCATACGAGGGCCGGCTACAGTGCTCGGGATTGGTCCTGCTGATTTTTGGATACGCTCGAAAGCTATACAGTCTCCCCTGGGCGATCATAAGGAGCCGGTTCCGCTGCGCTCACTCAAACAAGATATGGTGGCGCGATGCCTTTGCGTATACTGCGCGTCATGTCTGTACACTCACTCGCTTGTACGCGCTGGGCCAAATGGCTTATAGCGACCGGAATCCTGTTGATGCTCGGCAGTTGCGCGGAGAAACCCAGCCAGCTGCAGCGTATCCGCGAGGAAGGCGTCCTGCGCGTGGTCACCCGCAACAGCCCTTCCACTTTTTTCCAGGACCGCAACGGCGAGACCGGTTTCGAGTACGAACTGGCCAAGCGTTTCGCCGACGAGCTGGGCGTCGAGCTGCAGATCGAGGCGGCGAGCGATATCGAGGATATCTACAGCCGTATCGGCCGTCCGGGCGGGCCGTCGCTCGGCGCGGCGGGGCTGGTGGCGAGCGGGCAGCGCGCCGGCCAGGTGCGGTTCACGGTGCCATACCTCGAGTCCACCACCCAAGTCATCTATCACCGCAACCAGCGTCGTCCTACCGGTCCGGCAGAGCTCGTCGGCAAGCGCATCCTGGTGATGACCGGCAGCAACCACGCCGAGGTGCTGGCCAGACTCAGGCTCGACTATCCCGAGCTGAACTACGAGGAATCCGACGCGGTCGAGGTGGTCGACCTGCTGCGCATGGTCGATGAAGGTCAGATCGACCTGACCCTGGTGGAATCCAACGAGCTGGCGATGAACCAGTTCTATTTCTCCAACGTCCGCGCGGCCTTCGAGCTGGGCGATCAGAATGATCTGGCCTGGGTGGTCGCCGACAGCGATGACGACAGCCTGCTGGAGGCCGCCAACGAATTCCTCGCCAAAGCGCGCGACGATGGCATGCTGCAGCGACTGCGCGAGCGCTACTACGGCCAGGTCGACGTGCTCGGTTATGTCGGCGCCTACGCCTTTGCGCAGCATCTGCAGCAGCGGCTGCCCCGCTACGAGAAAACCTTTCGCGAAAGCGCGGCGGTGCATGGGGTCGACTGGCGCCTGCTCGCCGCCATCGGCTATCAGGAATCTCACTGGCAACCCGAAGCCACCTCGAAGACTGGCGTGCGTGGCCTGATGATGCTGACCCTGCGGACGGCGCAGTCGGTGGGGGTGACCAACCGCCTCGACCCGGTGCAGAGCATCCAGGGCGGCGCCAAGTATTTCCTGAAGGTGCACAAGGGCCTGCCGGAAAGCATTCTCGAGCCGGACCGCACCTGGTTTGCCCTGGCCGCCTACAACGTGGGCGGTGGCCACCTGGAAGACGCCCGGCGGCTGACCCAGGCCGAGGGGCTGGACCCGAACAAGTGGCTCGATGTGAAGCAGATCCTGCCACGCCTGTCGCAAAAGCAGTGGTACAGCAAGACCCGCTACGGCTATGCGCGCGGTGGCGAACCGGTACACTTCGTGGCGAACATCCGGCGCTATTACGACATTCTCACCTGGGTGACCCAGCCGCAGATGGAAGGCCGGCAGTTCGCCCAGAGCGAGCTTCACCTGCCGGCGATCAGCGCCACCGAGCTGAGCCGCGCGGTGCCACCGCTCTGACCGCTAATCGCAGCGCACCCGCCGCACCGCATCGATCCAGCCATCGTAGAGCTGGCTACGCCGGGCCTCTGGCATCTGCGGCTCGAAGCGTTGGTTGAGGTGCCAGAGCTCGGCGATCTCGTCGAGGCCCTTGTAGAAACCCGCCTGCAGGCCTGCCAGATAGGCCACGCCCAGCGCCGTGGTCTCGATGATTTCCGGCCGTTCCACCGGCACACCCAGTATGTCGGCAAGGAAATTCAGCACCCAGTTGTTCACCACCATGCCGCCATCGACCCTGAGTTCGCTGGGCGGCTGGGCGCCGTCGTTGCGCATCGCTTCCAGCAGGTCACGGGTCTGGTAGCAGACCGACTGCAGGCCGGCGGTGACGATTTCCTTGATGCCGGTGTCGCGGGTCAGGCCGAGGATGGCGCCGCGTGCCTTGGGGTCCCAATAGGGCGCGCCGAGGCCGGTGAACGCGGGGACTAGATAAACCCCCGAGGTGTCATCGACCTGCGCGGCCAGCGCCTCGGTTTCCGAAGCATGGTCGATCAGCTTGATTCCGTCGCGCAGCCACTGGATGGCCGCGCCAGCGACGAAGATGCTGCCCTCGATGGAGTAGGTCACCTGCCCGTTCAGCCGGTAGGCCACCGTGGTGAGCAGTCGATGGTGCGAGGCGACCGGTTCGGCGCCGGTGTTCTGGATGACAAAGCAGCCGGTGCCGTAGGTGCTCTTGAGCATACCGGGCCGAAAGCAGGCCTGGCCGAACAGGGCGGCCTGCTGATCGCCGGCCATGGCCAGCACCGGGATCGGCGCACCGAACAGATCGGGATCGGTGGTCCCGAAATCGGCCGCGTTGTCGAGCACCTCCGGCAGCAGGGCCGGCGGAATCTCGAACAGTGCCAGCAGCTCCTCGTCCCATTGCTGACGGTGGATGTTGAACAGCAGCGTGCGCGAGGCATTGGTGGCGTCGGTCCGGTGCGCGCGGCCGCCGGTCAAGCGCCAGAGAAGGAAGGTATCGACGGTGCCAAAGCGCAGCTTCCCACGCTCGGCGCGTTGCCTGGCACCCGGTACATTTTCGAGGATCCAGCGCAGCTTGGTGGCGGAGAAATAAGGGTCGATCAGCAGGCCGCTCAGCGAGCTGACGCGCCCTTCCATGCCCTGGACCTTGAGCCCGGCGCAGTAATTGGCGGTGCGCCGATCCTGCCAGACGATGGCGCGATAGATCGGCTCGCCGCTGACCGCGTCCCACACCAGGGTGGTTTCGCGCTGATTGGTGATACCGATGCCGCTGATCTGCGACGCCGCCAGCCCGCTGCGGACGAGCGCCTCGCGACACACCGCGAGGGTGCTGTTCCAGAGATCTTCGGGATCGTGTTCGACCCAGCCATCCTGCGGGAAATACTGGGGGAATTCCTGCTGCGCCATGGCGACCGGCTTGCCGTTATCGGCAAACACGATGGCACGACTGCTGGTGGTGCCCTGGTCGATGGCTAGCACGTAATGGGGCATCTGGATCTCCTCAACGTCCGATGGCGGCGAAACGCCCCTGGGAGTGTTCCGCCAGTGTCTGGGCCGACAGCTCGACCTCCAGCCCGCGGCGGCCGGCACTGACGAAGATCGTCGCAAAGGTTTCGGCCGAACGGTCGATGAAGGTGCGCAAGCGCTTCTTCTGTCCCAATGGACTGATGCCTCCGAGCAGATATCCCGTGGCGCGCTGGGCGGCAGTGGGATCGGCCATCTCGGCCTTCTTGACCCCGGCAGCAAGGGCCAGTGCCTTGAGGTCGAGACTGCCGTTGACCGGCACCACGGCGACCAGCAGTTCCTGCTTCTCGGAGCAGGCCAGCAGTGTCTTGAACACCCGGGATGGCTCCAGATCGAGCTTTTCGGCCGCTTCCAGGCCATAGGATGGCGCCTTGGGGTCGTGTTCGTAGCTGTGGATGCGGTGTTCGGCCTTGGCCTTTTTCAATAACTCGATGGCTGGGGTCATGAATGCTGGGCAATGGATGGCTGTCGTATAAGCTGTACCTTAGCAGGCCGTGGCCCGACAGGCGCCCGCCAGGCGCCCCGCGATCGGCCAGACGCTCATGCACTCAGCGATGGATGCCTGATGAATCTTCCCGAACACTTTCCCGCCACCGCCTCTTCCGACCTCTACGACCTGGTCGTGGTGGGCGGCGGCATCAACGGCGCCGGTATTGCTGCCGACGCCGCCGGCCGTGGCCTGTCTGTGCTGCTCTGCGAACAGCACGACCTTGCCCAGCACACCTCCTCGGCAAGCAGCAAACTGATCCACGGCGGGCTGCGCTACCTGGAGCACTACGAGTTTCGCCTGGTGCGGGAAGCGCTGGCCGAGCGCGAAGTACTCTTGGTCAAGGCCCCGCACATCGTCACGCCACTGCGCTTCGTCCTGCCGCACCGTCCACACCTGCGCCCGGCCTGGATGATCCGTGCCGGCCTGTTTCTCTACGACACCCTCGGCAAGCGCAAGAAGCTACCCGCCTCGCGCGGCCTGCGCTTCGATGCCTCGAGCCCGCTGCAAGCAGACATCACCCACGGCTTCGAGTATTCCGACTGCTGGGTCGACGATGCCCGCCTGGTGGTCCTCAACGCCCTCGCCGCGCGGGAACGGGGCGCGCAGATCCTGCTGCGCACCCGTTGCAGCGCAGCGAGCCGCCAGGGCGAACTCTGGCAGTTGAGCCTGCAAGGCAGCGACGGCGAAACGCATCAGATACGCGCCCGGGCGCTGGTCAACGCCGGCGGGCCCTGGGTGGCGGCGTTCATCCGCGAAGAGCTCAAGCAGAAGCCGCCCTATGGCATCCGCCTGGTGCAGGGCAGCCATATCATCGTGCCGCGGCTGCACAACGACCCGCGCGCTTTCATCCTGCAGAACGAGGATCGGCGAATCGTCTTCGTGATGCCCTACCTGGAGCATTTCACGCTGATCGGCACCACCGACAGGGAATACCGTGGTGATCCCGCCAAGGTCAGCATCACCGACGCCGAGATCGACTACCTGCTCGCCGTGACCAATGCCCACTTCAGGCATCAGCTCAGCCGTGACGACATCCTGCGCTGTTACGCGGGTGTCCGCCCCTTGTGCGATGACGAAAGCGACAACCCCTCGGCCGTGACCCGCGATTACACCCTGGCGCTGTCCGGCGAGCGTTCGGAGGCGCCACTGCTCTCGGTGTTTGGCGGCAAACTGACCACCTATCGCAAGCTCGCCGAAGCCGCGCTGGGCCAACTGGCGCCCTGGTTTCCCGCCATGCAGCCGGCCTGGACCGCCGACGCGCTCCTACCCGGCGCGGAAGAAATGGTCGACCCACAGCAGCTTGCCGGCGAGCTCAGCGCCCAGCACCCCTGGCTGCCCGCGGAGGTCGCCCGACGCTGGGCAGGCAGCTACGGCAGCCGCAGCTGGAAGCTCAGCGAGGGCGCAGCCGGGCTCGACGACCTTGGCAAGCACTTCGGCGCGGGGCTGTACAGCCGCGAGGTGGACTACCTGCGCCAGGAGGAATGGGCAGTCAGCGCCGAAGACATCCTCTGGCGTCGCAGCAAGCTGGGCTTGACGCTACCCGCCGATGGACGCAGGCAACTGGAGCGCTACCTGGAAGAAACGGTCGAGGCTTGAAGGACCCGGCCTGGCTTATTCGATGTGGCGCCTGAAGGGCGGTAAGGCGTTGAGGATGGCCTTGCCGTAACGCTGGGTCACCAACCTCCGATCGAGCAGCGTCACGGTGCCCCGGTCTTCTTCGGTACGCAGCAGCCGCCCACAGGCCTGGATCAGCCGCAGCGAGGCGTCCGGCACCGCGATCTCCATGAAGGGATTGCCGCCGCGCGCCTCGATCCACTCGGCCAGCGCCGCTTCGACCGGGTCGTCTGGTACGGCGAAGGGGATCTTGGCGATGACCACATGCTCGCAGTAGGCACCCGGCAGATCGACACCCTCGGCAAAGCTGGCGAGGCCGAAGAGCACGCTGGGCTCGCCGTCGTCGACCCGGGCCTTGTGCTTGTTCAGCGTTTCCTGCTTGGACAGGTTGCCCTGGATCAGCACTCGCCGTCGCCAGTCGCGGTCGAGCCCATCGAAGACATCCTGCATCTGCCGCCGTGAGGAAAACAGCACCAGTGTGCCTCGCGCACCCTCCACCAGCCTTGGCAACTCGCGGACGATGGCCGCGGTATGGCCGGCGGCATCACGGGGGTCGGCGCGCAGGTCGGGCACCTGCAGCACCCCCGCTTCGGCGTAGTTGAACGGACTGGGTACCACCGCCGTCACCGCGTCGCGCGGTAACCCGGCACGCATGCGAAACCGATCGAAGGTACCCAGGGCGGTCAGGGTGGCAGAGGTCACCAGAGCACCGTGGGCAACGTTCCACAGGTTGCGACGCAGGGTCTCGGCGGCCAGGATCGGGCTGGCGTTGACCTCGATATCGTGCAGCGCACCGCTTTCGGCGAGGGTCATCCAGCGTGCCATGGGCACGCTGTCCTCAGGGTCTTCCAGGGTAAAGGCGGTCCAGAGCTCCCAGTTACCCTGGGCACGCATCAGCAGGCTGCCAAACAGCGGATACCATTCCTCGGCCTGATGGCTGGCAATTCCTGTCCCCGTCTCGCCGTCCATGGCCTGCTTGAGCAGCTCGGTCAGGCGGGTGAAGAGATCGCTCAGACGGGCAAAGCCCTTTTTCAGCTCCAGACCCAGTTCGCACAGATGCTCGGGCACCACGCCGCCGACAAAGCGATGGCGTGGCCGCTCGCGCCCCTCCATGTCTTCGCCCGCGCGAAAATCGGCGACCTGCTCGCAGGCACTGAACATGAACTGTTGCTGGGTACGCAGGTCCCTCGCCAGTTCCGGGACCTGTTCCATCAGCCGGCCCAACTCACCGGGCAGCGGGTACTGGGCGAGCAGCTTGGTGAGGTTCTTGTCGATCTGCGCGAGCCAGTCGGCGGTCGAGCGCAGGCGGGTGAAATGGGCGAAGTGACCGATCGCCTTGTCCGGTAGGTGATGTCCCTCGTCGAACACATAGAGCGTCTCGCGCGGGTCGGGCAACACCGCACCGCCACCGAGCGCCAGGTCGGCCAGCACCATGTCGTGGTTGGTGACGATGACGTCCACCTTGGTCATGCCTTCACGGGCCCGGTAGAAGGAGCACTGCTGGAAATTCGGACAGTGGCGGCCGGTGCACTGGCTGTGATCGGTCGTCAGGCGCGACCAGTCGGCATCCTCGATCGCCTGGGGCCAGGCGTCACGGTCGCCATCCCAGCGATTGCCGGCGAGCTTTTCCACCATGCTGCCGAACAGCTTCAGGCTGGCCTCGTCGACATCGATGCGAAAACCCTCGTCCTCGAACAACTGCGCGGTGGCGGTCTGCGCCTGTCCTTCCTGGAGCAGCAGGTCGAGCTTGGACAGGCACAGGTAGCGCCCGCGCCCCTTGGCCAGCGCAAAACTGAAGCTCAGGCCGCTGTTGCGCAGCAGGTCCGGCAGGTCCTTGTGGACGATCTGCTCCTGCAGGGCGACCGTCGCGGTGGCGATGACCAGACGCTTGCCGGCCGCCTTCGCCGCCGGGATCGCGGCCAGTGCATAAGCCACGGTCTTGCCGGTACCGGTACCGGCCTCGACCGCCACCACCGCCGGATCACCGCTGCGCCGTCCTTCGTCATCGGTGCCGATGGTGCCAAGCACCTTCGCCACCTCGGCGATCATCAGCCGCTGGCCATAGCGCGCGCGCAGACCCTTGGCCTCGAGGAAGCGGGTGTAGGCGCCCTGGATCTGAGTTTTGAGTTCGCTGCTGAGCATGGACGCCTGACTGGATATATCTTCAGTATCCGGGAAAGCCCGCTATGATAGCGCCTGCTCTCCCAATGGCCAGCGGAGTTTTCCCTTCCATGACCCTGTACGCCCTGCTCTACGCCCTGCACGTCATCGCCGCCATGCTATGGGTCGGCGGCATGTTCTTCGCCTGGATGGTGCTGCGCCCCGCGGTCGTGGCGGTCCTGCAAGCACCCGAGCGGCTGCGGCTTTGGAGCGAGGTTTTCCGGCGATTCTTCGTCTGGGTCTGGGTCGCGGTGCTGATACTTCCGATCACCGGTATAGGCCTCTGGCACCTGCGTTTTGCCGGCCTGGCCGGCGCGCCACGCTATGTGCACATTATGGCTGGCTTGTATCTGGTCATGCTCGCCCTGTTCCTGCGCATCCAGTTGCTGCAGCTGCCCTCGCTGAACCGCGCGATTGCCGCCGAGCAATGGCCTGCAGCGGGCGGCGTGCTTGGCGGGATTCGCCGGCTGGTGGGCGTCAATCTGCTGATCGGCCTGCTGGTGGTCGCCCTGGCCGCCGCCCGGCCGGTTTTCTGAAACCCGTCGCGCGCAAGATCGCTCCATGCGTCAGGTCGCCAGCCCTGATGCCGCACGCCCTACGCCATTCGACAAGGATCCGCCCGTGACCGACAGCCCGATCCGCACCCCGCAGGTAGCCCTGGCGGCCCTGCTGGAACACTACTCCCCGGCCCGCCTGCTGCACGTCGGCGCGAGCGAACAGCCGGCCCTGGAAGCCTTCGTGCAGAGCCACCCCTGCGAACTGGACCGCTCGACCAGCGCCCCGCTTCCGGCAGACATCTGCCAGCGCCGCTACGAGCTGGCGCTGGTTGCCGATTGCCTTGAACACCTGCCACGGCGCACGGGCCTGGAGCTGCTTGGCGGCATTCGCAACCTCAATGCCAACCGCCTGGCCGTGCTGGTCGACCTGGACGCGGTGGGCTGGCAGATCACCGACCTCTATGCCCTCGCACTGCAGGCCAGCGAGCGCTTCGAGCGTGACGGTCAGACGCTGACGCTGTTCACCTACGACCTGCTCGACTACAAGCAGGTGCCCGACTGGCTCAACGCCAAGTTCTGGGCCAACCCCCATCTCTACGGCAAATACTGGTGGTAACCATGGACATCCCCACCCTCGACAGCTGTCCGTGCGGAAGTACCCGAGCGCTGCAGCTGTGCTGCGGCCGCCACCACGGTGGTCAACCGGCGCCGAGCGCGGAGGCGCTGATGCGCTCGCGCTACAGCGCCTACGTACTGGGGCTGGTGGACTATCTGAAGGCGACCACCCTGCCCATCCAGCAGGCGGCGCTCGACCTCGAATCGATCCGTGCCTGGAGTATCAACAGCACCTGGCTCGGCCTTGAGGTCAAGAGCAGCGAGGTCATCGGCGGCCAGCCCGAACATGCCCGGGTCGCCTTTACCGCCCGCTGGCACGACGCGCAGGGCGAGCATGCCCACCATGAGCGATCTTCCTTCGTGCAGCTCGACGGGCAGTGGTATTTCATCGACCCGACCGTAGGCCTCAAGGCCGGCCGCAACGACCCCTGCCCGTGCGGTAGCGGGGAGAAGTTCAAGAAATGTTGTAGCGGGTATCTCTGAGCCAGAGACTGAGGCAGCCCTGCTGCCCTGCTGCCGCCATACCGTCCTGCGGTCCCTACGGCGCTGCCCTCCTGCACGAGCGAGCCTATTTTTCCACGAAGGCCCGTTCGATCAGGTAGTCGCCCGGCTCGCCCATTCGCGGCGAGATGTTCAGGCCGAAGCTGTCGAGTACGGCACTGGTGTCGTCGAGCATGCTCGGGCTGCCGCAGATCATGGCGCGGTCGTCCTCGCGATTGATCGGCGGCAGGCCGATGTCGTCGAACAGCTTGCCGCTGCGCATCAAATCGGTCAGGCGGCCCTGGTTGCGAAAAGGCTCGCGGGTGACGGTGGGGTAGTAGATCAGCTTCTCGCGCACCGCGTCGCCAAAGTACTCGTTGTCCGGCAGGTGCTCGGTGATGAACTGCTCGTAGGCCACCTCGCTGACGTAGCGCACGCCGTGTATCAGGATCACCTTGTCGAAGCGCTCGTACACCTCCGGGTCCTGGATCAGGCTCATGAACGGCGCCAGGCCGGTGCCGGTACTCAGCAAGTAGAGGTGCCTGCCCGGCAGCAAGTCGCCAAGGATCAGCGTGCCAGTGGGCTTGCGGCTGACCATCAGCGCATCGCCTTCCTTCAGGTGTTGCAGGCGCGAGGTCAGGGGGCCGTTGGGCACCTTGATGCTGAAGAACTCCAGATGCTCTTCATAGTTCGGGCTGGCGATACTGTAGGCGCGCATCAGTGGCCGGCCTTCGGTTTCCAGTCCGATCATCACGAACTGCCCGTTCTCGAACCGCAGCCCCGGATTGCGCGTGGTTTTGAAGCTGAACAGCGTGTCGTTCCAGTGATGCACGCTGAGCACACGCTCCACGTTCAGGTTGCTCATGGGATACCTCGTCAAATAAGCGCCAAACGGTCAGTCGATACTGCGATAGTACAAGTGCACTGCTTATCTCTTAAGTGAATAATAACGATATAGGTTATCCGTTATATAGATATGCATTTTACTCTCAGACAGCTTCAGGTGTTTGTTGCCGTCGCCCGCCAGGAAAGCGTTTCCCGCGCGGCCGAGTCCCTTTCGCTTTCGCAGTCCGCCACCAGCACCTCGCTGGCCGAACTCGAGCGCCAGTCGGCGTGCCAGTTGTTCGACCGCATGGGCAAGCGCTTGTGCCTCAACCCGTTGGGCCGTCAGCTGCTGCCCCAGGCAGTGGCCCTGCTCGACCAGGCGCGCGCCATCGAAGACCTGCTGCAAGGCAAGAGCGGCTTCGGATCACTGGAGGTGGGCGCGACCCTGACGGTCGGCAACTACCTGGCCACCCTGCTGATTGGAGATTTCATGCGCCGCCACCCTGAATGCAGGGTCCGGCTGCAGGTTCAGAACACCGCGCACATCGTTCAGCAGATCGCCCAGCACGAACTTGACCTCGGTCTCATCGAAGGCGACTGCCAGCATCCCGATCTCGAGCAGCACCCCTGGGTCGAAGACGAGCTGGTGGTGTTCTGCGCACCGGGGCACCCGCTTGCCCGCCAGGGCCAGGCCAGTCTCGAGGAACTGGCGGGCGAGGCCTGGATCCTGCGTGAGCGCGGCTCGGGCACGCGACTCACCTTCGATCAGGCGATGCGCCACCACAGCCACCGACTCGATGTGAAACTGGAGCTCGAACACACCGAGGCCATCAAGCGAGCAGTGGAGTCAGGGCTGGGGATAGGCTGCATTTCGCGCCTGGCGCTGCGTGATGCCTTTCGCCGAGGCAGTCTGGTGGCGGTGGAAACGCCGGAGCTCGACCTCACCCGGCACTTCTTTTTCATCTGGCACGCGCAGAAATATCAGACGGCGGCCATGCGGGAATTCGTCGAGCTCTGCCAGGCATTGACCGCCGGAGTGCGCCGCAGCGATGAAATCCTGCTGCCGCCGATCCCCTGACGACTCAACTGGTCGGGATCGATTCCATCTGCTGGAGCAACAGCGCCGCCTGGGTGCGGGTGCGCACGCCCAGCTTGCGGAAGATGGCGGTCACATGGGCCTTGATGGTGGCCTCGGAGACGTTGAGCTCGTAGGCGATCTGCTTGTTCAGCAGACCGTCGCAGACCATGGTCAGCACCCTGAACTGCTGCGGGGTCAGGCTGGACAGTCCGGCGCTCACCACCTTGGCCTCGTCGCTGACCTGGGCGCCGTCGAGGATCTCGGTAGGCCACCAGAGGTCGCCGTCGAGCACCGCGCGCACCGCTTCCTGAATGGTTTCCAGCGAGCTGGACTTGGGAATGAAGCCGCTGGCGCCGAATTCCTTCGCCCGCGCCACCACCGAGGGCTCCTCCTGGGCCGAGACCATCACCACGGGAATGTGTGGATACTGGCCGCGCAACAGCACCAGGCCGGAAAAGCCATAGGCGCCGGGCATGTTCAGGTCGAGGAGAACCAGATCCAGATCCGCCAGTTCGGCCAGCCGGCTTTCCAGCTCGGCAATGCTGGCCGCCTCGCTCAGGTTCGCCTCCGAGCCCAAGCCGACGGTCAACGCCTGCTGCAAGGCGCTTCTGAACAGCGGATGATCATCGGCGATGAGAATTTCGTAAGCAGCCATGGCGGGTCCCTGTCTTTTTTGTTGCGGCACGTCGGACACAACCGCGCCGGAGAATCAGATCAATCCGTCGATGCTCCCAGCACCGGCACTGAAAGCGGCGCAAGCATGCCCAGCGCCGTATCGGTGGTCAAGCACATTGCCTTGCGACACAGTTTGCCTTTTTTCCTGCACTGATCCCAGCGCTCTGGACTAGGTCTGTGCGTCGATCAGCCGATGAAATCCACGGCGATGATCCGCGCCTGCGCCTTCACCACCCGCTCAGAGTATGGATCACATCGGCCCGCGTCTGTTCACCGCCCCGCCGCCCGCACCTCAGCCGATCACGCCGCCGGACTCCGACGCCGGGGTCTGCAGGGCCTTGGCGAGTGCCCGAACGACAGACTCGCACCGGGCCCGACCCGGCGGGCGCGTCTGACAGAAGATAGAGAATGCTACAGGCGCGGCCGCCTGGCTGGGCCAGAAAAACAAAAGGGCCACTCCAGATGAGCGACCCTTTATAGCCCAAGGCGGGCAAACTGGCGTCCCCTAGGGGACTCGAACCCCTGTTACCGCCGTGAAAGGGCGGTGTCCTAGGCCACTAGACGAAGGGGACGAAACCTTCGAGAACAGCCCGGCCTACAAAACCGGAACCGTCGTGGAAATTGGTGGAGCTAGACGGGATCGAACCGTCGACCTCTTGCATGCCATGCAAGCGCTCTCCCAGCTGAGCTATAGCCCCGGATTTAACGTCTCGCGACCTGTGCATCGCCAAAGGCAATGCAGCTGGAAATAATGGCGTCCCCTAGGGGACTCGAACCCCTGTTACCGCCGTGAAAGGGCGGTGTCCTAGGCCACTAGACGAAGGGGACGCAGATACCCTTCTGAACGCAACCAGTCTACTGACCGGCCGTGACACCTTTCATTCAAACCACATGAAAGATGGTGGAGCTAGACGGGATCGAACCGTCGACCTCTTGCATGCCATGCAAGCGCTCTCCCAGCTGAGCTATAGCCCCGTCTCGAGGACGGGGCGCATATTAGGTGCGAGGCGGCACCCTGTCAACAGTATTCCTGGCAATCAGCTAAAAAGATTTTCAACAGCGGAACAAGCACTTAGCGCACCCCTTGGTTACCCATGGACGCCAGCTGCCTTTCCCACTCCTTGGCTTCCTTCTTCGACGCGCCACCGAGCAGTTCGAGCGCCATGCGCAGGCGGTAGCGGGTCAGGTCGGGACCGAGGATTTCCATGGCATCGAGCACCGAGACCGAGCTCGTCTGGCCGGCGATGGCGGCGAACATCAGCGGCATGACATCGCGCAGCTTGAGCTCGAGGTATTCGGCGACCGCCTGGATGCAACCGGTGATGCGTTCCTTTTCCCACTGCCGCAGCGCCTCCAGCTTCCACAGGGTCAGCTGCAGCACCTGGCGCACCTGCGCATCATCGAGCTTCTTGTGCGCGAACAGCGATGGCTCCAGCGGCAGCGCCCCGGAAAAAAAGAAACCGGCCAGCGGCGCGATCTGGCTGAAGGTTTCCACCCTGCCCTGCACATGGGGTGCGATCTTCATCAGATACTCGGGGTTCAATGCCCATTTCTGCACCTCGACCGCAAACTGCTCCACCGGCAGCTCGCGCAGCCATTGCCCGTTGAGCCAGGAAAGCTTTTCCATGTCGAAGATCGGCCCGCCCAGCGATACCCGCTGGATGTCGAACTGCTCGATCATCTCGTTCAGGGTGAATTTCTCGCGCTCGTCCGGCATGGACCAGCCCATGCGTCCGAGGTAGTTCAACATCGCCTGGGGCAAGAAGCCCATGCGCTCGTAGAAGGTCACCGACGTGGGATTCTTGCGCTTGGAAAGCTTGCTCTTGTCAGGGTTGCGCAAAAGCGGCATGTAGCACAGCGCCGGCTGCTCCCAGCCAAAGTACTCGTAGAGCTTGATCAGCTTGGGCGCCGAAGGCAGCCACTCTTCCCCACGCAGTACGTGGGTGATGCCCATCAGGTGATCGTCGACCACGTTGGCGAGAAAGTAGGTGGGCAGACCGTCGGCCTTCATCAGCACCTGCATGTCCATGCGATCCCAGGGAATCTCCACATCACCACGCAGCATGTCCGGCACGGTGCAGATGCCCTCGCTCGGCACCTTCATGCGGATCACATGGGGCTCGCCCGCCGCGACGCGCCGCTGCGCCTCGTCCGGCGCCAGATGCATGCAATGGCCATCGTAGCGCGGGGTTTCCTTGCGCGCCTGCTGCTCGGCCCGGACCTGGTTCAGCCGCTCGGCGGAGCAGAAGCAGGGAAATGCATGCCCCTTTTCCACCAGCTCATCGGAATACCGCTTATAGATCTCGCCACGCTCGCTCTGCCGATAGGGGCCATGCGGACCGCCGACATCCGGGCCCTCATCCCACTCGATGCCGAGCCAGCGCAATGCATCGTAGATCTGCTGTTCGGACTCGCGAGTCGAGCGCAGCTGATCGGTATCCTCGATGCGCAGGATGAACTGGCCGCCGTGCTGACGTGCGAAACAGAGGTTGAACAACGCGATATAGGCTGTGCCGACGTGGGGATCGCCGGTAGGCGACGGCGCGATGCGGGTACGAACGGTGGTCATGGCGACTCTCGTGAGGCAGTCAGGAAAACGGGAACGGGATGGTAACAGGCGCATCGTGTGCGTTGTAGGCGGCCATCTGGCGCCGCGCCACGACCGTTCATAGAACTGTCTGGCGCACCCCCATGCTTTATTTACCTCCATGCACCATAATCGCGCCTTCGCCCGACGAACGCCTCGAAACTGGGCGTGGAGCCAAGCATGACTCTTCTCCATACCATCTACCTGCTCGCCATCACCGCGGAAGCCATGTCCGGCGCCATCATGGGCATGCGCCGCGGCATGGACCTGTTCGGCATCTGCATGCTCGGCACGGTCACGGCCCTGGGCGGCGGTACAGTGCGTGACATCCTGCTCGGCAATTACCCGGTAGGCTGGATCCAGCATCCCGAATTCCTTGCGTTCACCGCCGGTGCGGCGCTGGTGACGGCCTTTGTCGCCCGCTACCTCCATCATCTGCGCATGGTCTTTCTGCTGGTGGACGGCCTGGGCCTGGTGGCCTTCACCGTGATCGGCTGCGACGTGGCTCTCGGCCTCGGCGCCCATCCGGCCATCGTGGTGCTGGCGGGCCTGATCACCGGCATCTTCGGTGGCCTGCTGCGCGACATCCTGTGCAACCGCGTGCCCATGGTCCTGCGCCGTGAACTCTACGCGACGGTCGCACTGTTCACCGGCCTGCTCTATATGACCCTGCTGTGGCTGGGGGTGAGCAGCAACATCGCCTCGGTCGCAGCGCTGGTGTCGGGCTTCCTGTTCCGGGTGCTGGCGGTAGCCTTCGACTGGCGACTGCCCACTTTCAACAGGCGCGACATCCGCGGCCTGGACTGAGCCGTCAGGCGGCGACCACCGAGCCGGTCGCCGCATCCCCAGAAGCCCCTACAGCCGCTACACTTGGTCCCTGACCTATCAGGAATTCACCCGTGCTCAAAGACCTGGGAATCAGGGGCCGCATCCTTATCCTCACACTGCTGCCCAGCCTGCTGCTGGCCGTCGTGCTGGGCACCTATTTCACCCGCATTCAGCTTCAGGAGATACGCGAGCAGCTGCTCGAACGCGGCGAGATGATCGCCGAGCAACTGGCGCCACTGCTGGCCCAGGGATTTGCCGATGCGGACGAGCGTCGCCTGCAGCGCATCCTCAACGGCGTACTCAACCAGCCCGACGTACGCACCGTCACCGCGCTGGACGCCGAACGCAACCTGCTCGGCCATGCCGGACCGGACATGCGCACCTCTCCGCCACCCAGCGATCCCCTGGCGCTCACCCGCGTCAGCGGCGATGAAACCACCCGCATCCTCATGCCGGTGCTGATGCGCGACCTCTACCTGGCCGAAGATCTCAACGGCAGCAACCTCGAACTGATCGGCTGGCTGGAGCTCGAGCTCTCGCACAAGGGCACCCTGTTGCGCGGCTACCGTACCCTCCTCGCCACCCTGTTGCTGATCAGTGTGGCGCTGGTGGTCACCGGGCTGCTGGCGGTGCGCCTGAGTCGCGCCATCAGCCAGCCGTTGCAACGGATCAAGGCCGCCGTCGCGCAGCTCAAGGACGGCCATCTGGAAACCCGCCTGCCGCCCCTGGGCAATCAGGAAATGGACGAGCTGGGGTCAGGCATCAACCGCATGGCCGAGGCCCTGCTCAGCGGTCGCGAGGAGCTGCAGCAGAGCATCGACCAAGCCACCGAGGATGTGCACCAGAACCTGGAAACCATCGAGATCCAGAACATCGAACTTGACCTGGCGCGCAAGGAAGCGCTCGAGGCCAGCCGTATCAAGTCCGAGTTTCTCGCCAACATCAGCCACGAGATTCGCACTCCGCTCAACGGCATCCTCGGGTTTACCCACCTGCTGCAGAAAAGCGACCTCACCCCGCGCCAGTACGACTACCTGAGCACCATCGAGAAGTCCGCCGGCAACCTGCTGGCGATCATCAACGAGATCCTGGACTTCTCGAAGATCGAGGCCGGCAAGCTGATGCTCGAAAGCATCCCCTTCAACCTGCGCGACCTCATCGAAGACACCCTGACCATTCTCGCCCCTTCGGCGCATGCCAAGCGCCTTGAACTGGTATGCCTGATCTACCGCGACACCCCCCTGCAGCTCGTGGGCGACCCGTTGCGGCTGAAACAGGTGCTGACCAACCTGGTGAGCAATGCGATCAAGTTCACCCCCGAGGGCAGCATCGTGGTCCGCGCGATGCTCGAGGAGGACCATGGCGACTCGGCGCAGCTGCGCCTGAGTGTCAAGGACACCGGAGTCGGCCTCAGCGAGCGCGAGATTCGCGCCCTGTTCCAGGCCTTCAGCCAGGCGGACAACTCCCTGTCGCGACAGCCCGGTGGTACCGGCCTGGGGCTGGTGATCTCCAAGCGGCTGATCGAGCAGATGGGCGGCGAAATCGGCGTCGACAGCGCACCGGACGAGGGCTCGGAGTTCTGGATCAGCCTGACCCTGCCCCGCGCGCGCGACGACATCGAGGACCGGCCGCCGATGTCGCTGATCGGACGCCGTGCCGCGCTGATCGAGTCGCACCCGCTGGCGCGCCAGGCGCTGCAGCACCAACTCGAGGACCTGGGTCTGGAGGTGGTGCCCTTCGCCGATCTGGAAAGCCTGAAAGCGTGGGTCGCTGCGGGCCGCCATGGCAGCGCTGCGCTCGATTACGCACTGATCTGCGTCGATCCTGACGACCTCTCGCCTGAGGAACAGGCCCACCTGCTGCAGGAGCTGGACGGCATGGGCACCAAGTGCCTGCTGGTGTGCCCGACCCTCGAGCACGGCCCGCAATTGCCGCAGGATTACCCCAGCCGCGTCCTTGCCAAGCCGATGTGCAGCCGCCAGCTGCAGCGCGCTCTGCTCGATGCCGGCGGGCCGGCGCAGATTGCGGCACCGGATGTCCCGGCGCCTCCGGGCCGGGCACCGCGTATTCTCTGCGTCGACGACAACGAGGCCAACCTCCTGCTGGTGCAGACGCTGCTCAGCGACATGGGTGCCGAGGTGCTGGCGGTGGACAACGGCGAGGCCGCCCTGGCGCTGGTCAAATCCAGCGAGCTCGACCTGGTCTTCATGGACATGCAGATGCCCGGCATGGATGGCCGCCAGACCACCGAAGCCATTCGCCAATGGGAAGCAGAGCATGATCGCGAGCCGTTGCCGGTGATCGCGCTCACTGCCCACGCGCTCTCCAATGAAAAGCGCGCGGTACTGCGCTGTGGGCTCGACGATTATCTCACCAAGCCGATCGGCGAACGCCAGCTGGCCCAGGTCGTACTGAAATGGACCGGGCTGGCCCTGCGTCATAACGCCCTGCCGGAACCGCCACCCGCGGATCCGACACTGCCCATTCTCGACCCCGAAGAAAGCCTGCGCCTGGCTGCGAACAAGCCTGACCTCGCCAAGGACATGCTCGGCATGCTGCTGGCTTCGCTGGATGCCGACCGCATCGCCATCGACCGTGCCCGCGAAGTGGGCGACCGCCAGGCGCTGATCGACCGGGTCCACCGTCTGCATGGGGCGACCCGTTACGTGGGTGTCCCCCAGCTGCGCGCGGCCTGCCAGCGCAGCGAAACCCTGCTCAAGCAGGACCACGCCGCCGTAGACACTGCACTGGACGCTCTCATCGAAGCCATTGACCGGCTGCAATGCCAGGCCCAGGCCGTCCCTGCATCCTGAGTCCACCGCGACCTGTCACCCTGCCCTTTCCCCGGCACCGCTCAACCCGCACAATCGCCACCCATGACCTTTCCCCTCTGCTGTACACCGCCGGACTTCAGCTGGCCTTTTCCGCAGTCCTTGCCGGCGACGCAACTGGTGCGCACCGAGTTCGATCCGGCCCGGCTGGACCCGCTGGAGTTTGACCGCCTCGGCCTGGCGGTTCCCCGTGGAGTGCCCAAGCGGCAGGCGGAAGTCCTTGCCAGCCGCGCCTGCGCCCAGGCCGCATTGCAAAGGCTCACCGGCGTCGCCGGCCTGCCGGGCAAGGACGAACAGGGTATGCCCAGCTGGCCGGAGGGTATCGTGGGTTCGCTGACCCACAGCCATGGTCGCGCCGCCGTGGTGATCGGAGAGGCGAAGGCATGGCGGGGGCTCGGGCTGGATCTCGAAGCCCTGATTCCGCCGGCGCGGGCCGAGCGCCTGTCGGGTGAAATCCTGACCCCAGCCGAGCGCCAGCACCTGGCCAGGCTGCCCGAGGATGCCAGGGCATGGCGGATCACCCTGACCTTCTCGTTCAAGGAGAGCCTGTTCAAGGCCCTCTTTCCCCTGGTTCGCCAGCGCTTCTACTTTCAGGACGCCGAACTGCTCGGCCTCGCCGACGGGCATGCCCGGCTGCGCCTGCTCTCTCCCCTGGCACCTGACTGGCCAGCCGGCCGCGAACTGGTCGGTCAATACGCCGAAGGCGAAGGCCATCTGCTGACCCTCGTCCACATCGACCAGGCTCCTTGACATCCACCACAACATATAGTGGTACCACCGCAACTGAAAAAATCTCGTCCCACCCGCCGTTCCTCAGACAGATGGAGCAAGCCTTGAACCTGTCAGGGCTCTGCGCATCTACCCAGAGGTCGCCCACAGCTCACCCACAGTTTATCCACAGGCTACGCACATTGATCTGAGCTTGAAGTCTGGGTATTGTGTTTATGCAACGTGAAAACCCCCACATATTGGGTTTGAATCCTTTTTTGCGTCCGTCTATAAACAGCTGCACGAGACAGCTTCCAGCGCAGCGGCATCCTGCAACAGGCCTCGAATGGCCCGGCAGTCCCGGGCGCCGGTCAGCAGCCGACAGAAGAGCTTGAGGCTCTCGGCAACAGAGTTCCCGGGGTGTTAATACCCCCATATATTGTGGTCATGCTGCCTCGAGACAACGTGGCGTTTAAGACACCTGCACCATGTAATCGCACACCACTCGCCCGCGCCCGGGCGGGTGAATCGGGCCGACGCGCAAGCGACGACCCCAGAAACCCAGAGGATTTGGAGCCCCATGCAGATCGACACCGCCCGCGAGAGACCGCTCGAAGACATCGCCGCCACCGCCCCCGGCCAGCTGCGCGTCATCAAGCGCAACGGTACCGTCGTGCCCTACACCGACGACAAGATCACCGTTGCCATCAGCAAGGCCTTTCTCGCCGTCGAAGGCAGTTCTGCCTCCACGTCCTCGCGCATCCACGACACCGTGGCGCGCCTGACCGAACAGGTCACCACTACCTTCCGCCGCCGCATGCCGTCCGGCGGCACCATTCACATCGAGGAAATCCAGGACCAGGTCGAACTGGCCCTGATGCGCGCCGGCGAGCACAAGGTCGCCCGCGACTATGTGATCTACCGTGAAGGTCGCGCCCAGGAGCGCAAGCGCAGCGCCGGCGACGAGATCGCCCAGCCGCACCCGAGCATTCGCGTGAAGAAGGCCGACGGAAGCCTGCAGCCACTGGACATGGGTCGCCTGCAGACCATCATCGCCGAAGCCTGCGAAGGCCTGGCCGAGGTCGACGGCGCGCTGATCGAGCGCGAGACACTGAAGAACCTCTACGACGGCGTGGACGAAAAGGACGTCAACACCGCTCTGGTGATGACCGCCCGTACCCTGGTGGAGCGCGAGCCGAATTACAGTCAGGTCACTGCCCGCCTGCTGATGGACACCCTGCGCGCCGAAGGCCTGGGCTTCCTCGGCGTGGCCGAGAGCGCCACCCATCACGAGATGGCCGAGTTCTATGCCCAGGCACTGCCGGCCTATATAGCCAAGGGCGTCGAGTTCGAACTGCTCGACCCCAAGCTGCAGGGGTACGACCTGCCCAAGCTGGGCGCGGCGCTGAATCACGAGCGTGACGGCCAGTTCACCTACCTGGGCCTGCAGACGCTCTACGACCGTTATTTCATCCACAAGGACGGGGTACGTTTCGAGCTGCCGCAGATCTTCTTCATGCGCGTGGCCATGGGCCTGGCCATCGAAGAAAAGGTCAACCGCGAAGAGCGCGCCATCGAGTTCTACAACCTGCTGTCCTCGTTCGACTACATGGCGTCCACCCCGACCCTGTTCAACGCGGGCACCCTGCGTCCGCAGCTCTCGTCCTGCTACCTGACCACCGTACCCGACGACCTGGGCGGCATCTACGACGCCATCCGCGACAACGCCCTGCTGTCCAAGTTTGCCGGCGGCCTGGGTAACGACTGGACCCCGGTGCGCGCCCTCGGCGCCTACATCAAGGGCACCAACGGCAAGAGCCAGGGCGTCGTGCCCTTCCTCAAGGTGGTCAACGACACCGCCGTCGCCGTGAACCAGGGCGGCAAGCGCAAGGGCGCCGTCTGCGCGTATCTCGAAACCTGGCACCTGGACATCGAGGAATTCATCGAGCTGCGCAAGAACACCGGTGATGACCGTCGCCGCACCCACGACATGAACACCGCGAACTGGATTCCGGACCTGTTCATGAAGCGTGTTTTCGAAGACGGCCAGTGGACCCTGTTCTCTCCCTCCGACGTACCGGACTTGCACGACCTCACCGGCCGCGCCTTCGAAGAGCGCTACGAGTACTACGAAGAGCTGACCAAGTACGGCAAGCTCAAGCTGTTCAAGACCCTGCCGGCCAAGGACCTGTGGCGCAAGATGCTCTCGATGCTGTTCGAGACCGGCCACCCGTGGCTGACCTTCAAGGACCCGTGCAACCTGCGCAGCCCGCAGCAGCACGTCGGCGTGGTGCACAGCTCCAACCTCTGCACCGAGATCACCCTGAACACCAATCAGGATGAAATCGCCGTCTGCAACCTGGGTTCGATCAACATGGTCAACCACATCAAGGACGGCAAGCTCGACACCGCCAAGCTCGAACGCACCGTGCGTACCGCCGTGCGCATGCTCGATAACGTCATCGACATCAACTACTACTCGGTGCCGCAGGCCAAGAACGCCAACTTCAAGCACCGCCCGGTCGGCCTCGGCCTGATGGGCTTCCAGGACGCCCTGTACCTGCAGCACATCCCCTACGGCTCCGACGCCGCCGTGGCCTTCGCCGACCAGTCGATGGAAGCGATCAGCTACTTCGCCATCCAGGCCTCCTGCGACCTGGCCGACGAGCGCGGCAGCTACTCCACCTTCGACGGTTCGCTGTGGAGCCAGGGCGTGCTGCCGCTGGACTCGCTGGACATTCTCACCGAACAGCGCGGCAACAAGTACATCGAAGTCGACCGCAGCCAGACCCTGGACTGGGCGCCGATCCGCGAGCGCGTGAAGAAAGGCATCCGCAACTCCAACATCATGGCCATCGCCCCGACCGCCACCATCTCCAACATCATCGGCGTGTCGCAATCCATCGAACCGACGTACCAGAACCTGTACGTCAAATCGAACCTGTCCGGCGAATTCACCGTGATCAACCCCTACCTGGTCCACGACCTCAAGGCGCGTGGCCTGTGGGACCCGGTGATGGTCAACGACCTCAAGTACTACGACGGCTCCGTGCAGCAGATCGAGCGCATACCGCAAGATCTGAAGGACCTCTACGCCACCGCCTTCGAAGTGGAAACCCGCTGGATCGTCGAGGCCGCCAGCCGTCGGCAGAAGTGGATCGACCAGGCCCAGTCGCTCAACCTCTACATCGCTGGCGCCAGCGGCAAGAAGCTGGACGTGACCTACCGCATGGCATGGTTCCGTGGCCTGAAAACCACCTACTACCTCCGTGCCCTGGCCGCCACCAGCACCGAGAAGTCCACCATCAACACCGGCAAGCTCAACGCCGTCTCCAGTGGTGGCAACGAAAGCAAACAGGCCGCCCCGGCCGCCGCCGAACCGGCCCACGAGCCGAAGCCGGCACCGGTGCCACTGGCGTGCTCTATCGACAACCCCGACTGCGAAGCCTGCCAATAAGAGGTATGGGTTCCGTGCGGATCTGAGCGGTCCGCGCGTTGTTGCCCGACAGGCCGGCCCCCATCACGTACACCTGTACGCTCAGGGGCTCCGACCTGCCGGGCGCCTAGCGCGCCCTCGCCCAGTTCCCCACTAGCCGCGGCGCGGCCCGCATTGCTTTTGTAGGAGCGAGCTTGCTCGCGAACGAACCTCGCGGCCAAACGACGCCCGGGCACAAGGGGACGGACAAAACGCCCCGCCCACCCTGCTTTCGCGTGCAACCGCTGCAAAACTTCAACCAGCGACCGGCACACCCCGGTCCACCCAACCAGGAGGCACTCCGATGCTCAGCTGGGACGAATTCGACCAACCCGAAGAAACCACCGCCAAGCCCGCCAACGGCGCAGCCAAGCCTGCAGCCGAAGAGCTGGCCGGTGAAGTCACCCTGGAAAAGCTCGACTCGGTCGGTGACGCCGCCGCCCACCAGGCCCGCGCCGTGGCCGCAGACGACTCCGCCGCCATCGCCCGCGCCAAGGCCGCGCTGAACGAGCTCGACATCCAGGAAGGCCTGGACGACCTCGAAGGCGCCGCCGCCCGCGTGCGCGTCGACGAAAAGCGCATGATCAACGCCCGCGCCGACCTCAACCAGCTCGTCCCTTTCAAGTACGACTGGGCCTGGCAGAAGTATCTGGATGGTTGCGCCAACCACTGGATGCCGCAGGAAGTGAACATGAACGCCGACATTGCCCTGTGGAAGAGCAAGGACGGCCTCACCGAAGACGAGCGCCGCATCGTCAAGCGCAACCTCGGCTTCTTCTCCACCGCCGACAGCCTGGTCGCCAACAACCTGGTGCTGGCCACCTACCGCCTGATCACCAACCCCGAGTGCCGCCAGTACATCCTGCGCCAGGCCTTCGAAGAGGCGATCCACACCCACGCCTACCAGTATTGCATCGAATCGCTGGGCATGGATGAAGGCGAAATCTTCAACATGTACCACGAGATCCCGAGCGTCGCGAAGAAAGCCTCCTGGGGCCTCAAGTACACCCGCTCCATCTCCGATCCGACCTTCAATACCGGCACCGTCGAGACCGACAAGCAGTTCCTCAAGAACCTCATCGCCTACTACTGCGTGCTCGAAGGCATCTTCTTCTACTGCGGCTTCACCCAGATCCTCTCCATGGGCCGCCGCAACAAGATGACCGGCACCGCCGAGCAGTTCCAGTACATCCTGCGCGACGAATCCATGCACCTGAACTTCGGCATCGACATGATCAACCAGATCAAGATCGAAAACCCGCACCTGTGGGACGCCGACATGAAGGACGAAGCGACCCAGATGATCCTCCAGGGCACCCAGCTGGAAATCGAATACGCCCGCGACACCATGCCCCGCGGCGTACTGGGCATGAACGCGGCGATGATGGAGGACTACCTCAAGTTCATCGCCAACCGCCGGTTGACGCAGATCGGGTTGAAGGAAGAGTACCCGGGCACCACCAATCCGTTCCCGTGGATGAGCGAGATCATGGACCTGAAGAAGGAGAAGAACTTCTTCGAGACGCGGGTGATTGAGTATCAGACGGGTGGGGCTTTGAGCTGGGACTAAATGTAAAGATTGTCGCAGAACCATAAATGAGCCCTGCTAATGCAGGGCTTTGCTTAAGAGTTTTACACTAGGACGCCGAAAATGCTCTCTTGGGAAAAGTTGCTAAACCCTGTTCGCAGGAAAGATCTTCATGGCTCAAGCGAGACCATAGGCACTGCTTCGAAAAGAACAGAGATCGAGCGTGATTACGATCGCATTCTGTTCGCAACACCAACTAGGCGCCTAGCTGATAAAACGCAAGTATTTCCAATGGAGGAAAATGACTCTGTCAGGACTCGTCTGACTCACTCACACGAAGTCAGCAACCTAGCCAGGGGAATTGGTATTCAGCTTGCATTTGAGCATGCAGAGCGAGTTTTTGGGCCAGACCACGAAAAGCTAAACGTTAAAAGGAACATTCCTCCTTTATTAGCTGCCGTAGGACTAGCGCACGACTTGGGCAACCCTCCGTTCGGGCACCAAGGCGAATTAGCAATGCAACAATGGTTTGCAGAGCGGAATGATGAAAATTTTGACCCCGATTTCCTAGAATTCGACGGCAATGCTCAGACGTTCAGGCTACTGACTCGGCTACAAGTGTTAAACGATCAATTTGGTTTAAACCTCACGCTCGCAACATTGGCGGCTTTATTAAAGTACCCGAGCATTTACGGCTCAGAAAATAAAGGCGGATTCAAAAAGGCCGGGATATTCAAAAGTGAACGAAGCATAGTTCAAGAAGTGTGGGAACATACTGGACTATCGGAAGGCATAAGACACCCCCTCGCATATATCATGGAGGCTTGTGACGATATCGCATATTCAGTTATTGATGCGGAAGATACAGTCAAGAAAGGCTACGCATCTTTCTATGACCTCATGGATTACCTCGACAGTAACTCGCATCAAGATGAGGTCATCGAAAGAGTCATTACCTCATCTAAACGTAAAAATGAAGAGTTCAGAAGGGAAAATCTTAGCTCTCGCGAGCTGAACGACATATCGATGCAAATGTTTCGCGTGACAGCGATTTCTGAAATGGTTAACTCAGCAATCAGTGTTTTTGTAGACAAAGTTGACGACATAATGAGCGGAGAAATTGCCCCCGGCTTCGAAATCATCAAAAACTCCAGCTGCCACCACCTTTGCGCAACGACCAAAAAATTTGATTTCCACTTTGGCTTCCAACATAAAGATGTGCTAAAGCTCGAGCTGCAAGGGAGCAATCATATAAAAAGCATGATGGACATGCTCTGGGACGCCGTTTCTAAAGGCGAAAGCAGAGATCACCCCTTCGAGCGTTACGTTTTCGGAGCCATTTCAGAAAACTACAGGCGAGTCTACAAGGACGCTGTTACGACTGGAGGCCATGAAAACCCGAACTACCCAAAAGCGCAATTAATTTGCGACGCACTCTCTGGGATGACTGAGTCATATCTCATTAAGAAGCATAACGAATTTAGATCATTGACAGGCTTCTCCCAATAGCATGCGAGCAGTCGCCTCATTCTCTAACCTAAAGTCTAGGATAGAAAGGTTTTTTGATGCCGCACCCAAGCGGCCAATGACCAACAACCAAATCCCCCTAGACTTAAATGATACTCCCACGAAGACGGGAGGCGCCGCCTATGCTTTCAAAAAGCCAAAAGATTTTATTGAATTAATATCCAAGAGCTCCCCTCACTCAGATATCTATCTTTTTGGAGGAATACTCCGCGACATAGCCATGTTCGGAAAAAAAGGTTTCTGCTCAGATATTGACATAGTTATAGATGGGAACTGGGAAGACTGTTTTAATATAATCTCAAACCTTGGACTCACACCGAACAAATTCGGCGGCTACAGACTAACTGTCGCCGGCTGGCCAATTGATATATGGCACGCAAAGGACACATGGGCTGTAGCTCGCGGCTTCGTAAAATACGAATCAATTCATTCCCTAACCAAAACAACAATTCTAAACTGGGATGCCATACTAATGAACTGGCGCTCCCGTGAAGTCATTTGCGATTCTAGCTATTTAGAAAGCCTAGAAAGAAAAAAAATGGATATAGTGCTTTTGCACAACCCAAACCCCAAAGGAGCCGCCGCCAGGGTCTTTAGACATTTATGCCTTAAAGATGCGAGAAGCATAACGCAAAGCACAGCCCTTTACTTAATTAATACAACAAAACAGTTTTCGCTGCGCGAGCTAAAAGAATACGAGCTTTACAGTTATAACAATACGTTTATCGAGCCCAGTATCTATGAACTTTTTAAAAAAGCCCAAGAAATTGAGGCGCTATCTACAAGAGACCGCATCGACGAAGCTGCAAAGCTTTTACTTATGCAAGGCGTAGCACCCTCTTTTAAACAAATGCACTGGGACTTTTCTTGAGCTTCTCCTTTCTATGCAACTAGCGAGTAGCCTGGAAGTGACGCGTGGAAAAGGCTTCGCCGTTTTCCAACCTACGCTGCGGCGAACTAGCCAGTCAGCTCACACAACCCACCCGGCACAGCCATCACCCACTCCCTCACCGCCCGAACCGTCGGTTCATCCCGGCCAGCGAGTAGCCTGGAAGAAACGCGTGGAAAAGGCTTCGCCGTTTTCCACCCTACGTTCCGGCAACGTCGATGCGTCGGCGGAATGGGTGGGTGAGATGGCGTAGGGTGGATAACGCTTTGCTTATCCACCGATACGGACTCCCCGCCAACACCACGCTCAAGGATGAGCCGCCATGTCCCGTTACCGCCGCGCCCACATGCCGGGCGCCACGTACTTCTTCACGGCCAATCTGCTCAACCGCCGAAGCAACCTGCTTGTCCGCCATATCGATCTGCTGCGCGAGACGGTGCGCGCCACGCGCTCACGCCATCCATTCCATGTCGATGCCTGGGTCGTTCTGCCTGACCACATGCATTGCGTCTGGACGCTGCCGGATGGCGACGCCGATTTCGCCCTGCGCTGGAAGGTCATCAAATTCGCTGTCGCCCGACGCTTGCCGAAGACCGAGGTGCTGACGGCAACCCAACGCTCCCGTGGCGAGCGCGGCATCTGGCAACGGCGCTATTGGGAACATCTGATCCAGGACGAACGGGATTACCGGCACCACGTCGACTACGTGCATTTGAATCCGTTGAAACACGGCTTGGTGGACCGCGTTGCCGATTGGCCTTTCTCCAGTTTCCATCGAGCCGTCAGGGCTGGCGTTTATTCTGGCGATTGGTGCGGCGGAGACGGAGCTGGGCAAGACGCATAGGTGGACGCGGAGAAACGCGTGGAAAAGGCTTCGCCGTTTTCCACCCTACGCTCCGGCAACGTCGATGCGTCGGCGGTGTGGGCGGGTGAGATGGCGTATTTTGGTTACTTTTCCGCGACTGGAAAAAGTGACCCGCCCAGCAGGGCGGAACCGATGCCTCAATCAACCCGTAAAACAGCAGCGGCACGGACGCAAAAACCAGCGTAGCTACAACGCACACAACCCTCCCGGCACTGCCATCACCCACTCTCTCACCGCCAGAACCGTCGGATCATCCCGGCGGCTCTCCGGGTACACGAGGTGAAACGGCTTGCCTTCCAGCTCCGGCCCAAACGGCTAGAGGGAATCGGGGACAGACCCCAATTTTCGGACCCCAATTTTCGAAGATCGACGACGAGATCATCGGCGAGACCGCTGCCAATACCTATTTCTACCGGCTCATCACCCCGGCGCCCACACCCTGTCGACCGAGTCCGAATTCGGGGACAACCTGCTTCAACTGAACGCGGAAGCCGGCAAGAACCATTATGTCCGCCAGTCCATCAAGCTGGGCCTCTTCGTCGGCGGCGCCAAGTTGACCGAAGTCTCCGAGAGCGAAGGCCAGAAGGCGGTGCGTAAGCGCTCCATAAACCCCGTCCGCCAGACAGAGTTTGTTTTCAGGAAGTCGAGGCAGAGGCCGGCGAGCAGTTCCACGG
>NZ_JBHRXZ010000028.1:0-1328 GCF_042648805.1 Stutzerimonas tarimensis | reverse complement strand
TGAACGAGCCCCCTGAAAGACAGGACACCGTTTCCCCCTTACGATAAGGGATAGGCAAACGGTTATGTTTATGACTAATAGCAACGATAAGAGTGGGGAGCTTTTGGGTCGGGAGCGGCGGCGCCGCTGGAGCCCTGAGCAAAAGCTGACCATGGTTCGAGAGAGTCTTGAGCCCGGGCAGAGCGTTTCGTTGGTGGCTCGGCGTAACGGCATCAATGCCAACCAACTGTTCCTGTGGCGCAAGCTTTACCAAGACGGCAGTTTGTCGGCGGTCAGTGCTGGCGAAGCCGTGGTACCTGCCTCCGAGCTGAGCGATGCGCTCAAGCAGATCCGTGAACTGCAACGGATGCTGGGCAAGAAAACGATGGAAGCAGAAATCCTCAAAGAGGCCGTGGAGATCGCCCGCTCGCGAAAATGGATTGCGCACTCACCCTTGTTGCCGGGGGACGACCAGTGAAGCTGGTCAGCGAATGTCTCGGTGTGGCGCGCTCGCAATTAACGGTTCGAATCAAGCAATCGGCATCTCCCAAAGTACGGCGGAGCAGGCCTGTGAACGATGCTGATCTGGTAGTTGAAATCCAGCAACAGGTCAGCGAACTTCCCAGCTACGGCTACCGCCGCGTCTGGGGATTGCTGCGTCGCGCCCGTGAAACCCAGTCGCTACCGGCGATCAATGTGAAGCGGGTTTACCGGGTCATGCGTGATCACAACTTGCTGCTTGAGCGCCGCATCAAACAGCCCGGTGTGCCGCGTCGGCACGAAGGCCGTATTGCGGTGGAAGCCAGCGATACGCGTTGGTGCTCGGACGGCTTTGAGTTCCGTTGCGAGGACGGCGCCAAACTGAGCGTGACCTTCGCCCTGGATTGCTGTGATCGCGAAGCCATCGGCTGGGTCGCGAGCCCGACCGGGTACAGCGGCGATGATATCCGCGATTTGATGCTGGAAAGCGTGGAGAAGCGCTTTGGTGATCAACTGCCCGCCACGCCAGTGCAATGGCTAAGCGACAACGGCTCGGCGTACACCGCCGAACAGACACGCCTGTTTGCTCGACAGATCGGCTTGCAGCCGGTGACCATCCCAGTTCGCAGCCCGCAAAGCAACGGCATGGCTGAGAGCTTCGTGAAGACGATCAAGCGTGACTACGTGGCGCACATGCCCAAACCGGATCGAGAAACGGCGCTGCGCAACCTGGCAATTGCCTTCGAGCATTACAACGAGCAGCATCCGCACAGCGCTTTGAAATACCGCTCGCCGAGGGAGTTCAGGCGCTTGGCAGCAGCATCAATTTAACGGGGAGTTGGTGTCCGGTTTTGTAGGGGCAAGTCCAC
>NZ_JBHRXZ010000027.1:108870-111514 GCF_042648805.1 Stutzerimonas tarimensis | reverse complement strand
GGAGCTACTGCTGCGTGATGAGGTGCGCCGCCAAGCTCAGCAACTGGAGTAGATTTGTGGGGATTCCTCAGGGACAGACCCCAATTTCCCACCTTGCCAACTCCCCCCAAACAAAAAACCCCGCCAATGGCGAGGTTCGCTGTCACGTCCAGCCCGCAGGCCTTCGATCAGTTATAGCGGTACTTCTGGTCGACCTTGCGCTTTTCCAGTGTGTACTGGGTCAGGTCAAGTTCACCTGTCCTCAGCGACTCGTCCAGCGCATCGAGATCGTTCTGGCGCAGTCGATCCACGTGGCTCTTGGTCGCGTGGTAATTGATCACCTCAGAGGCGTCATGACCGCTGATGGGGTCCCAGAGCACAGACAACGGCCAGAACAGTAGATTAACGACGCCCAGACCGTATTCGCGGCCGTAGAACGAACCGCCTCCCGGAAGCAGACCCAGTGCAGCGCCTGTTCCGGGATTCTTCTCCTGAATCGCTTGCCCGCGCGACTCGTAATGCTTCAGCTCGGCCTTCTGATGCGAATTCAACCCGCTCGCGCAACCGGTGCAGAGCACTGCCAATCCCATTGCCGCGATCAAACCATGCGCTTTCATGCGCCAAACTCCCTGTTGAATTAATCCAGCGCCCTTTGCGCGGCGCGCATGATACAGAGAATCAGCGCGACGGAAACATCGGTAGGGGCAAACCGGGACAGACTCCAATTTCCTACCCCGCTTTTCTTGACCCCTGCCCAGCTCAGCCTTACCCATACCGCTATGATGCCGCCCACCCTCTCCGGAAAAGGATTTCCGCGATGCACCGCCGAGCGCGCCTCCTGCTACCCAATGTCCCGCTGCACATCATTCAGCGCGGCAACAACCGGTCCGCCTGCTTCTACGGTGACGATGACTACCGCTTCTACCTGGAATGCCTGACCGAGCTGGCGGCGCTGCATGCTGTTTCAAGGCACCCTGGAAAAGGCACTGGTCGACGAGATCCGTGGCGCAACCAACGGTAACTACGTGGCCGGCAGTTCACGCTTCGCCGCCGAGATCGCCGCTGCGGTCGGCCGCCGGGTCGAACCGGCCAAAGCCGGGCGACCACGCTCCACCTAGAATGGGGGGTCTGCCCCCGATTTCGGCCCCTTGCCATCCATCAAAGGCTATGGCCTGATTGCGCCCGCACCGTCTCAAGGAAGGAACATCTACCGTGGACAAACACCCCGCCGAACGCTTCCGCCGCCACATGCACGATCAGGCCGATGTCATCGGCAACCTGCTCGTGGAAAGCTTCCACTATCTGGCACTTTTCGCCATCGGCGCCTCCATTGCCTGGGCGGCATTGATGTCCTTTCTCGGCATGATCGAAGCCGGGCGGGCAACCATCGACGATATCCTGCTGCTGTTCATCTACCTTGAGCTCGGCGCCATGGTTGGGATCTATTTCAAGACCAACCACATGCCGGTGCGTTTCCTCATCTATGTCGGCATCACCGCCCTCACTCGCCTGCTGATCGCCGACATCCAGCACACCCACACACCGACCATGGGCATTCTGATGGTCTGCGGCGGCATCGTCTTGCTGGCCCTCGCCACTCTGGTGGTTCGCTACGCCTCCTTCCGCTTCCCCGCCACGCCCATCATCGGACAGCCCCGGCGCAAATCCGACGACGAGGAAGACTGACCGGGGAAATTGGCGGGCGGAATTGGGCGGAAATTGGGGGCGGAATTGGGGTCTGTCCCCAATTTCGCATGGGTTGCCCCGCCAAGTGCCCTGTGGCTTCATGTCGGCCATCCCCCTGACCGCCTCGGGCACGCCATGATTGAAGACGACATCCGCTGGCACCAGCGACTGAACAATTACAGCCGGGCGCTCGGCCAGCTCACACGGGCGGTGGAACTGGCGGCCAGCCGACCGTTGAGCGATCTAGAGAAGCAGGGGCTGATTCAGGCGTTCGAATTCGTATTCGAATTGGCGTGGAATCTCATGAAGGATTACTTTCTGTACCAGGGCAACCCAGCCATATCGGGCTCCCGCGATGCGATTCGCACAGCGTTCAAGCAGGCTTTGTTACAGGATGGTGAGGGCTGGATGGAGATGATCAAGAGCCGCAACCAGACGGCACACACCTATAACGAGTCGGTCGCCAACAGCATCGCCGAGTTGATTCTGCTGCGTTACCACGGCCTGTTCGTGCAATTCGAGCAAGAAATGCAGCAGCGCGCCGGTCGTGCGGAATGACTGACGGCGCTCGTTTCGGCTTGCCCGATCATGCCGTGGCTCGCCTGCGGGCCGTATTTGCCAACTGGCCGCAAATCCGCTCGGCTGTCCTATACGGCTCGCGCGCCAAGGGGAACTACCGGCCAGGCTCCGATATCGACGTGACGCTGATTGGTGACCTGACTCTTTCGCAGCAGTTGGCTATCGAAACGGAAATCGACGATTTGCTGCTGCCATGGTCCGTCGACCTTTCCGTCAAGCACCACATCGAAAACCCGCAACTGCTCGAACACATCGAGCGCGCGGGCCTCGTCTTTTATACCGCCGCGTAAATCAGGGTCTGTCCCCAATTTTCTCCGGGTAAAATCGGGGTCTGCCCCGATTTCCGGTCTCCCGGATTTTCTGCAGCTGGGGTGGGTTCCTTGCCCCCCGGGTGAGCTTC
>NZ_JBHRXZ010000027.1:68698-108723 GCF_042648805.1 Stutzerimonas tarimensis | reverse complement strand
AGCAAGCTCGCTCCTACGGGGCGGGTGGGCTTTGACGTCCGGGTAAAATCGGGGTCTGCCCCGATTTCCGGTCTCCCGGATTCTCTGCAGCTGGGGTGGGTTCCTTGCCAGCCGGGTGAGCTTAGCACCGCTTTCGTAGGAGCGAGCTCGCTCGCGAAAGCGGACGGCCAGACCACCCTGGAGCTTCGGCGCCGCACCGGCCATTCGCGAGCAAGCTCGCTCCTATGGGGCGGGTGGGCTTTGACGTCCGGGTAAAATCGGGGTCTGCCCCGATTTCCGGTCTCCCGGATTTTCTGCAGCTGGGGTGGGTTCCTTGCCCCCCGGGTGAGCTTCGCACCGCTTTCGTAGGAGCGAGCTTGCTCGCGAAAGCGGACTCCCAGACGACACCAGAGCCTCGGTGCCGCGCCAGCCATTCGCGAGCAAGCTCGCTCCTACGGGGCGGGTGGGCTTTGGCGACCGGGTGCATCAGGGGTCTGTCCCGGATTTCCCCCTCGGTGCCGCGCCAGCCATTCGCGAGCGAGCTCGCTCCTACAAGGCGGGTGGCCTTTGACGTCCGGGTAAAATCGGGGTCTGCCCCGATTTCCGGTCTCCCGGATTTTCTGCAGCTGGGGTGGGTACCTTGCCAGCCGGGTGAGCTTCGGACCGCTTTCGTAGGAGCGAGCTCGCTCGCGAAAGCGGACGGCCAGACCACCCTGGAGCTTCGGCGCCGCACCGGCCATTCGCGAGCGAGCTCGCTCCTACGGGGCGGGTGGGCTTTGGCGACCGGGTGCATCAGGGGTCTGTCCCGGATTTCCTATGTCCCGGATTTTCTAATCCCTCCGGCTCCCTACCCCGCCTTGGCCTCCACCAGCAGGTTCTGTTTCTCAGGCCGCTTGAGCAGGGCGTAGATGATGCCGGTGACGAGGCTGCCGGCGAGGATGGCGAAGAGGTAGAGCAGCGGTTTGTTGATGGCGTTGGGGATGAGCAGGACGAAAAAGCCGCCGTGGGGCGCCAGCAGGCGGCAGCCGAAGGCCATCACCAGGGCGCCGGTGAGTGCGCCGCCGACGATGCAGGCGGGGATGACTCGCAGCGGGTCCTTGGCGGCAAAGGGGATGGCGCCTTCGGAGATGAAGCAGCCGCCGAGCACCAGCGCCGCCTTGCCCGCTTCGCGTTCGGTCTGGGCGAACTTGTGGCGGGCCAGCAGGCTGGCGATGCCCATGCCGATGGGCGGCACCATGCCGGCGGCCATGGTCGCGGCCATGGGGCCGTAACTCTGCGAGGCGAGCAGCCCGACCGAGAAGGCATAGGCGGCCTTGTTGATCGGCCCGCCCAAGTCGACGCACATCATGGTGCCCAGCACCAGCCCGAGCAGCACGGCGTTGGTGGTGCCCATGTTGTCGAGAAAGGTCGTCAGCCCGGCGAGCATGCCGGCGACCGGGGTGCCGACCAGGTAGATCATCACCAGGCCGGTGAACAGGCTGGCCAGCAAGGGGATGATGAGGATCGGCTTGAGCGATTCGATGCTCGCCGGCAGTGGCACCCAGCGGGTGATGGCCTTGGCGCTGTAGCCGGCGACGAAGCCGGCGATGATGCCGCCGAAGAAGCCGGCGCCCAGGGTGCCGGCGAGCAGCCCGCCGATCATGCCCGGCGCCAGCCCTGGCCGATCGGCGATGGAATAGGCGATGTAGCCGGCCAGCAGCGGGACCATCAGCTGGAAGGCCGTTTCGCCACCGATCTGCATCAGCGCGGCGGCCAGGGTGCCCTCTTCCTGATAGGCCTCGATGCCGAAGACGAACGACAGGGCGATCAGCAGGCCGCCCGCCACCACCATCGGCAGCATGTAGGACACGCCGGTGAGCAGGTGCTTGTAGACCCCGGCCTTTTCCCCTTTCGCCTCGCCGGACTCGGCCGGCGCCGCGCCCTCCGCGCCCAGCAGCCGACCTTCGCTCAGCGCCTTCTCCAGGGTGGCCTCCGGTTGCTTGAGGGCGACGCCGGTGCCGCAGCGATAGACCCGCTTGCCGGCGAAACGGCTGGTGTCCACCTCGATGTCGGTGGCCAGCAGCACGGCATCCGCCGCGGCGATGTCCTCGGCCTCCAGCAGGTTGCGGGCCCCCACCGAACCGCGGGTTTCCACCTTCAGCTGATAGCCGAGCTTGACCGCCGCGGTCTGCAACGCCTCGGCCGCCATGAAGGTGTGCGCCACCCCGGTCGGGCAGGCCGTGATGGCGACCAGCCGGCGTGGGCCGTCACCGGTGGCCTCGGCTGCCGGCTCGACCGATTCCAGCACCCGGGCCTGTTCGGCGGCCTGACGCAGGAAGGCATCGGGATCGCGCAGCGCTTCGGCCGGGGTCGATTGCACCAGGCGCTTGCCGACGAAACGCTCCAGCGCCAACGGCCCGGTCTTGACCACCACCACGAGCTCGGCCGCCTGGATGTCCTCCGCGGTCAGCGGTGAGCCGATGGCCCTGGGATCATGCACTTCGACGCGCGGCGACCAGCCCAGGCGCAGCGCAGCCGCCTCCAGCAGGCGCGAGGTGAGCACGCTGGTGACCATGCCGCTGGGGCAGGCGGTGACAATCAGAACCTTCATCCTTCAACCTCTACTTGTTTTGGGCCGGCGCCTCGATGCGCACCTGGCTCTGCAATTGCCGGAGCGCGTCGGGATCGGTGATGCCAAAGGCGATCTGTCCTACCGCCTGGGCGGCGATGGCGGTGGCCTGCCGCAGGGTGCGCTCGGCGGGCCAGCCTTCGAGCAGTCCGTGGAGCAGGCCGGCGACCAGCGAGTCGCCCGCGCCCACGGTGCTCACCACCGGCACCGGGGGCGGGGTCGCCTGCCAGAGTCCGTCCGGGGCAAACCAGGCGACGCCCTCGGCGCCGCGCGAAACCACCAAGTGGGTTACGCCAGCGGCCTGCAGCGCGCGGGCTTGCTCCATCCAGGGGCCGCCGCTGCCGATCTCGGCCAGTTCCGTCTCGTTGGGCTTGGCCAGCCAGGGCTGGGCGCGCAACCCTTCACGCAGCGCCGCGCCACTGGTGTCGAGCACCAGGGGCACGCCGCTGGCCTTGATGCGCGCCAGCAGTTCGGCGAAATCGACCAGGCCGAAGCCCTGCGGCAGGCTGCCAGCGACCACCACGGCGTCCTGGCCGGTGAGCAACCCGGGCAGCTCTTCCAGCAGACGGTCACGCGCAGTGGCGGGAATCTGCAGGCCGGGACCGTTGACATCGGTCACCCGCCCGCCGGCTTCGGCCAGCTTGATGTTGCTGCGGGTCTGCCCGGGCACACGAATGAAGCGGTCGATGAAGTGCCGGGCGGCAAACAGCGCCTCGAAGGCCTGGGGGTTGGCGCCGCCGAGAAAGCCGCTGACGGTGAGCTGGTGGCCAAGGTCGCCGAGCACCTGGGCGACGTTCAGCCCCTTGCCCGCGGCCTGCAGATTCAGCGCCTCGCTGCGGTTGACCTCGCCCAGGCGCAGCGCCGGCAGGCGCAGGGTCAGATCCAGCGCCGGGTTGAGGGTGAGGGTGAGAATCCTGGCCATCAGCAGTGCTCCGTGACAAAGGCGCGCACCTCATGCGCACCGGGCAACGCCAGCGCCTGCTGCGCCAGCGCCTGGCATTCGGCGAAGGCCAGCTCGCGCACCCGCGCCTTGACCAGCGCAATGCTGCGCGCCGACACGCTCAGCTCGTCCACCCCGAGCCCCAGCAGCAGCGGCACCGCCAACTGATCGGCGGCCAGCTCGCCACAGACGCCCACCCACTTGCCCTCGGCATGGGCGGCGCGAACGGTCATGTCGATCAGCCGCAGCACGGCCGGATGCAGGCCGTCAGCCTGGCCGGACAGGGTGGGATGGCCACGGTCGATGGCCAGGGTGTACTGGGTGAGGTCGTTGGTGCCGATGCTGAAGAAATCCACCTCGCGCGCCAGCACCGGGGCGATCAGCGCCGCCGAGGGCACCTCGACCATGATCCCCACCTGCAGATCGGCCACCGGCATCTCCAAGAGCAGGCGATCGACCATGGCCCTGGCCATGCGCCATTCCTCCATGCCGCCGACCATGGGAAACATGATCCGCAGCGGGCGATCCTGGGCCGAGGCCAGCAGCGCGCGCAGCTGCACTTCGAAAATGTCCGGGCGCTGCAAACTCAGACGAATGCCGCGCACGCCAAGGAAGGGGTTTTCCTCGGCCGGCATCGGCAGGTATGCCAGCGGCTTGTCGCCGCCGACATCAAGGGTGCGCACCACCAGCGGGCGGCCGTCGAGGGCGTCCAGTACCCGTCGGTATTCGGTTTCCTGGGTCGCCTGGCCCGGGGCCTGGGCATGGCTCATGAATACCAGCTCGGTGCGCAGCAGCCCGACGCCTTCGGCGCCAAGCTCGACCGCCTGCAGGGCCTCGCCTGCGTCGCCGAGGTTGGCGGCGACTTCCACCGCGTGGCCGTCGCGGGTGACCGCTGGCTCCAGACGCCGCGCATCGGCGTCGCGCTGGCGTGCCTGGCGCTGCTCGCGCGCCCGCAGGGCCTGTTCGCGATCGGCCGGGCTGGGCGACACCTGCAGCTCGCCGCGCTCGCCATCGAGCAGCAGCAGAGTGCCCTGGGCCAGGCTGAGCACCGCATCGCCCGCACCGACCAGCGCCGGGATCCCCAGCGCCCGGGCAATGATGGCGCTGTGCGCGGTGGCGCCGCCGCGGGCGGTGAGAATGCCGGCGACCCGCTGGTGGTTGAGGCTGGCCACATCCGAAGGCGCCACTTCGTCCATCACCAGGATGTAGGGCTCGTCTGGCGCCTGCTGCGCTTCCACGCCGGTGAGGCTGGCCAGCACCCGGCGGCCGATGTCGCGCAGGTCGGCGGCGCGCTCGGCGAGCAACTTGTCGTGCAACGACTCCTGCTGGCGGGCAGCGCTCTCGATCACCTCGACCCAGGCCGCCTCGGCACTGGCGCCACCGGCCAGCTGCGCCTGCACGTCCTCGCGCAGGGAGGGATCGCGCAGCATGGCCTGGTGAGTGGTGAAGATGTCTTGGACGCTCTGCACCTGGCTCTGGCCGATCAGCACGCCGATGTCGGCCACCACCTCATCGAGGGCAGCGTCCAGGCGCTGCAGCTCATGCCCGGGCGATTCGGCCCGTTCCGGGTAGTCCATGCTCATCGGTATCCGAACCAGCGCCGGACCCAGGGCGATGCCCGGCGAGGCCGGCACGGCCTGGAGTTTGTCACCGTGCTGCAACTGCGGGGCGGAAGAGTCCGCCTGCAGCGGCAACGAAGCCGCCGGTTGTTCCAGCCCCGGCTCCTCCGGAAGTGGATCGACGGCTTCGCCGAGCCCGGCCCTTACCGCTTCCACCAGCGCCGGCAGGGCGTCGGCGGCGATCTGCGGCTCGGCTAGAAACTCCAGCACCTGCCCTCGCTGGGCACCGAGCACCAGCAGCTTGCTCATGCTCCTGGCCGACACGCCGGGGCTGTCGCTGTCGGCCAGGCGCACACGGATCTGTCCGTCGAACGACTGGGCCAGTTCCGCCAGGGCCTTGGCCGGCCGCGCATGCAGGCCGTGGGCATTGGCCAGGGGCACCCGGGCGGCGGGCCACTCTGGAGCTGTTTCGCCGCCCAGCGCCTCGACCACCTGGCGGCTGGTGCTGGCCTGGCTGAGTTCGCTGCCACGGCCTTCGATGAGCAGGTCGCACAGCCGTTCGAGCATCTGCCGATGGGCCTCGCCAATGCTGGCCAGGCAGAACAGGCCGGTCAGCGGCTGGCCATCGAGGATCAGCGGCTGGCGCGGGGTAACAAAGGCCAGCCCCGGACGCAGCACGCCCCTGTCGCTGCTCAGCCACCAGAGCCCGTCGCCCAGCGGCAGCGCCTGATCCAGTGGCAGCTGAGCGGCAAAACCTGCGCCTACGCACTCGGCGCGACGCAACAGGCGTACACCTTGCCAGGCGAGTTCGTCGAGGTCTTCGACCGGCAGGCCGAGACCGATCAGTTGGCTGTCCAGCGCCAGCTCCTGGGGCGCGCCCTTGAGCAGCGCAAGAATCGCTTCGGGGCTCTCGGCCTCCTGCAACGCCTGGCTCAGGTCCGCCTCGCCAAGGGCACGGGTGAGCATCTGCAGCACCTGCAGGTGCTCGTCCGAGCGCGCGGCGATGCCGATCGCCAGATACACCCGCTGCCCCTCGCCCCAGTCCACGCCGTCGGGAAACTGCAACAGCCGCACCCCGGTATCGAGCACCAGCTCGCGGGTATCCGGTGTACCGTGGGGTATCGCCAGCCCCTGGCCGAGGTAGGTCGAGCCCTGCGCCTCGCGGGCCTTCAAGCCATCCAGGTAACCCTCGGCGACCAGCCCGTCAGCCACCAGCACCTCGGCAAGCAAGGTCAGCGCGGCCGCCTTGTCGGGTGCCGATTGGTGCATGCGGATGTGCGGCGGGAGCAATTCGAGCATGGGGTTCTCCTTGGCGTCGGTGGGGGCCTGGGCTGGAAAAGGGGCTGACTGCGTCTACCCACTGCCGTTCCCGACGCCCGCCCAATGCACTGCTGAAACGTTTCACTAAGCTATCAACATAAGGTAGGCTCTGGCCATAGCAAAGGTGATTTATTCCGACGGAGGACCAGGGGTGAAGCTGACCGACATTGCCCGCCTGGCCGGTGTTTCGGTGACCACCGCCAGCTACGTGGTCAACGGCCAGGCCGAGCGCCGGCGCATCAGCCCGGCCACGGTGGAGCGGGTGATGGCCGTGGTGCGCGAGCAGCGCTTCCAGCCCGACCAGCAGGCCGCCGGCCTACGACGCGGCCAGACCCGCACCCTGGGGCTGATCATTCCCGACCTGGAAAACCCCAGCTATGCGCGCCTGGCCAAGCTGCTCGAACAGCGCGCCCGGCAGCAGGGCTATCAGTTGCTCATCACCAGCTCCGACGACGACCCTGACAGCGAGCGCCAGGTGCTGGCGGTGCTGCGCTCGCGGCGCTGCGATGCGCTGGTGGTGGCCAGCTGCCTGCCGGCAGACGACGCCACCTATCCGGACCTGCTCGCCTCGGGCACGCCGGTGATCGGTGTCGACCGCACCCTCGACCCGGTGCGCTTCTGCTCGGTAGTCAGCGATGACCGCCTCGCCGCGCGCCAGCTCACCCACTCGCTGCTGGAACCACCGCCGCGCCATATCGCCCTGCTCGGCGCGCGCTCGGAGCTGCCCATCAGCACCGAACGCGAGCGGGGGTTCGACGAAGCGCTGGCCGGCTTTGCGGGCCGGGTCAGCCTGCTGCAGGCGCCGCAATTCAGCCGCGACGGCGGCCGCGCACTGATGCGCAGGCTGCTCGAAGAGGACATGCCCGACGCGCTGCTGACCACGGCCTATGTGCTGCTCGAAGGCGTTTTCGATGCCCTCGGCGAACGCCATCGGCTGTGGCCCCCCGGGCTGCGCCTGGGGACCTTTGGCGACTCGCCGCTGCTTGATTTTCTGCCCCTGCCGGTCAATGCCATCTCCCAGCAGCACGGCGAACTGGCCGACCGCGTCCTGCAGGCGGCACTGGCAGCGGTCGAAAGGGACGACTACCAGCCAGGCGTGCAGGCGGTGGCGCGGGTGCTCAATCGCCGTCACGGCGGTGAGCCGCAGGGCTGAGGCCTTGCAGTCTGCGCGGGCTTGGACGAAGCTGCGCCGATTCCCTCGCCGGACCCGACCATGGACCTTGAACGGATCACCCAACGCCTGCATGCCATCCGCGACCAGAACGACTGGCAGCGCTTTCACAGCCCGAAGAACCTGGCCATGGCCGCCAGCGTGGAAATGGCCGAACTGGTGGAGATCTTCCAGTGGCTGGGCGAGGACGAGTCGCGCAGGCTGCCAGCCGAGCGCCTCGAACATGTCGGCCAGGAAGTCGCCGACATCCTCATGTACCTGACGCTGCTGTGCGGCGAGCTGCGCATCGACATGGATGCCGCGCTGCAAGCCAAGCTGGCCGACAACGAACGGCGCTTCGCCCGATGAAGGATCGCCATTTCGATGCCCTGGCGGTGCGCTTCGCAGAAAAGATCTACGGCGGCGCCAAAGGCGCGATCCGCCTGGCGGTATTGCAGGCCGACCTGGCTGAAATCCTTCCTGAGCGCCCGCTGCGGGTGCTGGACATCGGCGCCGGCCTCGGCCACATGAGCCTGTGGCTGGCCGAGCGCGGCCATCAGGTCACCCTCGCCGAGCCGGCCGGGCCGATGCTTGAGGGCGCGCGCGCGCGCTTTGCCGAAGCCGGCCTCGATGCGACCTTTATCCAGACGCCCTGGCAGACGCTGGAAGGCGAGGTGCAAGGTCCGTTCGATCTGGTGACCTGCCATGCGGTGCTCGAGTGGCTGGCCGAACCCGAGGCGATCCTGCCTCTGCTGCGGCGCCTGACTGCCGAGGGTGGCTGGCTGTCGCTGGCCTTCTACAACCGCGACGCGCTGATCTACCGCAACCTGCTCAAGGGGCATTTCAGGAAGGTGAGCCAGGGGCTGTTCGCCGGCGAAGGGCAAAGCCTGACCCCCCAGCGCCCCCTCGACCCTCGTCAACTGGCCACGCAACTCGCGCCGAAATGGGCGGTCACCCATACTAGTGGGGTCCGGGTGTTTCACGACTACATGCCGCCGGACTTCCAGGCGCGCGCCGTGCCCGAGCAACTGCTGGAGATGGAGCTGGCCTACCGCCGCCATCCCGCCTTCGCCGGGCTCGGGCGTTATCTGCACTGGCTCTGCCAGCCGCGATAGGCTGACGGGAGGACCCATGCACCGCTGTCTGCTCGTGGGCTTCGCGGGGCTCTGGTTGATCGGTTGCCAGAGCGTCAATCCCTATGACGGCCCGTCCACACCGCCGCCGGCCGCCTCCGCAGCGCCCACGGCCTACCCGGCAACCGCGGCCGACTTTTCGGGCTACCGCTCCTGGAGCTGGCGCTCGTCGCCGGCCGGCAGCGGCGTACTGGGACCCGAGCAGGTCGCCGAAATGGTCAGCGGCGCGCTCGATCAACGCGGCCTGCGCCCGGCACCGGCCGGTCAGCGCGGGGACCTGGAAATCGCCGTGGACGTCCGCCGGGAAACCCGTCAGCGCCAGGTCCATGACCGTATCGACCCCTACTACGGCCATGGCCTGCACCGGGGCGGTCACTACGGCTACGACCGCTTCGGCGTGATCGCCTCGCGGCCCATGGTGCGCACCTACACCGAACAGGTCACCGCCGTGCAGCTGCAACTGTTCGATGCCGGGGACGGCCAGTCGCTGTGGCGCACCCAGGCCAGCAGTACCGGCAGCCATCCCGATGCCCTGCGCGAAGCCCTGCGGCGCGCGCTGGACGATTATCCGCCACGCTGACCCCATGCTCATCGCTGGAGCACGCCATGAACGCACGTCTGCTTCTGATTCCCCTGATCGCCCTGCTCGCCGCCTGCCAGTCGCCCCGCCAGCAACTGGACTACGACCAGAGCCGCGACTTTTCCGTCTACCGCAGCTGGAGCTGGCAGGAGCCGCCGCTTCGCTACCAGCCCGACGACGCACGCCTGGTGAGCGACCTCACCGAGCAGCGCATCCGCGAGGCGGTGGCCGAGCAGCTCGACCAGCGTGGCCTGCGCCCGGCCGGCGAGACCGCCGACGCCGACCTCAGGGTGCAGGCCTGGATGATCCTCGACGACCGCCAGCATCAGATCGTGACCCACTACGGCAGCGGCTTTGCCTGGGGTCACCCGTGGCGAGGCGGATACATGGCCGCTCCAGTGTATGCCGAAAGCCGCAGCATCGATTATCAGGTCGGAACCCTGCAGATAGACCTGATCGATACCCGCGACAACCGTCTCGTATGGCGCGGCAGCAGTAGCCAGGTAGTGTCCAGCCGCACGCTCAGCCCGAGCGACCGCGCCGGTGAGGTCCGTGAACTGGTCCGCCAGGTCCTCTCGCAGTACCCGCCGCGGTGAGGCAAGGCGGCGACGCGCCTGCTAAACTTTGCCGTCGAGCCAATTGGAGAGCGTGTCCATGGACTGTCTGTTCTGCAAGATCGTGGCGGGAGAAATCCCGGCCCGAATCATCCACGAAGACGACCAGGTGCTGGCGTTCCACGACATCGCGCCCCAGGCGCCGGTGCATTTCCTGGTGATTCCCAAAAAACACATCCCCACCATGCACGACCTGCAGGAGCAGGACGACAAGGCGCTCGCCGGCCATATCCTGTTCACTGCCCAGCGGCTGGCCGAGGAACTCGGCTGCGAGAAAGGCTTCCGGGTGGTGATGAACTGCAACGAGATGGGCGGCCAGACCGTCTATCACATCCATCTGCATGTCCTTGGTCAGCGCCAGATGCACTGGCCTCCGGGCTGATCGGCGCGCTCGCACCGACCACCTCCCCGGCCCGAACTCTGGAGACGATCATGTCCACCCGCCGTCACTACTCCCCCGCCGACCGCGTGCTGATGCAGGCCGACGCCGCGCTGCGCACGCTGCTGCCGTTCAGCGGACAACCCCAGCGCCCGTCCCCGGCCATCCCCAAGCCCGATGCGGAACTCACCGAAGCGGAAAGCCGCCATGTGGCGGGCCTGATGCGTATCAACCACACCGGCGAGGTCTGTGCCCAGGGCCTCTACCAGGGCCAGGCCCTCACCGCTCGCCGGGAGGAAATCCGCGAGGCGATGGACCATGCAGCCGATGAAGAGATCGACCACTTGGCCTGGTGCGAACAGCGCATCCACCAGTTGGGTAGCCATACCAGCGTGCTCAACCCGCTGTTCTATGGGCTGTCGTTCGGCATTGGCGCTGGCGCCGGACTGATCAGCGACCGCATCAGCCTGGGGTTCGTCGCCGCCACCGAAGACCAGGTCTGCAAGCACCTCGACGACCACCTCGGCCAGCTGCCGCCAGTGGATGAAAAGTCCCGCGCCATCCTTGAACAGATGCGCCTCGACGAAGCCCACCACGCCACCGCCGCCCTTGCCGCCGGCGGCCTGCGCTTCCCCGGGCCGATCAAATTCGGAATGAGCATGCTGTCGAAAGTGATGACCAAGGCGACCTATAGGATTTAGCCGTGCAGGTCGGATCAGCCGTAGGTCGGATTTAGCGTAGGTCGGATTAGCGCAGCGTAATCCGACACCATCACACCCTCTCAGGCTCAGGCGCTCGCCCAGCCGTTGGATTACGCTTCGCTAATCCAACCTACGGGGACAGGGGCCATGGTGGCCCCGTCGTCGCCTCGTTCAGCCGTAGGTCGGATTAGCGTAGGTCGGATTAGCGCAGCGTAATCCGACACCATCACACCCTCTCAGGCGCTCGCCCGACGTTGGATTACGCTTCGCTAATCCAACCTACGGGGACAGGGGCCATGGTGGCCCCGTCGTCGTCTCGTTCAGCCGTAGGTCGGATTAGCGTAGGTCGGATTAGCGCAGCGTAATCCGACACCGTCACACCCCTCTCAGGCGCTCGCCCGACGTTGGATTACGCTTCGCTAATCCAACCTACGGGGACAGGGGCCATGGTGGCCCCGTCGTCGCCTCGTTCAGCCGTAGGTCGGATTAGCGTAGGTCGGATTAGCGCAGCGTAATCCGACACCATCACACCCCTCTCAGGCGCTCGCCCCACGTTGGATTACGCTTCGCTAATCCAACCTACGGGAACAGCTCGACGTTGGATCATGCTGCGCCAATCCAATCTGCAAGCGCAGCGCACCGCGCTCTAGCGCGGCATATTGCGGGCGTAGAAGATTTCCAGCATTTCGTGCCGGAGGCGCTCTTCGACCTTGCTGCGCTGCTCCTGGGACAGGGTGCGGGTGGCGTCGCCGAACAGGTAGTTTTCCAGTTCGAAGTCCTTGAGCAGCATCTTGGTGTGGAACAGGTTTTCCTGGTACACGTTGACGTCGGTCATCTGGTACGCCTCGCGGGTGTCGTCCGAGAGGTAGTTCTGGATCGAGTTGATCTCGTGGTCGATGAAGTGCTTGCGCCCTTCGACGTCACGGGTGAAGCCGCGCACCCGATAGTCCACGGTCACGATGTCGGAATCGAACTGGTGGATCAGGTAGTTCAGCGCCTTCAGCGGGGAGATCACGCCGCAGGTGGACACGTCGATGTCGACGCGGAAGGTCGCGATGCCGTCATCGGGGTGGATTTCCGGATAGGTGTGGACGGTGATGTGGCTCTTGTCCAGGTGCGCAAGGATGGTCTCGGGCAGAGGGCCCGGCGACTCCTCGATCTGGCTGTCGGTCGGCGTTACCGGTTGCTCCGAGATGAGGATGGTGACGCTGGCACCCTGCGGCTCGTAGTCCTGGCGCGCGATATTGAGGATGTTCGCCCCAATGATGTCCACCACATCGGTCAGGATCTGGGTCAGCCGCTCGGCATCGTATTCCTGGTCGATGTACTCGACGTAGGCCTGCTGGTCTTCGGGCGTTTCCGCATAGCAGATGTCGTAGATATTGAAGCTCAGGGTCTTGGTCAGGTTGTTGAACCCATGGAGCTTGAGTTTGCTTTTCACCATTGGAAACTCTCTCGAAGCGGCTCTGCCGCGTGGTTGAGCCTGCCCGTCAGCCATGGCAATAGCTGCGTAGGGCGATGAACACCTCTTCGCATTCGGCGATTCTGGATGTATGCGTCTGGAATAGAAGGCCCCGGCGAGCGGGCTGCGCATTATGCAGATCACCCGACCGATTCGCCAGTGTCCCCGATGCCGGGCCGACCCGCTCGCCGCAGGCCCTTTTCGACAGATCAGCCGGGTTCCACGATCTCATAGTCGTGGGTAATCTCGACGCCACCGCGGGCGAGCATGATCGAGGCCGAGCAGTATTTCTCCGCGGAAAGGTCGACCGCGCGCTTGACCTGGGCATCCTTGAGCCCACGGCCCTTCACCACGAAATGCAGATGAATACGCGTAAACACCTTGGGTTCCTGCTCGGCGCGTTCGGCTTCGAGGAAGGCTTCGCAGCTTTCGACTGGCTGACGGGATTTTTTCAGGATGTTGACCACATCGAAACTGCTGCAGCCACCGAGGCCGATCAGCACCATTTCCATCGGCCGTACGCCCAGGTTGCGCCCGCCCATTTCCGGCGGGCCGTCCATCACCACAGTGTGACCACTGCCCGATTCGGCCAGAAACATGGCCTCGCCCGCCCACTGAATGCGCGCCTTCATCGCAAGAACTCCGCTGGTGCCTGGAAAGCCGCCGAGTGTATCACGCGATTTCTGTGAACTCGGCTGCAGCTGCCCTGGATCAAGGCTGCGCTGAGCGACCGGGGCAATCTATAGTGACGCGCCATTCTCTGCTAAGCTCGAATGGCTCGAAGCTTGCTTCAAGGACAGAGCCCTCCTCCAGAAACGCCAATAAAACGGATCTCCTTTACATGGTCGCCACTACCCTCCCGCCCAAGATAAAGAACATCGACAAGCTGATTGCTCACTGCCACCGCCGCCGCTTTTCCTCCAAAAGCACCATCATTTATGCGGGCGATCGCTGCGAATCCCTGTTCTTCATCATCAAGGGCTCCGTCACCATCCTTATCGAGGATGATGACGGCCGTGAGATGATCATCGCCTACCTCAACGCGGGCGATTTCTTTGGCGAGATGGGCCTGTTCGACGCCGAGGAGGCCGACCAGGAGCGCAGCGCCTGGGTGCGCGCCAAGACCGAATGTGAAGTGGCCGAGATCAGCTATGCCAAGTTTCGCGAGCTGACCCAGCAGGAGCCGGAGATCGTCTACGCTCTGGGTCGGCAGATGGCCGAACGCCTGCGCAACACCACTCGCAAGGTGGGTGACCTGGCTTTTCTCGATGTCACCGGACGGGTCGCCCGGACCCTGCTGGACCTGTGCAAGCAACCCGACGCCATGACCCATCCCGACGGCATGCAGATCAAGATCACCCGCCAGGAAATCGGCCGCATCGTCGGCTGCTCCCGCGAAATGGTCGGCCGCGTCCTCAAGAGCCTCGAAGAACAAGGCCTGGTGAACGTCAAGGGCAAGACCATGGTGGTGTTCGGCACCCGGTAGACGCATCGCAGTACGGTTAGCGGTAAGGTCGTAGGTCGGATCAGCGAACGCGTGATCCGACAAACCAGACGCCACTCCGCCCGTAGGTCGGATTAGCGAAGCGTAATCCGACAAACCAGCCCCCGGACAAGTCGTCAGGCGCGGACGCGGGTCTTTTCCGGGTCGAAGAAGATCGGTGCGACCACGATCGCCTCGATGCGCTTCTGGTGACCGTCCACCTTGCCGATTTCCACTCGCGTGCCTGGCTCGCAGTAATCGACCGCCAACCGGCACAGGGCGATGTTCTTGCCCAGCAGCGGCGAGCGGGTGGCGCTGGTCACTACGCCGATCTGCGCGCGGCCATCGTGCACGCAATCGCCATGGGCGGCCGGCTCGTTGCCCTGGAGTTCCAGGCCCACCAGCTTGCGTTGTGGATGCTCCTTGCGCCGCAGCAGCGCGTCGCGGCCGATGAAATCCACGTCCTTGCTCTTGAGCGGCACGGTAAAGCCGATGCCCGCCTCGAAGGGGTCGGTCTGGTCGCAGAACTCGTAGCCAGCGAACACCAACCCGGCCTCGATGCGCAGCATGTCCAGCGCTTCCAGGCCCAGCGGCACCAGCCCCATGGGTTCGCCCAATTGCCACAAACGGCTCCAGACCCCGTGCGCATCGTCCGGGTGGCACCAGATTTCGTAACCCAGCTCGCCGGTGTAGCCGGTGCGCGAGACCATCAGCGGCGGACCGTTGTAGTCGTCGAGGCGGCCGACCAGGAAGCGGAACCAGCCCAGCGCTTCGAGCTTCGGCTGGGTGCCAGGGGTCCAGATCATCTGCTTGAGCAATTCACGACTGAGCGGGCCCTGCACGGCGATGTTGTGGATCTGATCGGTGGCGGACTTGATCCACACCTTCATGCCCAGCTTCTCGGCCTGCTCGCGCAGCCAGACGCCGGCATAGTCCTCGCCGCAGATCCAGCGGAAAGCATCCTGGCCCAGGCGCAGCAGCGTGCCATCGTCGAGCATGCCGCCGTGCTCGTAGCACATGGCGCTGTAGACCACCTGACCGATGGCGAGCTTGCGCACGTCGCGGGTCAGGCAGTAGTTCAACAGCGCCTCGGCGTCGGGACCGAGCACCTCGAACTTGCGCAGCGCCGTCAGGTCCATGACCGCCACCCGCTCGCGACAGCCGTGGTATTCCTCGATGGTGCCAAAGCCGTTGAACCGGGTCGGCAGCCACCAGCCGCGGTAGTCGGTGAAATTGCCGGTGAGTTGACTGGTGTCGGGGTGAAAGCCGGTCTCCCGGGTCAGCACCGGGTCGGCATCGGGCGTTTGACGAGTGGCCATGGCGATACTGAAGCGCTCCTTTTCGGAATAGACGCGGATGTGGATGTCGGTGGGCTGCCAGCCGTTTGCCGGATCGATGTCGTCGGGGCAGGAGCTGCTGGCGCAGACCAGATCGGTCATGGCGCGCAGCAATACGTAATCGCCCGGGCGCGACCAGGGTTCGTCCAGGGTCAGTTGCTGATGGGCATCGATACCGGTGTTGTAGAAGAAGTTGATCGCCGGCCAACCGGCCCGCGGGCCGACGCCGTGGCCGGCCAGCGCGCGACTGATGTTGCTGCTGCAGTTGGCGTGACCGAAATAGCCTTGCGACTCGTAGTAGCGGGCGGTGCAGGCCAGGGCGAAGGTGTCGTGACGGCCGACGGTATCGCGTACCACTTCCAGCATCGGTTGCAGGTCGCGGTCGAAAAACTTGCTGAACAGCCCCGGTCCCGGATAGGCGTTGCCGTTGAGGGTACGGGTGACGGTCGGATCGAGATCGATTTCGCGACCGGCATCCAGCCCGCGCCGGTCGAAGGCGACGAAGTCCGAGCACTGGCGCCCGGCGACGTCGAGGATCTGGATGTACTGACCGGCTTTGACCAGGTAGTCACGGGCGGTGCCGGGGTTGATGGTGAACTCGTCCACCACCTCGCCCAGCGGCGTGGGCAAAGGTGGCGTCCAGACCCTTGCAGGGTTGGCCCGCTCGATCAGCAGGCGCAGTTCGCTGGCGCGAAACTGGCTGAATACCGGGCTCGTCTCACCGGGGGCGGCCAGGATCACCAGCAGCGCTTCGGTGGCCGTGAGCCGCAGCCGGTGACCGGCCGGGGTTTCCTCAGGCCAGAGCGAGGCCGCCTCGGGCAACCGGCACAGGTCGATGCCGCGCCGGGCGAGTCCCTGGCGAAGATGCGCGGTTTCGCGACCGTCGCGCGCCAGGGCACTGGAAATGAAGGTGGCACCCGGCGCGGCGACCAGGCCGAGCCCGCCGAGCGCCAGCCGGCCGTCGACATCGAAGGCCAGCAGCTGTGCCGGCTGGCGGCCTTCGATGTCGACCACGGTGAGCCCGTCGCCGGGGTCGAGGGCGACCACGGTCAGGCCTCCCGGGGCGACCCGGTAGCGCTCGCGGTCCGCCGCCCGGGCGAACAGGGCCGGTTCGCGCGGGCGTGAGATGGTGGGCAGGTTCATAACTGGGGCTCCGCTGGACTCGGCTGGAAGGACACGGGCGCCGCAAGTTTCCGGTGGGCCAGGCCCACCCTACGGCGACCGGAGAGCACAGGTTGGGCGCGCTTTGGCCCACTCTACAAACTCGCCGTGGGCGCGCGCTCGCTCCTGCAGAACAATCAACGCGGCGGCTTCAGCTCACCGTCTGCAGTCGCTTTTCCGGCTCGTCGGAGAGGTAGGTCTCCAGCGAATCGTCCAGCGCGTCAAGCCAGGGGGTGTGGTGCACGGTGGCCATGGTGCCGGTCATCAGCGAGCGATAGCACTTGTTGCGATAGCCCATGATGTCTTCGTACTTGTCGTGCTTCCATTCAAGGAAGGTCTTGTTCACCGCGGCGATGTCGAAGCTCGGGTAGTCGGTGGCGTCGATCAGGCTCTGGATGTACTTGCCCTGGAACTCGAACATCTCCTGGGCGGTTTCCAGGCTCTCCTCCTCCGCACGCCAGGCCAGGTCCTCGGCGTTCATCTCGGTTTTCGACGGCAGGACGATGCGTCCGAGTATCACGTCACGGGCGTACCAGGCCTGGGCGTCGAACATGTTGAAGCTGTACCACTGGTCCTGCATGCCGAGGTAGACCATCCGTGGATTGTCTTCCCAGAACACGCCCTTGTAGAGGTTCAGCGGCCACAGGCGGTTGCTGGTCTTCAGGCACAGGTCGTCGCCGAGGAAGGCGAAGTGGTGCTTGTAGCCGGTGCAGAGGATGATCGCGTCGATGTGCTTGCGGCTGCCGTCGACAAAGTACGCCATGTGCCCCTCGACCCGCTCCAGCAGCGGCTTCTCCTCCCAGTTGCTGGGCCACTTGTAGCCCATCGGGGCGCTGCGAAAGCTGCTGGTGACCGAGCGCGCGCCGTACTTGTAGCACTGCGAACCGATGTCTTCGGCCGAGTAGCTGGCACCCACCACGAGCACGTCCTTGCCCTTGAATTCCAGCGCATCGCGAAAATCGTGGGCGTGCAGCACGCGACCGGCAAAAGTCTCGAAGCCCGGGAAATACGGCACGTTGGGCGTGGAGAAGTGGCCGCTGGCACAGACCACCCAGTCGAAGGTCTCGGCGTAGGTGCGGTCGGCGACATAGTCGTGCACGGTCACCGTGAACAGCCCACTGGTCTCGTCGTAGCTGACCTGGCGCACGGCGGTCTCGAAGCGAATGTAATGACGCACCCCGGCTTTCTCGACGCGTCCCTTGATATAGTCCCAGAGCACCTCCCGCGGCGGGTACGAACCGATGGGGCGACCGAAGTGCTCGTCGAAGGTGTAGTCGGCAAATTCCAGGCACTCTTTCGGCCCGTTGGACCAGAGGTAGCGGTACATGCTGCCGTGCACCGGCTCGCCATGTTCGTCCAGGCCGGTGCGCCAGGTGTAATTCCACATCCCGCCCCAGTCGGCCTGCTTTTCGAAACAGACCAGTTCGGGAATTTCCGCGCCCTTTTCGGCCGCGGACTGGAAGGCTCTGAGCTGGGCGAGGCCGGACGGACCGGCGCCGATAATGGCGACACGTGACATGGGTTATCTCCTGGATCTTCGGGGAAATGGCGAATCAACGAGAAAGGACGGTAGTACAGCGTCCCTGCGGAAAAACTTCCCTTGAGGTGATACCCCGTTGGGAGTAACCGACCTGCACGAAGAGGCACCGCGAGCAGGCACGACGGGGCCTCCAGGCTTTCCGGCGGTGCAGATCCGGGCCCTACTGAATTTCCCAGCAAGAATTATATTTTCCTTAAACCTCAAGCATGGCGGGCAGTTGCAGGCATCCTCAGACCAGCCCCCGCCGCAGGGCACGGAACTTGCTCTGCCTCTGCGTTCCCATCCTACGAGAGACAGATGGCGCAGCCCCTATCGCTGAACCCCGTCGCGGCCTGGCGCTGGCCCTGGCGCCAGGATCGCCCCGAGCATGCCTGCGAGCGCCTGCTGCTGGAGCTTTCGACTCGCCTGCTGGGCCAGCCCGACGACGAAGCGGCGCTGTCCGACTGGCTGAGCGCGCTGCAGCGGCTGTTCGGCGCCCAGCGGGCCTGCCTGCTGCTCCCCGAGCAGGGCGGCGGCTTGCGCGAGCTGGGCGATGCGGGCGACTGCGCCGGCCGCGACCGCTGCCCCTGGCGCCAGACGCCAACCGAACTGCCCGACAACGGCGGGATGCGTGAATGCCCGACCTGCCGCCGGCAGGGCCGGCTCCGTCTGCTCTGCGGGGTCGCTGGCGAGCAGGCTGGCGCAGGCGCCCTGCTGCTGGAGCTGCCCTCGCCGCTGACCCGGCGCGGCGCGCAGGACGCGCTGACCGGCTCGGCGCGGCAGCTTGGCATGCTCCTCGAAGCCCTGGCCCAGCAACGTCAGCAACGCCGCCGCGAACTGACCGCCGAGCGCGGCGCCCTCTCCCGCGACTTGCACGACAGCGTGGCGCAGCAGCTGAGCTACCTGCAGATTCGCGTCAGCCGCCTGCGCAGCGTGCTCGATGACCCGGCTCAGGCCGATCAGGCCCCGGCGATGCTCGACGACCTGCGCGACACCCTGCGCCTGGCGCACCGGCAGGTCCGGGAACTCATCGCCACCGCCCGGCTCACCATGGACGGACGCAGCCTGCGCACCGCACTGGAAGCCTCGGTGGACGAATTCGCCCGACGCAGCAGTTGCGTCTTCGAGCTGGACAACCGGCTGCCGGGCAATTGCCTGAGCCCGGAAGCGGAACTGCAGATCCTGCAGGTGGTACGCGAGGCGCTGGCCAATGTGGTGCGCCATGCCCACGCGAGACAGGTGCAGATTCGCCTGGCCGAGCACCCCGGCTGGATACTCGAAGTGCTGGTGCAGGACGACGGCATAGGCCTGCCCGAACAGCTGGCCGAGGACCGCCACTTCGGCCTGCGCATCATGCGTGAGCGGGTCACCAGCCTCGGCGCGCAATTGACGATCGGCCCTGCGGCACCGCAAGGAACGCGCATTCATCTGATCTGGAGACGAGCATGAGCTACCCCACCCACCTGTTGTTGATCGACGATCATGCGCTGCTGCGCCGTGGCCTGGCCGAGCTGCTCAACGCCGAAGCCGAGTTTACCGTGGTCGGCCAGGCCGGCAGCGGCGAGGAAGGCCTGGCCCTGGCCCGGCAGCTGTCGCCACAACTGATACTGCTCGACCTGCACCTGCCCAGGCTCAGCGGGCTCGATACCCTGACGCAACTGCGCGCCGCGCTGCCGGATGCCCTGGTGGTGGTGCTCACTGCCTCGGACTGCCCCGACGACCTGATGGCCGCCCTGCGCAACGGGGCCGATGGCTACATTCTCAAGGACAGCGAGCCGGAGCGGCTGCTGGACTGCCTGCGCAACTGCCACCGCGGCCAGGTCACCCTCGATCCCGGCCTGGCGCGTCTGCCCGATCCGCAGCCGACGTCGCCGCCTCTGCTCCAGCGCGACGAGCCCGAGTTGACCGAGCGCGAGCGGCAGACCCTGATGCTCATCGCCGAGGGGCTGAGCAACAAGCTCATCGCCCGCCAGCTGGGCATCAGCGACGGCACCGTGAAGATCTACGTCAAGCACCTGCTGAGCAAGCTGCAGCTGCACTCACGACTGGAGCTGGCGGCCTGGGCGCATCGCGGCGGCTTTGTCGAGCGGCTCGGCGCACGCATGCCGAGCACCCTCGAATGAACGTCCTGCGGCGCAGCGGCCTTGACCGGCTGTTCAACGGCGCGGCCGATGAAGGCTGGGGCGGCAGCCTCGAACGTCTGCCGCTGGCGCTGGTCCGCCTCGACGCCGAAGGCCGCCACCTGCAACTCAATACCGGCTGGCAACGTCTCACCGAGCATCCAGTCGGCGCCTCGCTGGGCAAGGCCCACGCGCATTACCTGCACCCCGAGGACCGCTCCGGCTGGCTGCAGGCCCTGCAACGGCTGCGCGAAGGAGGCGAGCCCGGGGAAACCCTGCTGCGCTACCTGACCCGCAACGGCGGCCTGCGCTGGGTCGAGGTGCGCCTGGCGCGCGACGGCTCAGGCTTTGTCGCCGGGCTCTGCGACGTGACCGAGCAGATGCACGGCCGCCGGTCGCTGCAGGCCAGCCACCGGGCCCTGGGCAACCTGCTCGATGATTTGCCGATGATGGTCTATCGCTGCCGCAACAACCGGCTCTGGAGCATGGAGTATGTCAGTGCCGGCTGCCTGGCGCTGACCGGCTACCGCGCCGAACAGCTGATCGACAGCCATGAGACGAGCTACAATGGCCTCATCCACCCCGACGACCGCGAAGCGGTCTGGTCCCAGGTGCAGGACGGCCTGTCCGCCATGCGCCCCTTCGGTTTCGATTACCGCCTGGTCTGCGCCGACGGCAGCGAAAAGCAGGTGCATGAGCGTGGCTGCGGGATCTTTGCCGATAACGGCGAGGTGCTGGGCCTCGAGGGCGTGGTCATGGAACGTCTGCTGGCCACTGGCGGCCAGCGCGACAACTGAGCGGCCATGCGGTTGCGCCCTGCCCCGGCCTTCGGCTAAGGTTCTGCTTTCCCCTCTCCCGAGAGACTGCTACCGGTGAAGACCAGCAGCCCGCTCATGCCCCTCCCCTGCCTTCGCTGGCGTTGGCGTAGCCACGCCTGAGCACAGCGGCCTGCCGCTGACCGGCGCGACATTGCGCGTCGAGCATTCCTTGCAAAACCTTCATAATGTGCGGATCGCCGGCACCCTCTGGCCGACCGCAACCGATTCGAGTCTCTGCCATGCTCCTGATGATCGATAACTACGATTCCTTCACCTACAACGTCGTCCAGTACCTCGGCGAACTGGGGGCCGAGGTGAAGGTGGTGCGCAACGACGAGCTGACCATCGCTGAAATCGAGGCGCTGGCACCGGAGCGCATCGTCGTCTCGCCCGGCCCCTGCACCCCGACCGAGGCGGGCGTGTCGCTGGAAGTGATCCGCCATTTCGCCGGCAAGCTGCCGATCCTCGGCGTCTGCCTGGGTCACCAGAGCATCGGCCAGGCCTTTGGTGGTGAGGTGGTGCGCGCGCGCCAGGCGATGCATGGCAAGACCAGCCCGGTCTTTCATACCAACAACGGCGTCTTCGAGGGTCTCGACAACCCGCTCACGGTGACCCGCTACCACTCGCTGGTGGTCCGCCGCGAAAGCCTCCCCGAGGACCTGGAGATGACAGCCTGGACCCGCCTGGACGATGGCTCGGTGGACGAGATCATGGGGCTGCGGCACAAGACGATGAACGTCGAGGGCGTGCAGTTCCACCCCGAGTCGATCCTTACCCAGCAGGGTCATGAGCTGTTCGACAACTTTCTCAAGCAGACCGGAGGCGTCCGCTGATGGATATCAAGGAAGCGCTCAAGCGCGTGGTGGCCCAGCTCGACCTGAGCACCGATGAAATGCAGTCGGTGATGCGTCAGATCATGACCGGCCAGTGCACCGACGCCCAGGTCGGCGCCTTTCTCATGGGCATGCGCATGAAGAGCGAGACCATCGAGGAAATCGTCGGCGCCGTGCAGGTGATGCGCGAACTGGCCGAACCGGTGGCATTTCCGAACGACAACCTGGTCGACACCTGCGGCACCGGTGGCGACGGCATGAACATTTTCAACGTCTCCACTGCCGCCGCTTTCGTGGTCGCCGCGGCAGGGGGCAAGGTGGCCAAGCATGGCAACCGCGCCGTGTCCGGCAAGAGCGGCAGCGCCGACCTGCTGGAGGCCGCGGGCGTCTACCTGGGCCTGACGCCGGCCGAAGTGGCGCGCTGCGTCGACACCGTGGGTGTCGGCTTCATGTTCGCCCCGGCCCACCACGGCGCCATGAAGCATGCCGCCGCCCCACGCCGCGAGCTCGGCCTGCGGACCCTCTTCAACATCCTCGGCCCCATGTCCAACCCGGCCGGGGTCAGGCATCAGGTACTCGGCGTGTTCAGCAAGGAGCTGTGCCGGCCGATGGCCGAAGTGCTGTCGCGCCTAGGCAGTCGCCACGTGCTGGTGGTACACGCCCAGGACGGCCTCGACGAGATCAGCCTGGCCGCGCCCACCCATGTGGCCGAACTGCGCGATGGAGCGATTCGTGAGTACAGCATCCAGCCGGAGGATTTCGACATCAAGAGCCAGAGCCTCATCGGCCTTGCGGTCGAAGGTGCGCAAGCCTCGCTGGCGCTGATTCGCGATGCCCTCGGCCGGCGCAAGACCGAGAACGGCCGCAAGGCCGCCGACATGATCATCCTCAATGCGGGAGCTGCGCTCTATGCCGCCGACGTCGCGCAGGATCTGGGCCAGGGCATGGCTCTGGCCCAGGATGCGCTGTCTACCGGACTGGCGCTGGAAAAGCTCGAGGAACTGGTCGCCTTCACCGCAGTATTCAGGCAGGAGCATCAGGCATGAGCGTCCCCACGGTTCTGGAAAAGATCCTGGCCCGCAAGCTCGAGGAAGTGGCCGAGCGTAGTGCCCGCAGCCCCTTGTCGGAAGTCGAGCGCGCGGCAGCCGCGGCCGATCCGGTGCGCGGCTTCGCCGAGGCCGTGCGCCGCCGCGTCCAGCGCAAGCAGTCAGCCATCATCGCCGAGGTCAAGAAGGCTTCGCCCAGCAAGGGGGTATTGCGTGAACACTTCGTACCGGCCGAGATCGCCGTCAGCTACGAAAAAGGCGGCGCGGCCTGCCTTTCGGTGCTGACCGACGTGGACTATTTCCAGGGCGCCGATCGCTACCTGCAGGAGGCCCGCGCGGCCTGTTCGCTGCCCGTGCTGCGCAAGGACTTCATGGTCGACCCCTACCAGATCGTCGAAGCCCGTGCGCTCGGCGCCGACTGCATCCTGCTGATCGCCTCGGCGCTGGATGACGGCCAGATGGCCGAACTCGCCGCGACCGCCCAGGCGCAGGGGCTCGATGTACTGGTGGAAGTGCATGACGCCGCGGAACTGGACCGGGCCTTGAAGCTCGACCTCCCGCTGATCGGCATCAACAACCGCAACCTGCATACCTTCGAGGTATTCCTGGAAACCACCCTCGATCTCCTGCCCCGCATCCCACGCGACCGCATCGTGGTCACCGAAAGCGGCATCCTCACCCGAGCGGATGTCGAGCTGATGAAGATCAACGAGGTGCACGCCTTCCTGGTTGGCGAAGCCTTCATGCGCGCCGACCGCCCCGGCGACGAGCTGCAGCGCCTGTTCTTCCCCGGCCACGCCGCCTCGCGCATCAACAGCGGGCTGGATGTCGAGTAGCCCGCCGCGTCGGATTACGCTGCGGCGCTAATCCGACCTACCGTCCTGCGCCGTCCGTAGGTCGGGTTAGCCGCAGGCGTAACCCGACAAAAGGCCAAACCGCCACGGCGACCTGTCGGATTACGCTGCGCTAATCCGACCTGGACCCTGGATGTCGAACCGCCGCGTCGGGTTAGCCGCAGGCGTAACCCGACAACAGCCCAAACCGCCACGGCGACCTGTCGGATTACGCTGCGCTAATCCGACCTACCGTCCTGCGCCGTCCGTAGGTCGGGTCAGCCGCAGGCGTAACCCGACAACAGCCCAAATTGCCACGGCGACCTGTCGGATTACGCTGCGCTAATCCGACCTGGACTCTGGATGTCGAACCGCCGCGTCGGATTACGCTGCGCTAATCCGACCTATCGTCTTGCGCCGTCCGTAGGTCGGGTTAGCCGCAGGCGTAACCCGACAAAAGGCCAAACCGCCACGGCGAGCTGTCGGATTACGCTGCGCTAATCCGACCTGGACCCTGGATGTCGAACCGCCGCGTCGGATTACGCTGCGCTAATCCGACCTACCGTCCTGCGCCGTCCGTAGGTCGGGTTAGCCGCAGGCGTAACCCGACAAAAGGCCAAACCGCCACGGCGACCTGTCGGATTACGCTGCGCTAATCCGACCTGGACCCTGGATGTCGAACCGCCGCGTCGGATTACGCTGCGCTAATCCGACCTACCGTCCTGCGCCGTCCGTAGGTCGGGTTAGCCGCAGGCGTAACCCGACAAAAGGCCCCGGCCTGTGGCTTATACCGCCACGCCGAGGCTGCGCAGGTAGTCTTCATAGGTACCGCTGAAGTCGGTAATACCGTTTTCCGACAGCTCGACGATGCGGGTGGCCAGGGAGCTGACGAATTCGCGGTCGTGGCTGACGAAGATGAGCGTCCCCGGGTAGTTTTCCAGCGCCAGGTTCAGCGCCTCGATCGACTCCATGTCCAGGTGGTTGGTAGGCTCGTCCATCACCAGCACGTTGGGCTTCTGCAGGATCAGCTTGCCGAACAGCATGCGGCCCTGCTCGCCACCGGAAATCACCTTCACCGACTTGCCGATTTCGTCGTTGGAAAACAGCATGCGACCCAGGGTGCCGCGTACCAGCTGTTCGCCACCGCCGGTCCACTGTCCCATCCAGTCGAACAGGGTGGCGTCATCGGCGAAGTCTTCGGCGTGGTCCTGGGCGAAGTAACCCACCTCGGCGCTCTCGGTCCACTTCACCTCGCCACTCATCGGTGGCATCTCGCCCACCAGGGTACGCAGCAGAGTGGTCTTGCCGATGCCGTTGGGACCGATGATGGCAACCCGCTCGCCGGCTTCGACCTGCAGCGAGAAGTTCTTGAACAGCGGCACGCCCTCGAACCCCTGGCCCATCTTGTTCAGGGTCACCGCCTGGCGATGCAGCTTCTTGGTTTGTTCGAAGCGGATGAAGGGGCTCACCCGGCTCGACGGCTTGACCTCTTCCAGCTGGATCTTGTCGATCTGCTTGGCGCGGCTGGTGGCCTGCTTGGCCTTGGAGGCGTTGGCCGAGAAACGGCTGACGAAGGTCTGCAGCTCGGCGATCTGCGCCTTCTTCTTGGCGTTGTCCGACAGCAGCCGCTCGCGCGCCTGGGTGGCGGCAGTCATGTACTCATCGTAGTTGCCGGGGAACAGCCGCAACTCGCCATAATCCAGGTCGGCCATGTGGGTGCAGACGCTGTTTAGGAAGTGGCGGTCGTGGGAAATGATGATCATGGTCGAGTTGCGCGCGATGAGCACGCCTTCGAGCCAGCGGATGGTGTTGATGTCCAGGTGGTTGGTCGGTTCGTCCAGCAGCAGGACTTCCGGGTCGGAGAACAATGCCTGGGCCAGCAGTACCCGCAGCTTCCAGCCTGGTGCCACCGCGCTCATCGGGCCGAAATGCTGGTCCAGCGGTATGCCCAGGCCCAGCAACAGCTCGCCGGCGCGGGATTCCGCAGTATAGCCGTCGTATTCGGCGAACTGGACCTCCAGCTCGGCCACCGCCATGCCGTCGTCCTCGCTCATCTCCGGCAGCGCATAGATGCGGTCGCGTTCGGCCTTCACCGTCCACAGCTCGGTATGGCCCATGATCACGGTATCGATGACCGAGTAGTCCTCGTAGGCGAACTGATCCTGGCGCAGCTTGCCGAGACGAATGCCGGGCTCGAGCATCACCTGGCCCCCGGATGGCTCCAGCTCGCCGCCGAGGATTTTCATGAAGGTCGACTTGCCGCAGCCGTTCGCGCCGATCAGGCCGTAGCGATTGCCGTTGCCGAATTTGACGGACACGTTCTCGAACAGCGGCTTGGCGCCGAACTGCATGGTGATGTTGGCGGTGGAGATCAAGGGATTGTCCTGCGCAGTAGAAGGTGGCCCGAACAGGTCGGGCGACGAAACCGCACATTATAAGCCAGGCAGTGCCACGCTGCCCAAGACCGTCGAGCCGATCACCGGAACTAAGTCTTCAGAGCCGGTGGCCGATAAATTGCTTGGCGTGAAGTCGCGCCATCAGTTTCCAATGCCAGAGGAGCATTCGCCATGTGGTTCAAAGACGTCCCCGCCGCATTGGCCGCCGAGCTGGGCGACCAGCTGAGCCGGTTGCTGGCCGGTCAGCCGGTTTCGCCCGACGCCTGCGCCAGTCTGGCCCGCCACCGGGCGCTCTGCCAGTTGCTGGAACAATTGGCGCACCGCCAACGTGGCCAGCAGGACGCGCTTGCCGCCATCCGTCCTCCACCCTGCACGCCCGAAGAGCTCGCCAGCCTGCGTCGGCAGCTCGATGAAAGCCGCGACCAGCAGCAGCGCCTCGAGCGAGAGCTGGCCGATGCCCGCCAACTGCTCGCCGAGCAGGACGCACGCCTCAATGAACAGCTGCAGGAGCAGCAGGTCTGGGAACTGACCAAGCAGACCTTGACCGAAGGCAGCTGGGACCTCGCCGTGGCCAACGGTGACCCGGACCACCCCCACAGCCTGATTCGCTGGTCGGATCAGTTTCGGGCGCTGATCGGCTACAGCCGCGAGGAGTTTCCCGATGGCTGGGACAGTTTCAACAGGGTCGCCCACCCGGACGACCTGGGTGAGGTGATGGAGCAGTTCGCCGCGATGATGCGCAGTCCCGACCGGCACTCCTCCTACATGGTCGAGTACCGCATGCGCCACAAGAGCAAGGGGAATATCTGGTTTCGCGAGCGCGGCCGCTGCCTGCGTGATGACCGGGGCGTATTGCGGCGGGTGATCGGTGCGGTGCGCAACATCAGTGACGAGAAGGCCGCCGAGCAATCCAGGGAACGCGAGCAGGAAGCCATGCAGGCCACCTACGGGCAGATTGCCCAGGTGGTGGGGGTGATCAAGGGCATCGCCGACCAGACCAACCTGCTGGCTCTGAACGCTGCGATCGAAGCCGCGCGCGCCGGCGAGGTGGGGCGGGGCTTCTCGGTGGTCGCCGACGAGGTGAAGAATCTGGCCCGGCGCACCCAGGACGCCACCCAGGAAATCCAGGACATGCTCAAGCAGCGCTAGGCAAAAGGCGCAGCCCACCCAGGCTGCGCTGCGTCGACGCTCCCTTACTTTCCTTCCCCTGACCGCCGAGGCGCCGACTCACACCCCGCCTCGAGCGCGAGTCTCAGCAGCCTCTCTGCTAACAGCGTCTCGGCCCTTTTATTGCTACATGCCAACAGACTCCATGGCCCCCGTGATCTGGACGTGCCGCCAAGCGGCCTGCGTGCGTAATTCCCCATGAATAGCAAGGGACTTTTGCAAGGCTTTGGTGCAGCGTGTGTCTGGAGGGCTCGGTGGTTGTGCGCGAGCAGCCCGGATAAGGCGACCAACGCCTCGAAACAGAGCTGTTTCAGAATGTGGCACAGCGATTGCTGTTTCTTATAGCGAACTTTTTATGAGCCAGGTGCAATAAAACGAACCGCTTTTACCGCCGCTAATCCGACCCCCCCTCGAGGATCATCTAATGGAACAGACCACGCCGACGCTTGAAGAGCTACACCAGCTCATCGAGATGACCAATACCTTGAACATGGAGATCTTCTACTGGTGGTGTACCGCCTTGATGATCCTCATCCATGCCGGCTTTCTCTCCTATGAGATCGGCGCCTCGCGCCTGAAAAACGCCCTGGCTGCCGGGGTGAAGAACATCTTGGCGTTCGGCTTCGTCGTCCCGAGCGTCTTCCTGGTCGGCTGGGCGATCTACAACGGCTTCCCGGACGGCCTAGTACCGCGCATGGACGATCTGGTCGCCGCATTGCCCTGGAGTGAGGCCATGGGCCCGAATATCCAGGACAATGCCACCGGCATTTTCTGGGGCGCCTTCGCACTGTTCGCCGCCACCACCGGTTCGATCCTCTCCGGCGCCATCATCGAGCGCGCACGGATGAGCGCCTTCATCATCCTCACCATCGCCCTGGGCGGGGTACTCTGGCTGTTGGCAGCCTCCTGGGGCTGGCACCCGGAAGGCTGGCTGACCGTCAATTGGGGCTACCATGACGTGGGCGCGGCAGGCGTGGTGCACATGGTCGCAGGCTTCTTTGCCCTGGCCGTGGTGATGAACCTCGGCGCGCGCATCGGCCGCTTCAACAAGGACGGCTCGGTCAATCAGATCGTCGGCCACAGCATGCCCATGAGCGTGGTCGGCCTGATGCTGATCATCGTCGGCTTCTTCGGCTTCCTCGGCGGCTGCATCATCTATAACAGCGGCGCGCAGTGGATCAACATCTACGGCCAGCCCACCACCCTCTCGGCGTTCGCCTTCAACACCCTGATGGGCTTTGCCGGCGGCCTGATCGGCGCCTATCTGACCACCCGCGAGCCCTTCTGGATGATGTCCGGCGGCCTGGTGGGGATCATCTCGGTGGCCCCGGGCCTGGACCTCTACCACCCCGGGCTGGCCTACCTGATCGGCATGGGCGTCGCCGCCGCTGCACCGCTGGTCAACAACTTCCTGCTGAAGATGCGCCTGGACGACGCGGTCGGCGCTTTCGCGGTGCATGGCTTTGGCGGCTTCGCCGGTCTGGTCATCAGTGGCATTTTCCTGGCTGGCTACCCGAACGTGAATGGCATGGCTGACATCAGTTTCACCGGCCAGGTGTTCGGCGCGATCGTCATGGCGTCCCTGGGCTTCATTCCCGGCTACGCCATCTCCTACGGCCTGAAGAAGGTCGGCATGCTGCGGGTTCCGGCCCATGCCGAAGAACGCGGCCTGGACCTGACCGAAGTACCGGCGCAGGCCTACCCGGAATGGGCGGCCATGTATGGCACCAGCACCACCTTGACCGGCACTGATGGCACCACAGAAACCACCACCCTCATTGTCGAAACCAAACCGGCCTGACGGCCACCAGGCGCACCGCCGCCCCGGTGCGCCGCTTACAAGGAGCCTGAACCATGAGCATCAGTACTTTCGAAGGCGCCAGCGCCGTTTACACCTTCGCCGGCAACCCGGCGATCCTGATGGTGATCACCTTCTTCGTGGCCGCGGCCAGCCTTTTCGCCCTCGGTGCCACCATGGTCCACGAGAAGCACAGCTACGCCGATCCCGAACCGAAGAAACTCAAACCCTGAGCCGGTACCCGCTCCGGCTGACGGGGCGGGTTCTTCCCAGGCAGGCGGCGTCTGCCGCAGCTTGCACGCAAAACCTCGAGTTGCACGCTCCGCCTGACCCTTTCCACCTTCCGCAGTGTCAGGTGATCCCATGTTCAACCCCGTCTTCTGCCTGAACGCTCCGGCATCCCTGGGACTGAAGGCCATCGCCTTCACCCTGCACCAACTCTGCAACCAGGCCCGCAGCGAGGCACTGGGCACCAGCCTCGACCGTCTGCGCAGCGAGCTGCAGATCCAGGCCAGCCTGAGCCAGATGCAGGGGTTCAGTGATCTGCGTCTGCGCATGGGTCGCTCGCCCAAGCGATTCCCCGCCTCGCCACAGGCGCTGCTCGATCAGTACCTGCGCATGGGAAAACTGCGCGAAATCTCTCCGGTGGTCGACCTCTACAATCACTGGTCGCTGCACTCGGGCCTGTCCATCGGCGCGCATGATCTGCGTCGAATCAAGCTCCCGGTGACGCTGGATATCTGCCAGGGCGACGAAGCCTTCCATGCCCTCGGCAGCGACGCAGCCGTCACCCTGCCCTCCGGCGAATACGCCTATTTCGATGCGCGCGGCCAGGTTCTCTGCCGCATGGAGTACCGGCAATGCGCGGCCACCGCCTTGCAGGCGGATACCAGCGCCGCACTGTTCATCGTCCAGGGGCACCCCGATACCGATCTCGCCTACCTGCAGCGCACCGCCGAGCGGCTCAAGCTCGATCTGATGCGCTGTTGCGTGTTGGGTGCCCGCCGCGCCGCCAACCAGCCACTGGCGCCCCGCGAGACGAGCTACAGGGGCGAGCTTGCTCGCGAATAGCTCCCCGCACCCGCATTTTCCCTGTAGGAGCGAGCTCGCTCGCGAAGGGCTCCTGCTCAGGGCGTCAGGGCCGAGGATCACGCGCCGGGGCCGGCAACACCCGGCAGAGGCTCCCGGTTCGATCAAGGCGGAAGCGGGCCAGGTCTTCGGCGAGCCAGAGGCCGCCGCGGTAGTGCTGCAGGGCCTCGGCGCGCAGGTCGGCGATGCCTGGCGAGCGCTCCGGGTTGTCCTGGAAGCGGGAGCTGAAATGCGTGAGCACCAGGTTCGGCAGGCCAATGGAGTCGGCGAAGGCCGCGACCTGCCCGGCCGCACTGTGACCAAAGCGCGTCTCCACCGGCCGCTCCAGGCTGAAGGTCGCCTCGTGCACCAGCACCTGGGCGTTGCGACAGGCTGCCGCCAGGAGTTCGGGACGGTCGTTGTCACCGGCGACCACCACCCGGCGCGGCGGATGCGGGAAGATCAGGTAATCGCGGCTGCGCAGGGTGCGCCCCTCATAAGCCGCATCGATGCCCTTCTTCAACTGGCCCCAGACCGGACCACGTGCGATACCGTCCGCCAACAGCCGCGCCTGGTCCAGGCGCGACTCCGGCCTGGCCTCGGTGAAGCCGTAGGCGAATGAGCGCACCCGGTGCGACAGCTCGGTGACGTCCACCAGCCAGTGCTCGCTCGACCAGCAACCCAGCGACTCGGTGGGCAGCCACTGCAGCGGGTAGGGCAGGCTGAGCTGGCTCATCTGCTGGGTGGCGTCCATCCAGGCCTCGACTCCCGCCGGAGCGACCAGCGTCAACGGCCGGGTCCGCCCCTGCAGCCCGGCGCTGGCCAGCAACCCCGGCAGGCCGTAGCAGTGATCGCCGTGCACATGGGTGATGAAGATGGCCTGCAGTTCGTGCAGCGACAGGCCCGCCTGCATCACCCGATGCTGGGTGGCTTCGCCGCAGTCCAGCAGGAACCAGCCCTTGCCGCGCGGTTCCAGCAGGGCCAGCGCGCTGACGTTACGAGTACGGGTCGGGGTGGCGGCACTGGTGCCGAGAAACAGCAGGTCCACAGGCGTCTCCGGGTCAGATCATGAAGGATGGACAGCACGCGCAGCGCGCGGCAACCACCGCCTTGTTACAGCTCGGCCCCGGAAAAACCTTCGCTGGCCGGATTGCTCAGGTAGGGATGAACAGCCAGCAGCACGATGACGCTGTTTCCCTGCAGCGTCAGGGCTTCGGTCAGTCGGTCAATACCGCGGGCTACGACGAGCAGCAGCCGAGGCAGAGGCAGACGCAAGGGAGACCTGTTCCGCCATGAACCCCGCACCAGCAGGATCCTGCTCGGCAGGTCGCGACAACCGCAAGGCCGGCTCGGCACTGGGCTCCGCCAGGGGCCGCAGCGCAGCGCGCCAGTCAGGCCCGCCTGGACCGCACGCCAGTGTCCGGTGCAGGCCGGCCAAACCGTCGGGATCATCCAGCAGACGCCAGCGTACCTCGCGCGTGTCGCCCTCGGGCCCGCCGGCAAGAATGCTCGCCAGGCGCTCCTCGCGCAGTCGTTGTGCTGCCGTCACCGTCCGTGCGTGCCGGCCGCGGGCCATGGCGCAGGCCAGGGCATTGATCTGCGGGTCGACCGCGGCGTGCAGGAAGCCCCGTTCCAGTGCCGTCTGCCGATACTGGACCAGATAATCGGCAGTGGCCTGCAACTCGGCCGGGGGCGTGGACTCCTCAGGAATCAGCAACAGGCGCTGTCGCCGCGCCGCCTGGCCGAAGCGCATCCGGCTGGACACTACCGACACCGGCGCCGAGAGGATCAACGCCACCACGATGGGCGCCAGCCACCAGAGAAACACCGGGTCTAGCCAGGCCACCAGGGCGGCCCAGAGCACCCCCAGCAGCATCTGCGGCCCGTGGCGAACCAGCGCCTCGCTCCAGGGTGTGGCATTGCCGGCGCGCTGCGGCGATTGCCACTGGGCCGACCAGCCAAAGAACGCAGCGGTAACGAACAGGGTATGAAACAGCATGCGCACCGGCGCCAGCAGCACCGAGAAGAGCATTTCAACCAGCATCGACAACAACAACCGCAGCTTGCCACCGTAGGCCTCTGCACCCTTCACCCAGACCAGCAGCACCGCCAGCATCTTGGGCAGGAACAACAGCGTCATGGTGGTGGAAAACAGCGCGATGGCCTGTTCCGGGTTCCACCGAGGCCAGACCGGGAACAGTTGCATCGGCTGCAGGAAATACTGCGGTTCCATCAGCTTGTGTACCGCCAGCAGGGCCGTGGACAGCACTAGGAACAGGAACCACAACGGCGCCGACAGGTAGGACATGACACCGGTGAGAAACACCGCGCGATGCACCGGATGCATGCCCTTGACCAGGAACAAACGGAAGTTCATCAGGTTGCCGTGGCACCAGCGGCGATCACGCTTGAGCTCATCGAGCAGGTTCGGTGGCAGCTCCTCGTAACTGCCGGGCAGGTCGTAGGCGATCCATACCCCCCAGCCGGCCCGGCGCATCAGCGCGGCCTCGACGAAATCGTGGGACAGGATCGCCCCGGCCATGCTGCCCTTGCCCGGCAACGGCGCCAGCGCACAGTGCTCCATGAACGGCTTGACCCGGATGATCGCGTTATGTCCCCAGTAGTGCGATTCACCCAACTGCCAGAAGTGCAGGCCGGCGGTGAACAGCGGGCCGTAGACCCGGGTGGCGAACTGCTGGATGCGCGCATAAAGGGTGTCCATCCCGGCCGCGCAAGGGGAGCTCTGGATGATCCCGGCGTGGGGGTTGGCCTCCATCATGCGCACCAGCGAGGCCAGGCAGTCGCCGCTCATCACGCTGTCGGCGTCGAGCACCACCATGTAGCGGTACTGGCTGCCCCAGCGCCGGCAAAAGTCGTCGATGTTGCCGCTCTTGCGCTTCACCCGCCGGCGCCGTCGGCGGTAGAAGATCCGGCCGAAGCCCTCGACCTCGCGGCACAGTTCCAGCCAGGCCTTCTGCTCGGCGACGCAGGTATCGGGATCGTTGCTGTCGCTGAGGATGAACACGTCGAAGTGTTGCCCCTGGCCGCTGCGCGCCAGCGACTCCCAGGTCGCGCGCAGGCCGGCGAACACCCTGGGCACGTCCTCGTTGGCGATGGGCATGACCAGCGCGGTGCGCGCCTCGGGGGCAATCCGGGCCTTGCCCACCTCCCCGGCCGAGATGCTGTAGCGGTCGCGCCCGGTGAGCAGTTGAAAGAATCCCATCAGGGCCGTCCAGAAGCCCACCGAGACCCAGCAGAACAGCAGCGCGAAGAGAAACAGCACACTGGCTTGCACGGCGTAGGGCATCAGTTGCAGCAGCCATTCGGCGATACCCTGGCGCCAGGCGCCGCGCAGATCGAGCATGGCCCAGCCCTGGTAGGGCAGGATTGCCTTCATGTACCAGGTGGCGATGCCGGTCTGCAGCAGCATGAAACACAGTAGCACCGCCCGCCGCCTCGCCCCTGCGAGGCGCCAGCGATCCTGCTCGTCGAAGCTGCCGAGCTGCTTGCGCCGCCTGCGGCGGTTTTCACCGAACAGACGCTGCCAGCCGCGCACCAGCGGGTTGGTCTGCCAGGGTTCGGGCACCATGCTGCGGCGGCTGATCGGCGGTGTACTGCGCAGGCAGGTCCGACCCTGGGCGTCACGCTCGAGGCTGTCCTCCAGCGCCTCGCCCCAGCCTTCGCGCAGCCTGGCCCCGACATCGTCATCGGCCGAACTACTCATGGATGGGTACCTGATAGCTCCAGGTTTCGGAAAGGGTCGTCTCGCCCTGCACCAGCGCCGCGCGCACTTCCACCGGCCGGGCCGGATCGTGCTGGCGCAGCCGCAGGGTCAACCGGCGCCCCTCGGTGCTGTAGTTGTAGCCCACCTCCTGGCCGACCAACTCGCCGTTCTCGCCAACGCTGACCTGGGCGAACACCTCTTCCTGCTCCGGCAGCCCGGCCAGCGGGCCGCCTTCGAAGTCGACGACAAAGGCGATGCTGCCATCGGGCTCGCGGATCAGGTTGGGCTGCTTGATCTCGCCGATGGAGCGGCGCGTCTGGCTGACCCAGGCCAGCTCCTGCACCATCGGCTCGGCCATGGTGAAGTGCATGCGGTATTCCAGCGCCAGCTCCTGGCCTGGCTCGATGGGCTGGTCCGGCGTCCAGAAGGCGACGATGTTGTCGTTGGTCTCATCCGCCGTGGGGATCTCCACCAGTTCGACCCGACCCGGCCCCCAGTCGCCGACCACCTCGATCCAGCCGCCCGGGCGCAATTCGTAGCGGTCGTCGAGATCCTGATAATGGGCGAAATCGCGGGCCCGCTGCATCAGACCGAAGCCGCGCGGGTTCTCGACGCTGAAGGTGCTGATCGACAGGTGCCTGGGGTTGTTCAGGGGCCGCCAGATCCATTCGCCGCTGCCGGTGTGGATGGCCAGGCCGTCGGAGTCGTGGATAGCCGGGCGAAAGTTGAGTTCGCGGCTCGGCTGGTTGGGGCCGTAGAGAAACATGCTGGTCAGCGGCGCGATGCCGAGCTTGTCCACCGCGTCGCGAAAGAACAGTCGTGCCTGTATGTCCAGCACGGTGTCGTCGCCGGGGCGTAGTACCATTCGATAAGCCCCGGTAACGCTGGGTGAGTCCAGCAGCGCATAGATGATCAGATCGCGCCGGTCCGGCTCCGGGTATTCGACCCAGAATTCGGAGAAGCGGGGAAACTCCTCGCCGGACGGCAGCGCGGTGTCGATCGCCAGTCCTCGCCCGGACAACCCGTACCACTGCCCGGCGCCCAGCGCACGAAAATAGCTGGCTCCCAGAAGGGTCAGCAGCTCGTCCTGCTTGTCCGGGCTGTTCAGCGGATAGAGCACCTTGAAACCGGCGAAGCCGAGGCCTTCGAGTGCGGCCGAGTCGAGCTCCAGCCCGCCGAAGTCGAAATAGGCCGGGTCATACTCGATCGGCCTGACACCCGTGGCGGTGATTTCGTTGATGGTCACCGGCACGTCGAAGTGCATGCCCTGGTGGTAGAACATCAGCTCGAAGGGCGTTTCTTCGTCGGCCCAGTAGCGCTTCTCGGTGCTCGAGCGGATTTCCTGATAGTCCGCGTACTGCATCGCCCGCAGCGGCGGAGGCAGGTTCGAGGCCGGCACGCTGAAACTCTGCCCGGCCAGCTCCCGCGCCTTGTCCGCCACATCGTCGAGGCCGAACGCGCCAGCCTGTGCCGCCGCCAGTGCCAGGGCAACCGAGAGGCCCATCCGCAATGCCGATCCTTTCAACTTCAGGCCGTTGCTGCGTCGTCTGCTCAAACCTACCGCCTCCTCTAGTCAAGCCTGTCATTCACCCGCCCACAGCGCATCGCCGTCGGAAGCGAGAAGCGCACAACGTGGCAGCCGATGAGGGTTACAGAGCTTAGTAAGCGCAGCGCGAGGGAGGTTCAACAGCCTCGGAATGGCGGCAGCAAGACTATTCGAGCACGGGCGAGAACAGCTTCAGCCCGACCACGCCGGCGACGATCAGCATCAGGCAGGTGATCCGGGCGGCATTGGCCGACTCGCCAAAGAACAGGATGCCCCAGACCGCCGTACCCACCGCGCCCATGCCGACCCAGACGGCGTAGGCGGTGCCAATGGGCAACGTGCGCACCGACAGCGACAGGAGCCAGAGACTCAGGGCGATGAAGGTCAGGCAGTAGAGGGTCGGCCAGAGCCGGGTGAAGCCATCCGTGCGCGGGATGAACACCGCATAACAGATCTCCGCCATACCGGCGAGAAGGACGAACAGCCAGCCGGCTGCGGGGCCGTTGAACATGGAATATTCTCGCTGGGGATTGAAGAGGCGGCAGACGAATACAGGATCCACGCTGCCGGCTGGAGGGTCAGTGGTCTGTCACGCCGCCACGGAAAGGGTCCGTGGCAGCGTATCGGACGCCTTTTGGTCGCCTGCTACCCCTTGGCCGTGCGCTTTTTCTTTTCCGGATCGTCGAAAGGCATGGTATGGGCGATGGCCTTGGCCTCAAGGCTGCCCTTCACCTCTAGCGGCGTACCCTGTTCCGCGTAGGGCACCTCCATGCGGGCGATGGCCATGGAGCGCTCGGATAGCCGCGAATACATCGCACAGGTGATGACGCCAACCTGCTTGCCATCGGCCCAGAGGGTGTCGCCCTCCTTGGCCGCCTGCTGGCCGTCGAGCAGGACGCCAAAGATCTTGAAGCGCTCCCGCCCCTTCAGCCGGCGATGCTCGGCACCGCCGCGGAACTCGCCCTTGGTCGGCGAGACGGTGAAGTCCAGGCCCAGCTCCCAGAGGGTGTCGCCGGTGGGCTGGTCGGCGAAGGGATACATTTCCGAGTTGTCGTAGGGAAAGAACAGCAGGTGGCTTTCGACCCGCAGCCAGTCCAGGGTAAGGAAGGCGCAGGGAGTGATGCCGAACGGCTTGCCCAGCTCGAGGATGCTGTCCCAGATGACCGGCGCATCGGCCGCCTTGCAGAAGATCTCGTAGCCGCGCTCACCGGTGTAGCCAGTGCGGGAAATCATCACCGGAAGACCGAACAGCTTGGTCTGGATATGGTGGAAGTACGGCAGCTCGCGGATGCCGGGGACGTGCTCGGCGAGAAAGTCCACCGCAGCCGGGCCCTGCAGGGACAGGTCGTGCAGATCGTCATCGTAGAGCACCGCCACCTGGCGTCCCTCGGACTGGCGGGTGAGCATCTCGTAACCATTGCCGGCACCGTGCACCACCATGAAGGCGTTCGGGCCGGTGCGATAGATCACGCAGTCATCCACGAACAGTCCCGCCTCGTTGAGCATGGTGGCGTACACCGACTTGCCCGGGTAGAGCTTGGAGATGTCGCGGCTGGTGGCGTATTCGAGCAGGGACTCGGCATGCGGGCCGACGTAATGCACCTTGCGCAGGCCGGACACATCCATCAGCCCCGCCTTGGTGCGGATCGCCTCGTGGGCATCGGCCAGGCTGACCGCTTCGTAGGTCCAGGCAGTGCCCATGCCGTTCCAGTCTTCCAGCTTGGAGCCCAGTGCCCGGTGGCGGTCGGCAAGGGCAGAAATGCGCCAGGAATTGGCCATGTTGAATCTCCTTGGATAAGTGCACGCAAATACAGGTTTATCAGGGGATAACCCGGCTGAGGCAGCCCCCTGGGCTGGGCCTCAGCCCGCCGGGAGCCGTGGCGAGCCTAAGCGGATCGCCGCCCGGCCCAGCCCACGAAACTACGAAGCGGCGAGCGGATCACCCCGCAGCGCGCGCAGGCACGGCTTCCCTGTCGAATTGCGCCAGATAGTCGACGACGGTCTGGCGATAGCTGGTCAGGCCCTTGTAGTCGGCAATGGCATCGGGCAGGTCGCGCAGCACCCGGTGCAGGCGCTGGGCCCAGGCCGGGTTGGTGACCAGCTCCTCGAGGCTGATCAGGTAGGTACGGATGCTGAACATCAGCGCATTGCTGCGCGGCATGCGCGCCATCACCTGCAACTCGACCCGCAGGTGCACCAGGCCTGCCACGTTGTCCGAGGTGACCAGGCTGCGCTCGTGGCCCCACTCGTGGAGGGTTTCCGAGGAGGTGTCCAGGCGCGGATTGATCGTCATGGTCCAGTTCAACCGGCGCACCGGCGCGCCCACCTGGATGTTCAGCAGGTACTTCAGGGCCCGATCGAACACGCCCATCTGCGGCGCCATGGGCACTGGCGCATGCCATTGCTTGAAGCTCATGCCGGCATCGAAGGCCAGCGACCAGTCGGCCGGGCAGGTAACCATGCCGGCGTCCATGTAGAGGTCGCCGTCGCGCTGGTCGAGCATGGCGAAGTCGCCCTGCATCTGGCGGGTGATGTATTCCAGCGGCTCGCAGGGCAGCGTCGCCGGATCGCCGAAGGTGAAGCGCTGACAGATGTCCAGCGGGTGGTTTTCCCAGGTCCACTGGTCGCCGTCGCGGGTCAGACTGAAGTGCTCGGGGTAGTCCCGGGCCAGATGGGTCATGATGGCTTCGACCAGATCCCAGGCGGCCGGCGCCATATGCGGCATGACCAGGCAACGGCGCGGGTCTTTCTCCAGTACCAGGGCGCGCTCGGCCATCTCGGAGACGTAATGCTCGTCCACGTCGAACAGATGCTCGAACACCGAACCCGGGTCGCGGGAAACAGCCGGCTCGATGTTCACCGAGTACATGTACTGGTCTTCCGGGAAGGGGAAGGGAAAGCGCGCTATGGCTTGGGGGCTGTTGCGGTAGGTGAAGTCGTCGCGGTAGGTCTCCAGCGGCTTCATGTTCACAGGCATGACAGGCTCCTTACAGATCGAGCAACAGGGGACGGTCGCAGCCGCCGCGGGAAACACAGGGCATCAGCAGGGAGCTGCGCTCGTCCTGGCCGAGAAAATGATCGCGATGCTCCACCTCTCCCGCCAGGTAGCGCGTCTCGCACTGGCCGCAGACCCCGCCGCGACAGAGGTTCGGGATCTCTATCCCGGCTGCCTCCAGCGCCTCCAGGAGGCTCAGATCGGCCGGCACCTCGATGCGCTGGCCGCTGTTGGCCAGCTCCACCACAAACGGCAGACCCGGCTCCGGCGCGGCAAAGGCTTCCCAGTGCACCCGGCTGTCCGGCCAGCCCAGCGCGCAGGCCTGCTCCCGCAGGGCGACCAGCAGGTTCTCGGGGCCGCAGGCGTAGAGGTGGGTACCGATCGGTTGCCCCTGCAGCAGCACCGCCAGGTCGAGGCGCTCGCCCGCCAGGGAGTCGTAGGATTTCAGGCGCTCGCCGAGGCGTTCGCGCAGCTCGGCGAGATAGGCATCGGTCAGGCCGCCGCGAAAGGCGTAATGCAGCTCGAAGGTTTCACCACGCGCCCTCAGTTCGGCGATGTAGCCGATGAAGGGGGTGATGCCGATGCCACCAGCCACGAGCAGGTGATGCCGCGCCTGGCTGCTGATGGGAAACAGGTTGTGCGGCGTGGATATCCGCAGCTCGTCGCCCACCTTGACCTGCTCGTGCATGAACCGCGAACCACCCCGGGATTCCGGCTGCAAGCGCACCGCAATGCGGTAGCAGTGGTTGTCGGCCGGGTCGCAGGGCAGTGAATAGGCGTTGCGCAGGGTGCGCTCCCCAGCGGGCATCTGCACCACCACGTGGCTGCCGGCGGAAAAGCCCGGCAGCTCGCCCTGCAGGGGCTCGAGAGAGAACTCACGAATCACCGGAGTCAGCTCGCGCAGCGCGGCGACCCGGACCTTGATTGTCTGGCTCATGCGCACCCCTCCCCGCGTGGGTCGTTTGGATCCAGGCAGACGCCGGCATAGGCGCCGAGCCGGCGCGAGAAATGGTTGCGCACCATCAGTCTTACACCGCAGCCGGTGCAAACGCTGCTATCGACTTCACCGATATCCTGCAGGGTGGAGCAGTGCACGCAATAGAGCCGCCGCCGGGCGCCGCTGCGAAACATCTCGATCTCCTCGTCCAGCAGCCCGGCCTGCCGAGCCAGGGCGCGCACCTGCCAGAGAAAGGCTTCGTCGCCGCAGACATACAGCCGGGTGCCTACCTGGGCCTTCCCGAGCGACTCACCCAGCATCTCTTCGAAGCGCTGCCCGACCGACCGAGGGCTGAGCACCAGCAGGGGACCACCTTGGTCCTTGAACTGCGTCAGCAGCCGCTCGGCCCCAGGCAGGCCGTTGTCCTGGGTCACCAGAATGCGGCGACTGGCGGCAACTCGCGCCGCTTCGGCGGGATAGACCGGCGTGCTGAAAATCGTATCAGCCACTTCTGCGCTCATGATCGAACCTCTGTTTTCGGTATCGCTGCCAGCGCTGGCAGCAGAACACCGGGCTTTCCCGGCAGTAACTTTTTGTTCCCTTCAAGAAAGCATTGAGCATGCCATGGATCGCAGACCGCGGACGCCACGCGGCCTGCGCATTGGAGATATCTCTTTGGGGGTAAGAACACCCGGCGAAACCTGCACGAAAGGCGGGCAAGGAGCGTCAGGACGTGCGCCATTTCAAGGCATGGCAATTTGGACGGGGCGTGGGCGTCGGGTTACGCCTGCGGTGGCCTGACCTGCGGGTCATGCGTAG
>NZ_JBHRXZ010000027.1:0-68550 GCF_042648805.1 Stutzerimonas tarimensis | reverse complement strand
ACCTGCGGCTGGCCTGCCTGCGGGTCATGCGTACGGTAGGTCGGATTAGCGCAGCGTAATCCGACGCTCACGGCGCCCGGTCAGGCGTCGGGCGTCCTCCGTCGGGTTACGCCTACGGCTAACCCGACCTACGGGTACAGCGTTACACCTGCGGCTGGCCTGACCTGCGGGTCATGCGTACGGTAGGTCGGATTAGCGCAGCGTAATCCGACGCTCACGGCGTCCGGTCGGGCGTCGGGCGTCCTCCGTCGGGTTACGCCTACGGCTAACCCGACCTACGGGTACAGCGTTACACCTGCGGCTGGCCTGATTGTGGGCAGCGCGGTAGGTCGGATTAGCGCAGCGTAATCCGACGCTCACGGCGCCCGGTCAGGCCTCGGACGTCCGCCGTCGGGTTACGCCTACGGCTAACCCGACCTACGGGTACAGCGTTACACCTGCGGCTGGCCTGCCTGCGGGTCATGCGTACGGTAGGTCGGATTAGCGCAGCGTAATCCGACGCTCACGGCGCCCGGTCGGGCCTCGGACGTCCGCCGTCGGGTTACGCCTACGGCTAACCCGACCTACGGGTACAGCGTTACGCCTGCGGCTAACCCGACCTACGGGTACAGCGTTACGCCTGCGGCTGGCCTGTTGTGGGCAGCGGATCACAGCCCGATGTGGCACTGCAGCAGCTCCGGCTGCGCCTTCAGGGCAGCGCTGCCACCGTCGTACACCACCTCGCCCTTGACCATGATCATGCTGCGATCGGTCAGCTCCAGCAGGACGTTGACGTTCTTGTCCACCACCAGGGTGGCGATGCCGCTGGCCTTGATCAGCCGGATCACGTCCCAGATCTCCTTGCGGATCAGCGGTGCCAGGCCCTCGGTGGCCTCGTCGAGGATCATCAGCGCCGGGTTGGTCATCAGCGCACGGCCGATGGCCACCATCTGCTGCTCACCGCCGGACAGGTTGCCGGTGAGGTGCGAGATGCGCTCGGCCAGTCGGGGAAAGGTGGTCAGGACTCGCTCCAGATCCCATTCCTGCCGCCCGTCCGGACCGGGCCGGGCCGCCATCAGCAGGCTTTCACGCACACTCAGGTTGGGGAACATGCCCCGCCCTTCCGGCACGTAACCGATTCCGCTGCGAATGATCTGGTGCGTCGCCGATCGCCCCCGCGGCTGTCCGAAGATACTGATCTCGCCCTGGCGGGCCGGGGTCAGGCCCAGCAGCGAGCGGATGGTGGTGGTCTTGCCCATGCCGTTGCGGCCCATCAGCGCCAGGGTCTCGCCCGGACGGATGCAAAAATCGACGCCGTGCAGAACGTGGCTGTTGCCGTAATAGGTGTGCAAGCCACGGGCTTCGATCAGCGGCGTGGCAGGTTGGATCGCGATGTTCATCAGTATTGCTCCTCGCCGTCGCCGAGATACGCCTGCTGCACGGCCGGGTTGTTGCGCACTTGGTCCACAGGGCCGCTGGCCAGCACTTCACCATTGACCATCACGGTCAATGTGGAGGCGATGCTGAACACCGCGTCCATGTCATGCTCCACCAGCACCAGCGCATAGTCCCGAGACAGCCGACCGAGCAGCTCGACGACCCGTCCGGACTCTTCGCGGCCCATCCCGGCCATCGGCTCGTCCAGCAGCAGGAACACCGGCTCGGTCGCCAGTACCATGCCAATCTCCAGCTGGCGCTGCTCGCCGTAGCTCAGGGCGTCGGCGCGGGTATGGGCATGGCGACTGAGCCCGCAAAGCTCCAGCCCCTTCTCGGCCCGCTCGCGCACCTCGGGGTAGCGCTCGCTGCGGCGGAAGAAGCGGAACGAGTTCTTCATCCGCGACTGGGCCGCCAGCCAGCAATTCTCCAGGCAACTGAAGGTGGGAAAGATGTTGGTGCGCTGGAAGCTGCGGCCGATGCCCAGGTGAGAGATACGGTTGGGCTCCAGGCCAGTGATGTCCTTGCCCTGGAACAGGACCCGGCCGGCGCAGGGCCGCAACTGGCCCGACAGCAGGTTGACCATGGTGCTCTTGCCGGCCCCGTTGGGCCCGATGATGGCGTGGATCTCGCACGGATTGACACGCAGCGAGACGTCCTTCACCGCCGCCAGTCCGCCGAACGTCTTGCTCAGGCCTTGGGTTTCCAGTACGGGAATCATGGGTTCACCTCCCCTTTCAACGTGGCGCCTGGCAAGGGTGAGGCGGCCTTGGCGGGCGCCTTCTTCCGATCGAGCAGGCGAATCAGCAGCCCGGCGATGCCGCTCGGCAGCAGCAGCACCATGGCGATCACCACCAGGCCCATGGGCAGCTCCCAGTGGGGCGTCAGGCTGGCGAACAGGTGATGCAGTCCTTCGAAGGCAAAGGCCCCGAAAATGGCGCCGAACAGGCTGCCCATGCCGCCGAGGATGACCATTACCAGTACATGGGCCGACAGCTTCCAGCCCACCTGGTCGGGGCTGACGAAGCCGTACTGGGTGGCCGCCAGCATGCCGGCGTAGCCGGCAATGGTGCCGGAGATGACGAAGACCACGAGTTTGTAGAACGTCGGGTTGTAGCCCAGGGCACGGACCCGCACTTCGTTCACCTTGATCCCCAGCAGCACCTTGCCGAAAGGCGCCTTCAGGAAGGTGCGCAACAGCAGGTAGATGCCCACCAGGGAGCCGAGCACCACGTAATAAAGCGTGTTGCGGTTTTCCAGATCCAGCAGCTGCATGCCGCCGATGCTGACGTCCGGCTTCATGAACAGAAACGCCCCGTCGGAGCCGCCGGCGAACGCCGAATCATGGAACAGGTAGAACAGCATCTGCGAGAAGGCGATGGTCACCATGATGAAGAAGATGCCCGAGGTGCGGATGATCAGCAGCCCCATCAGCAGGGCCGTCGCGGCGCTGATCGCCAGGCATACCGGCAGGGCCAGCCAGATGCTCACCGCCTCGAACTCGGGCGAGATCAGCACCAGGCTGTAGCCGGCCAGCCCGAAGAACGCCGCCTGGGCCAGGCTGACCATGCCGGTGACGCCCACCAGCAGGTCCAGGCTGAGGGCGACGATGGCAAGGATGAGGATGTAGGTGATCTGCTGCAGGTAGAAGTCCTGCCGGTCGCCGAACAGCGATTCCCCCACCAGGGGAAACAGCAGCATCAGCGCGAGCAGGCCCAGCAGCAGGTACTGGATGGGGCGAGGGACGTGATGCATGAGTCGATACCTCTCAGGAAGGGGTCAGGCGAACAGCCCGCGGGGCTTGAACAGCAGCACCACGGCCATCAGCAGGTAGATCGCCATGCCGGCGTATTCCGGCACCAGTACCGCGCCCCAGGTGGCGGTCAGGCCCACCAGCAGCGCACCGAAGAAGGCGCCGCGCACCGAACCCAGCCCGCCGATCACCACCACCACGAAGGCGATGATCAGCACCTGGTTGCCCATTCCCGGATATACCGAGGACACCGGTGCCGCGATCATCCCGGCAAAGGCGGTCAGCGCCGCGCCGGCAGCGAACACCAGGGTGTAGATGGCGTTGATGTTGATCCCCAGGCCCTGGACCATCTCCCGGTTGCTGGCGCCGCCGCGAATGATGATGCCCAGCCGGGTCCGCTGCAGGACCAGGTACAGCCCCAGGGCCACCGCCAGGCACACCGCCGAGACGAACAGCCGGTACACCGGGTATTCCAGGTTGTCGGTGAGGCTGATGGAGCCGGACAGGATCTCCGGGATCGGCACGCTGTGCACGTCGTTGCCCCAGACGATGCTGCGCAGGGAGTCGAGGACCAGGATCAGGCCGAAGGTCATCAACACCTGGTCCAGGTGATCTCGCTTGTACAGCGCCCGGATCAGGCAGCGCTCGATCACCACGCCGAGCAGCGCGGCGATCGGCAGCGCCAGCAGGATGGCCAGGAACAGGTTGCCCACCTGTGCGGTGAGCCAGAACGCGAGGTAGGCGCCGACCATGTACAGGGCGCCGTGGGCGAGGTTGATGATGTGCATGATGCCGAAGATCAGCGTCAGGCCGCTGGCGATCAGGAACAGCAGCAGGCCGTACTGCACACCGTTCAGGGTCTGAATCAGAACAGTCGAGAAATCCATCTGGCGTACCGGGTCGGAGGGGTACGGATCCGCTGGCGCTTCGCCTGGGCGACGCGCCAGCGGGGCGGGCTCAAGGCATCTTGCAACCGGTGGCCGGATCGGCCAGCGCCTCGGCGGCGGTACTCACCACCACGTTGGTGCCGTCGCGGACCTCGCGCAGATAGATGTTCTGCACGGGATTCTGCGCCTTGGAGAAGCTCCACTCCCCTCGCGGGCTGTCGATCTTCGCCTGGGCCATGGCGGCGAGCCAGGCGTCGCGGTCACGGGTATTGCCGCCCACCTGCTCCAGCGACTGGGCCAGCAGCAGCCCGGCGTCGTAGCCCTGCACCGCATAGATGTCCGCCTCCTTGCCGAACTTCTGCCGGTACTCGCTGCGAAAGCTGTTGTTCTGCGGGGTGTCGAGGCTGTCGGCGTAGTGCAGCGTGGTCAGTACGCCTTCGGCGGCGGCGCCCTGCGCCAGCAGCGTGCCCTCGGTGAGAAAGCCGGAGCCGAGCAGCGGAATGCGGCCCTGCAGCCCCGCCGCGGCATAGTCCTGGACGAACTTGGCGGCGCCACCGCCGGCAAAGAAGACGAATACCGCATCAGGCCTGGCCGCGGCGATCTCGGTCAGCTGCGACTGGAATTCCACGTCCGGAAAGGCCACGTAGATTTCCTTGCTGACCTTGCCGCCCGCTTCCTCGAAGCCCTGCTTGAAGCCCTCCACCGACTCGGTGCCGAAACCGTAGCGCCAGGCGACGGTGACCACATTCTTGTAGCCCCGCTCGGCAGCCACCTTGCCCATGGGGTAGGCGGTCTGCCAGGACGTGAACGAGGTGCGGAAGATGTTGGGCGCGCACAGCGGCCCGGTGGCGGCGTTGAACCCTGCGTTGGTGATGATCAGCGGCACCCCGCTCTGCCGGGCAACCTTCACCGCAGCCATGCCGACCCCGGAATGCACCGGGCCGATCACCACGTCGACCTTGGCCCCGGAGATCAGCTTCTGCATGTTCTGCACGGCCTTGCCGGCATTGGCCTCGCTGTCCACGGTGACGATCTGCACGGGGCGTCCGCCCAATTGCCCGCCCTTCTGCTCGATCGCCAGGTTCATGCCGTTGGTGATCGCCTCGCCCAGGGCGGCGTAGGTGCCGGTGTAGGGCAGCAGCATGCCGACCTTGACCGGCTCCTGGGCCTGGGCGGTACCCATCAGTGCGGCAACCGCACCGAGGGCCAGGGCCAGCGGCTTGAGTTGGGAAAGAATCGGATGTGCCGGGACCAGCTTGTTGTTCTTGTTCATGGTGTACTCCGGAGCCTCGGGGCCCGCTTGTTGGTATGCATGCAAGGGTCGAACGGGTCAGGTGCCTAGAGCAGCTGCCAGGTGTAGTTGAAGATCAGCCGGTTCTCATCAATGTCGGTGCGGTAGTTGGAGCGCGCCGTGACGTTGCGCACACGGATGTTGAGGTTCTTCAGCGGGCCGTTCTGGACGGTGTATCCGACGTCCAGGTCGCGTTCCCAGTCGCGTCCTTCGTAGCGCGGACCGCCGCGGTTGGTGGCCTGCACATCGACGTTGTCACCACGGATGTAGCGCACCCCGGCGATCAGGCCAGGCACGCCGAGGGCGGCGAAGTTGTAGTCGTAGCGGGCTTGCCAGGAGCGCTGATCGGCGGAAGCGAACTCGAAGGTAGGCACCTCGTTGCCCAAGGGCGAGACATTGGCGAAGACTCGCGGGAAGGCGGTATCGCCGAACATCGCCTGGTAGCCGAGATATACCGTATGGCCGCCGTACTGGGCCGATAGCAGCGAGAACAGGGCCTGGTTGTCCACCCGGCCGATCAGGCTGTCGCCGTCGTCGCGCGAATCGTAGAAACCGATGTTGGCGCTCAGTGCCCAGTCCTCGCCTATCGGTTCGACGTGCTTGAAGCTGACGAAGCGCTGGTTGTACAGATCCTCCAGCTGGGCGTACCAGACGCCTGCGGTGGTGCGCCCGTTGCCGAAGGCGTAGTCGGCCCCGGCGTAGTTGAAGCGGTCGCTGGAGGCGGCGCGTTGCGGCAGATGGCCGAGCATGGCGAGCATTCGGTCATCACCCGCCTCGTTGCGCAGGCTGGTGGAGCGCAGTTGGCCACCCTGCAGGGTCAGCCCCTCGATCTCCCGGGACAGGATGCTGGCGCCCTGGTAGGTGGGCGGCAGCAGGCGGATGTCACTGTGGACCAGTACCGGCAGGCTGGGCACCAGCTCGCCAACCCGCAGTTCAGTGCCTGACACCCGCGCCTTCAGCGCAGCGCCCAGGCGGCTGTACTCGTCTGCCGCCCGACCATCGGAGCCGGTGGGCAGCAGGCCCGTGTTGACCCGGTCCGGGCTGCTGTCGAGCTTGATGCCCAGCTGGCCGATCACATCGACACCCAAACCGACGGTACCGGCGGTATAGCCGGAGCGAAAATCCAGGCGAAAGCCCTGGGCCCACTCCTCTGCCTTGGATTGCTGGTTGGGGCCGACGATGTCGGAGAAATCCCGGCTGAAGTAGTAGTTGCGTGCCTGCAAGGTTGCGCTGGCACCTTCGATGAAGCCCTCTTGGGCAACGGCCGCGGACAGCGGCGCCAGGGCCGCGATGGACAGGGCCAGACGAGAAATGGAGCAAGGTCTTTTCATGGTTACGTCTCTTTTGTTGTTGTTCTGTATTGCCGCAAGGGGCACCGTCGGCCGGTGCCGGTCGATCAAGGTTCAGGGGGTGGGCTGCTCCTGTTTCGGGCGGGCCGGCATCCCGGCGGGTACCGGGGTCTTTTTCAGGTTGAGCAGCAGGTGCGCCGCGATGCCGAAGACCAGCCCCCAGAACGCCGCGGACAGGCCGAGAAAGGACATGCCCGAGGCGGTCACCAGAAAGGTGATCAGCGCGGCCTCGCGGTCGGCCGGGACCGCCATGGCGCCGGCCAGCGCCCCGCCGATAGCGGCGAGCAGCGCCAGCCCCGCCAGCGCCGCGACCAGCGCCGCCGGGAAGGCCATGAACAGCGAGACCAGGGTGGCGCCGAACAGCCCCAGCAGCAGGTAGAACACGCCGCCGGAAACGCCGGCGATGTAGCGTCGCGAGGGGTCTTCGTGCGCGGCCTTGCCGGTACAGATCGCCGCGGTGATCGCCGCCAGGTTCAGCCCGTGGCAACCGAACGGCGCCAGCACCAGGCTGCCCAGCGCACTGCTGCTGAGCAGCGGGCTGGCCGGGGTCTGGTAGCCGTCGTTGCGCAGCACCGCCATGCCCGGCACGAACTGCCCGGTCAGCGCCACCACCATCAGCGGAAAGGCCACATTGAGGATCACCGGCAGGCTGAACTCGGGGGTGATCCATACCGGCGCCGCCAGGCCGATCACCAGCGCCTCGCTGCGCACCTCGCCGGTGGCGATCACGATGACGACCCCCACCACCAGCACCGCCAGCACCGCGTAGCGCGGCAGCAGCCGCTTGCACAGCAGGTAGGCGCCCAGCATCGCCAGCACCAGCCAGGGCGCGTCCTTCAGAGAGACGAACAACCCGGTGCCGAAGCGAAACAGGATGCCGGCCAGCATCGCCGCGGCAATCGCCGCGGGCAGCCGGCGGATGATCCGGTCGAAGGCTCCGGACAGCCCCACCAGCAGCATGACCAGGCTCGACACCAGGTAGGCACCGACCGCCTGGTTCAGGCTGATCTCCGGCAGCAGGGTCACCAGCAGGGCCGAACCCGGCGCCGACCAGGCGATCACGATCGGCACCCGGTAGCGCAGGCTGAGCAGGATGCCCAGCACGCCGCTGCCGATGGAAATGGTCCAGATCCAGGACGACAGCACGTCGTGGGGCAGATCGGCGGCCCGCGCCGCCTGGAAGATGATCACCAGCGGACCGGCGTAGGAAATCACCGTGGCGATGAATCCGGCGACGGCCGCCGACAGCGAGAAGTCTCTTATCAGTGCTTTCATACCGCCTCGCAAGACCTGGCGTTCCGTGACGGGATCCGGACCGCTCGTGTTCTGAGTGCTGCGGCCTCGCCGGCACCAGCCTGGCGGGGCCGCAGAGGGCGGAGCCTGGCTCCGCCCGTGACCCGGTCAGCCGGAATCAGCTCTCGGTGCCGGCCAGGCGCGTATTGGCTGCCGTGGCCAGGCCATGGCGGGTGGAGAAGATCACCATGGCGATGGCGGCGACCGCTCCGGGAATCGCGAAGGCGATGAAGTTGAGCTGCAGCGGCAGGTTGATCGCCATCAGCGCCCCGCCCAGCAGCGGCCCGACGATGGCGCCGTTGCGACCGATACCCGAGGCCCAGCCCAGGCCGGTGGAACGGATGTTGAGGCCGTAGAACTGCGCGGCGCAGGCGTACAGCAGGATCTGCGTGCCGATGGTGGTGGCCCCGGCGATGGCGATCAGCAGGTACAGCACCGGCATCGGACTGTTGAAGCCCAGCAGGGTGATGGACGCCGTCGCCGCCAGGAAGAAGCCCACCACCACCCGCGGCAGGTTGTAGCGATCCCCCAGCCAGCCGCCACCGATGGCGCCAACGATGCCGCCGAAATTCAGCGCCAGCAGGAACGACAGGCTCGAGCCCAGGCTGTAGCCGGCGTTGGCCATCAGCTTGGGCAGCCAGGAGCCCAGCGCGTAGACCATCAACAAGCAGCTGAAGAACGCCAGCCAGAGCATCAGCGTGCGCAGGGCACGGCCCTCGCGGAACAGCTCCAGCACGCTGGCGCCCTTGCCGGCAGCAGCTGGTTCGGCCAGGGTCAGGCGCACGTCAGCGCCGAGATCCTGGCTTGGATCGATCCGCTTGAGAATCGCCCGCGCCTTGTCGGTCTTGCCCTGGCGCACCAGGAAGCCCACCGATTCGGGCAGGTACCAGAGAATCAGCGGCAACAGCAGCAGCGGTATCACGGCGGCAAAGAACATCGACTCCCAACCGAAGCGCGGCAGCATGTAGATGCCGATGCCGGCCGAGAGCATGCCGCCCAGGGAGTAGCCGCTGAACATCACCGCCACCAGGGTGCTGCGCAGCTTCTTTGGCGCGTACTCGTTCATCAGCGCCACCACGTTGGGCATCAGCCCGCCGATGCCGAGACCGGCCAGAAAGCGGCAGACGCCAAACTCGGTGGGGTTACGGGCGAAGCCGTTGAGCACGGTAAAGCCGCTGAACAGCACGAAGCAGATGGCAATGCCCTTCTTGCGCCCGATCCGGTCCGCCAGCGGGCCGAAGATCAGCGCGCCGAACATCATCCCGAACAGCGCATAGCTGCCCAGGGCGCCGGCTTCCATGGGGGTCAGCGACCATTCCTGCATCAGCACCGGCAGCACCACGCCGTAGATGAACAGGTCATAGCCGTCGAATACCAGCAGCAGCGCGCACCAGCACATCACCATCCAGTGAAAGCGGCTGAAGCGCGCGTTGTCGATGATCTGGTGGACATCAGTGGTTCGCATGGCAAGTCTCTCTTGTAGTTATCCAAACCTGTCTCGCGGGTGCAGCGGCGGGCGCTCTAGCCGAGATCGCCGCCGCCCACCGGCAGGGTCACGCCGGTGATGTAGGACGCCTCGTCGGACGCCAGGAACAGGATCGCCCCCACCTGCTCGTCGAGAGTGCCGTAACGCTTCATCAGCGAACTGTCGATCGTCTGGTCGACGATCTGCTGGTACCAGACTTTTTCCTGTTCACTCTGCTCGCTGGCGTTGCGGGGGATGCGCCGTGGCGGCGCTTCGGTTCCGCCCGGTGCGGTGGCGTTGACCCGCACGCCGCGCTGGGCGGTCTCGAAGGCGAGGCAGGCGGTCAGCGCGTTGACGCCGCCCTTGGCCGCGCCGTAGGGCACCCGGTTCACCCCCCGGGTGGCGATGGAGGACACGTTGACGATGCTGCCACTGCCCTGCTCGAGCATCTGCGGCAGCGCGGCGTGGCAGCACCACAGGGTCGGGAACAGCGAGCGGCGCACCTCGGCCTCGATCTCGGCCTCCTGGTAATGCTCGAACGGCTTGGCCCAGATGGTGCCGCCGACGTTGTTGACCAGGATGTCCAGCCGGCCGAAGCGCTCGACGGCAGCGCGCATGACCCGCTGGCAGTCGTCGTGCCGCTCCAGATCGGCGGTCAGCGCATGCACGGCCTCCCCCAGCGCCTCGGCCAGTTCATGGACCAGTTCGGAGCGGTCTACCGCCACCACCCTGGCCCCCTCTTCCACCAGGCACTCGGCGACGCGACGGCCAATACCCTGGGCGGCTCCGGTAACCACCGCCACCTTGTCTGCAAAACGTGCTGCTCGCATGGGGACTCCTCAGGCCGGGGCCGTTTCGTCGACAGTGATCACCTGCGTCGGGGTGAATTTCTCATAGTGGAAATTGCGCGGCACCACGCCTTGCTGGTCGAAATGCCGGCGCACCGCGTCCACCATCGGCGGCGGGCCGCAGAGATACACGTCGACATCGCCGTCGTTGAGCATGTCGGCAGTCATGTGGCCGGTGACATAACCGGTACGCGGGTGCGCCGAGTCGGGGTCTGCCACGCAGGTTTGAAAGCTGAAACCAGGCAGGCGCGAGGCAACGGCTTCCAGGCGGTCCACCAGGACCAGGTCCTGGTCACGGGTGACGCCATAGATCAGCCTGATCGGCTGCTCGCAGCCGCGCTCGGCCAGCACCTCGAGCATCGAGAGGAAGGGTGCCAGCCCGGTTCCGCCGGCGAGCATCAGCAGCGGGCGGGTCACCTCGCGCAGGTAGAAGCTGCCCAGCGGGCCGGTGAATTCCAGCGATTCGCCGGCCTGGGCGCGGTCCAGGTAGCCGCTCATCAGCCCGCCCGGCACACGCTTGATCAGAAAGCCGAAGCGCGCTGCACCCGGCGCGGAGCTGAACGAGTAGGCCCGGGTCTGACCGCTGCCCGGCACGCCGATGTTGACGTACTGCCCCGGCAGGAAGCTGGGCGGGGTAGCCCCGGACAGGGTCTCGAAGCTCACTTCAAGGGCAGCGTCCTGATGCGGGGTGACCGCCGCCAGCCGCGCCTCGAAGCGGGCGATACCGGTCTTGCACAGCGTCGAGGGGACCGGCACCGCGACCACGCAATCGGAGGCAGGCACCATCTGGCAGGTGAGCACCTGACCCCGGGCCGCCTCGTCTTCGCTGAGGGCGTCTTCGATGTAGTCATCACCCATCTCGTACTCGCCGCCCTCACAGCGGCACTTGCAGGTGCCGCAGACGCCGTCCGAGCAGTCCATCGGCAGGTTGATGCGGTTGCGGAATGCGGCGTCCAGCACGGTCTCGTTCGGCTTGCAGTCGATGAACCGGGTAACACCGTCTTCGAAGTTCAGGGCAATGGTGTAATGCATGCGAGTACCTCAGCGGGGCGGGCCGGTGCTGGCCCGTCCCCCTGCACCGTCCCCGTGAAGCCTCACGGCGGTTCGCTGCAAGGGGCCGCAACCCCACTCAAAAGTGATAGATATCAATCACCTGGTGGATGTAGTCGTTCTTCAGCAGGACCTTCTTGCGGGTGATCAGGGGCTGTTCGCCACGCACATCGAGGGTGTAGAAGGAAGTGCCGAAGTACACATCGGTAGTCTTGTAGCGGTGGCTCAGGGTCTGCCAGTTGAAGCGCAACTCCAGCACCTCGGCGTCCTGCCGGAGGATTTCCAGGTTGCTGATCATGTGCGCGGTGCGCGGCTCGGGGGTGCTGGCGCTGGAGCGTTCGGTCTTGATGCGGAACACCCGGTCTTCCAGCCCCTGGCGGTTGGGGTAGTAGACCAGCGAGATTTCCCGCTGGGGATCCTCGGTGGGGCGATCATCGTCGTCCCACGCCGGCATCCACAGCACTGCGCCGGAGGAGTAGCACTCCAGCCACTCGTCCCACTGGCGGTCGTCCAGCAGGCGCGCTTCGCGATACACGAAAGCCGCCACTTCGGTCTGGGACAGGCTCATGCCGCCACCTCCTTGTCGGTGCCGATCAGCTTGGCGCGCTCGTCCTCGACGCCTTTTTTCAGCGCCTCTGCCCAGAAGGCGTGCTGGCGCACGAACAGCCCTTCGTCTTCGGTCTTGTGGCCGCTGAGCAGGGGCTTCATGCCCATCGCCGCGGCGTTGTCGTCGGCCCCTTCGATCCAGTGGGTGGCCCCGCGGCTGAGGTCGTTCCACTCATCCTTGGCGCCGGCGTAGCCGGTCTGACAGGCGCGAAACTCTTCCAGGTCATCGGGCGTTCCCATGCCGCTGACGTTGAAGAAGTCCTCGTACTGGCGGATGCGGGTGGCGCGAGCCTGGGCGCTTTCGCCCTTCGGCGCGAAGCAGTAGATGGTGACTTCGGTCTTGTCCACCGCCAGCGGCCGGATGATGCGGATCTGGGTGGAGAACTGGTCCATGAGGTAAACGTTGGGGTACAGGCACAGGTTACGGGTCTGGCCGACGATGATGTCCGCCCGGGTCTCGCCGAACCGCGCAGCCAGCTCGTCACGGTGGGCGAAGATCGGCCGCACTTCCGGGTTGAGCAGCTTGGTCCAGAGCAGGATGTGGCCATGGTCGTAGGCATAGAAGCCACCGACGCTCTTGGACCAGCCATTGGCGTCCACGGTGCGGGTGCCTTCGGCTTCGTAGTTGCGCCGCTGCATGGTGGCCGAGTAGTTCCAGTGCACCGAGCTGACGTGATAGCCATCGGCACCGTTTTCCGTCTGCAGCTTCCAGTTGCCGTCGAAGTGGTAGGTGGAGCTGCCTCGCAGCACTTCGATGCCTTCGGGCGCCTGGTCGACGATCTGGTCGATGATCACCCGGGTTTCACCCAGGTAGTCCTCAAGGCTCGGCACCTCGGCCTTCAGGCTGCCGAACAGGAAGCCACGGTAGCTTTCGAAGCGCGCAATCCGCTTCAGGTCGTGGGAGCCATTGGTGTCGAAGCTCTCCGGGTAACCGCCGGTCTTGCCGTCCTTCACCTTCAGCAGCTTGCCGGCGTTGGAGAAGGTCCAGCCATGGAACGGGCAGGTAAAGGAACCCTTGTTGCCTTGCTTGCGCCGGCAGAGCGTGGCGCCACGGTGGGCACAGGCGTTGATCAACCCGTGCAGGGTGCCCTGCTTGTCCCGGGTGATCACCACCGGCTGGCGGCCGATGTGGGTGGCGAAGTAGTCGTTGGGCTCGGGAATCTGGCTCTCATGGGCCAGAAATACCCAGCCGCCCTCGAAGAGGTGCTTCATCTCGAGCTCGAACAGCTCGGGGTCGGTGAAGATATCCCGACGGCAGCGGAAGATGCCCTTGGCAGGGTCTTCCTGTACCGCGTCGGTCAGTTGCCGCGCAAGGCGATCGAGTGTGCCGGTCATGGGTCTGGCCCTCCGTTTGTTCTTGTATCAGGCAGGGTCAGACTAGGCTTCGGCCCCTTGGGGCAATATCCGATTACTGCGTGCCGCTATCCATCTACTGCGGGTCTGCCCGGCGGGCCGGCGCGCAGGCGCAACCCCAGCCGGATCGGCCAGGGGCAAGGGCATCGCGGAGTGGAGACGGCGCGGCGAGTGCTGCGCCGGAACCGGTGCAGGAGGCACCGTCAGTGGTGCGCGCCAGGCAGCGCGCCCGGGCCGCTCATTCGCCGCGGCGGAAGGTTTCCGAGGGCAGTTCGCCGAACTGGCGGCGGTAGCATTCCGAGAAGCGCCCGAGGTGGAGAAAGCCGAAATCCAGCGCCACTTCCGTCACGCTGCGCGGCGGGCGGATGCGATCCAGCAGGCGGCTATGGATGCGCTCGAGCTTGCGCTGGCGGATGTACTCTTTTGGCGAAAGGCCGACATGCCGCTCGAACAGCGCGTAGAGGGTCCGCTCGCTGACCCGCGCTACCTGCAACAGCTCCTTCAGCCCGATGTCCTGGGTGAGGTGCTCGTCGATGTACTGGGCGACCTGATCGAACGAGCTGGGCCGCGCATCGCTGGCGGCGCGCTCGACGTTGTTGTCCAGCAGGCTGAGCAGCTTGCTGGCGACGATGCGGGCGTAATGCTCCTGCACCTGAGGCAGCGAGGCGGCCGTCTCGGCCTCCTCGCAAATCAGCGCCAACAGCGCCAGAAAGCCGTCCAGCGAACGGGCATCATGAGTGCTGGAGGCAAAGCGGATGCCGCCCTCGGGCAGTACCCAGCGTTGTTCCAGGCAGGTGCTTTCGAACAGGCTGACCGGCAGCTTGACGATGAATTTCTCGCAGTCTTCCGAGTAGGTCAGGTCCACTGGATCGTCCGGGTTGATCAACAGCATCTCGCCCGGCGTGTAGTAGAGCTCTTCGCCACGGAACTGGGAACGGCAATGTCCGCGCAGCAGGACCTGCAGGTGGTAGATGGTTTCGAGGGCCGGCGAGGTGACCCGCACGCTGCCACCATAACTGAGGCGGCACAGATCGAGGCTGGCGAACTTGCGATGGTTGATGCTCGCTTCGGGGCTGCCAGCCTTGGGCAAGCGAATGCAATGCGCGCCGACATGTTGGTTGACGTACCCAGACACCGCATAAGGGTCGGCACGCTCGAACACGCGGCTGCGGTCGCTAAGCAGACTACATTCCATCTTCAGGCCTCTTTGTTTTTATAGTCGGGGCCGCCTGGGCGGCACGCTGGGGCCAACCGAGTGTAGCCTAATCCCGAGTATTTCGGTCAGCCAGACAGACGTCTATACCTACACGCCTCCCAGCGTCGATGCAGCGATGCCCGGGCTCATTGGCCCGGGCATCGGCGTCTCCGCAAGCGCCCGGCGATCAGGCCTCCAGGGCCCGCTTGCGCTCGCGGCGCTGCTGTTCCCGCGCCTCGTCGCTCGGCGGCAGGGTGAAGTCGAAGGTAAGCTCGGCAAAGCGTCCTTCCACGCCGCGGGCCTTGGCCTGCTCGGCATCGTCGATGAAGCGGATCTCGGCGATCAGCTCGTCACGGGTGGCGTAGGCGAAGTCGTCGTGCAGGTACTTCTCGCCCGCCAGGTTGATCTGGGTCGTCAGGTGACGATGGCCCTCTGCCGAGATGAAGAAGTGGATGTGGGCCGGACGCTGACCGTGGCGGCCGATCTGGTCGAGCAACTGCTGGGTCGGGCCGTCCGGCGGGCAGCCGTAGCCCGACGGCACGATGCTGCGGAAGCGGTAGCGGCCTTCGGCATCGGTCTGGATGCGGCGGCGCAGGTTGAACTCGGACTGGGACGGGTCGAAGTAGGAGTAGGTGCCGTTGGTATTGGCGTGCCAGACATCGACCATGGCGTTCGCCAGCGGCGCGCCATCGGTGCCGAATACCCGGCCTTCCATGAACATCACGGTAGCATCGTCGGTGCCGTCGTCCAGCCGCGCCTCATGCTGGCAGAGCGGCGCGCCAGCGACATAGAGCGGGCCTTCGATGGTACGCGGGGTGCCGCCGGCGCGGCCTGCCTGCTCGTCCTCGGCATCCATCAGCAGGTCGAGGTAGTGCTCCAGGCCCAGGCCGGCCACCAGCAGCCCGGCTTCCTGGCGCGAACCCAGTTCGTTGAGGTAGTTGACTGCCTTCCAGAACTCCTCCGGAGTGACCTGCAGGTCCTCGATGATCTTGACGGCATCGTTCAGCACCCGGTGGACCACCGTCTTCATCCGGCTGTTGCCCAGGTCGTTGTCGAAACCGCTGGCGTTTTCAAAGAACTTCTGCACTTCAGCGGTATGGGAGATACGTACGGTCATGGCTTATTCCTCATATTGTTGTTGTCAATCAGGACGGCACTTCAGGTATCGCTTATCAACGGTCATCGTCATGGATGGACGAGGGATGACGGCACATCGCCATCACCTCGATATCCATGTAGGGATACAACGGCAGCTGCATCAGAGTGTCGTGCAGGGCCTGGGCATCGGGCACATCGAAAATACTCACATTGGCGTACAGCCCGGCGATGCGCCACAGATGGCGCCAGGTGCCTTCCTGCTGCAGCTGCTGGGCCAGCGCCTTCTCTTCAGCCTTGAGCGATGCCGCCTGTTCGGCAGGCATGTCGGTCGGCAGTTTCACGGTCATGCGGACATGGAACAGCATGGGTCACCTTCTCAGTCACGGCGGAAATGGGCCAGTCTCTCTTCGTCCAGCGTCACGCCTACGCCCGGAGCGTTCGGAATCAGCAGCTGGAAATCGCGATACACGGGGCCTTCGACGAGAATATCCTCAGTCAGCAGCAGCGGACCGAACAACTCGGTATGCCACTCCAGCTTCGGCAGCGTGGCGAACGCATGGGCGGCGGCCAAGGTACCCAGCCCGCCTTCGAGCATGGTCCCGCCGTAGAGCCCGATGCCGGCCGCTTCGGCAATCGCAGCCGTACGCAGGACAGCACGTGGCCCGCCCGTCTTGGCGATCTTCAGGGCGAACACCGGCGCGGCACTGGCGCGGGCGAGGCGGAATCCATCTTCGACCGACTCGATGGCCTCGTCGGCCATCACCGGAACCGGACTGCGAGCACTGACCCGCGCCAGGGCCCGTTCGTCATGGCGCGGGATCGGCTGTTCGATCAGTTCGACCCCCGCGTCGCCCAGTTGCTGGCAGGCGCGCAGGGCGACCGCCTCGCTCCAGGCCTGGTTGACGTCGACCCGCACGCTGGCCCGGTCGCCCAGGGCGCGCTTGATGGCGGCGACATGGGCGATGTCCCTGGCCGGCTCGCCCGCGCCGATCTTCAGCTTGAAGTGACGGTGCCGGCGCAGGTCGAGCATGCGCTCGGCCTCTTCCACATCCTTGTCGGTGTCGCCGCTGGCCAGGGTCCAGGCGACTTCCAGGCCGTCATGCAGGCGCCCGCCCAGCAGCTCCGCCAGGGGCAGGCCGAGACGCTTGGCCTGGGCATCGAGCAGCGCCGTGTCCAGGGCCGAGCGAGCGAAGGTATTGCCACGCACATGGCGCTCGATGCGCTGCATCGCTGCATTGATATTGCTGGCGTCCTGCCCGACCAGCAGGGGCGCGAAATAGGTGTCGATGTTGGTCTTGATGCTCTCCGGACTTTCGCCCGCATAGGCCAGTCCGCCGATGGTGGTGGCCTCGCCGATACCTTCGATGCCATCGCTGCAGCGCAACCGCAGGATGACCAGGGTCTGGCGCTGCATGGTGTGCATGGCCAGCTTGTGGGGGCGAATGGTCGGCAGGTCGACGATGAGGGTTTCGAGACTCTCGATCAGAGGCTGGCTCATATGACCTTCCTCGGCGAACAGTCGAACCCGGCAGCGGAACGCTGACAGACAAGGACGCATGGATGCATCGGGTATCCCTCAGGTGTTTTTCTTGTGTAGCCGAAGATTGACCCTACGAAATGCACGGGTCCAATATTGATTCGGTCTCGAACAATACCTAGGAGGTATCGTGGAACTGCGCCACTTGCGTTACTTCCGCGTGCTCGCGGAAACCCTCAACTTCACCCGCGCCGCGGAACAGCTGCATATCGCCCAGCCGCCGCTGAGCCGGCAGATCCAGCAACTGGAAGACGAACTGGGCGTCGCCCTGGTGGAGCGCGGCCGACCGCTGAAACTTACCGAAGCCGGGCGCTTCTTCCACGAGCATTCGGTGCAGCTGCTCGAGCAACTGGCGCGAGTGTGCGAGGACACCCGCCGGCTGGCCGAGCACCAGAAGCGCTGGCTGGGCATCGGCTTCGCGCCCTCGACACTGTATGGCGCGCTGCCGGAACTGATCCGCCAGTTGCGCCGCGAGGGCAGCCTGGAGCTGGGGCTGTCGGAGCTGATCACTCTGCAACAAGTGGAGGCGCTGAAGAGTGGGCGCATCGACATCGGCTTCGGGCGTATCCGCATCGAGGACCCGGCGGTGATCCAGGAAGTGATCCGGGAAGACCCGCTGGTGGCCGCCCTCCCCGTCGGCCACCCCCTGCTGGCCGGGCCGGCGACGCTCGCCCAGTTGGCCGGCGAGCCTTTCGTGCTCTACCCCGGCGCGCCGCGACCGAGCTATGCCGACCATGTGCTGGCGCTGTTCGCCCGCCGGAACCTGAAGATCCGGGTGGCGCAGATGGCCAACGAGATGCAGACTGCCATCGGCCTGGTGGCGGCCGGCGTCGGCATCACCCTGGTGCCAGCCTCGGTGCAGCGCATGCACCGCGACGACATCGCCTACACCCCGCTCGCAGATGTCGAGGCGACATCACCCATCGTGGTGAGCTACCGGGCCGGAGACGAATCCACCCTGGTTCGTCGCTGCCTGGCGCTGGTGAGAAGCCTGCAGGCCTCGTCCCAGGGTCGATCCCGATAATGAAAAACCCTCCGGCGCCGTGCGCGCGGAGGGTTTTTGGGCGACGAAATGGCGGCTGTCAGTAGCCGCCCTGCCCCGGCACCCAGTTGGTGCCAGCCAAGGGCACACGCGCCATGGCAGCTGACTCGACGGTGAGGGCTACCAGGTCCTCGGGATCAAGGTTGTGCAGATGGGACTTGCCGCAGGCGCGGGCCATGGTCTGGGCTTCCAGCACCAGCACTCGCAGATAGTTGGCCAGCCGGCGGCCGCCCTCCACCGGGTCCAGGCGCTTGGAAAGCTCCGGATCCTGGGTGGTGATGCCGGCCGGGTCGCGGCCGTTCTGCCAGTCGTCGTAGTAGCCGGCGGCCGAGCCGATCTTCTTCAGTTCCCCGTCCAGCCGCGGGTGGTTGTCGCCAAGCGCGATCAGCGCGGCGGTGCCGATGGCCACGGCATCGGCGCCCATGGCCATGGCCTTGGCCACGTCGGCGCCGGTGCGGATGCCGCCGGAAACGATCAGTTGCACCTTGCGATGCATGTCCATCTCCTGCAGCGCCTGCACGGCCTGCGGGATGGCGCAAAGGATCGGGATGCCCACGTGCTCGATGAAGACTTCCTGGGTTGCCGCGGTGCCGCCCTGCATGCCGTCCAGCACGATCACATCGGCGCCGGCCTTCACCGCCAGCTTGACGTCATAGTAAGGGCGACTGGCGCCGATCTTCACGTAGATGGGTTTTTCCCAGTCGGTGATCTCGCGGATCTCGGCGATCTTGATCGCCAGGTCGTCCGGTCCGGTCCAGTCCGGGTGGCGGCAGGCGCTGCGCTGGTCGACACCGATCGGCAGGGTGCGCATGCCGGCGACCCGCTCAGTGACCTTCATGCCCAAGAGCATGCCGCCGCCGCCCGGCTTGGCGCCCTGGCCGAGGACGATCTCGATGGCGTCGGCCTTGCGCAGGTCGTCGGGGTTCATGCCATAGCGCGACGGCAGGTACTGGTAGACCAGGTGCTTGGACTGGCCGCGCTCCTCCGGGGTCATGCCGCCGTCGCCGGTGGTGGTGCTGGTGCCGGCGATGCTCGCGCCACGGCCGAGGGCTTCCTTGGCCTGGGCGGACAGCGCGCCGAAGCTCATGCCGGCGATGGTCACCGGAATGGCCAGGTGGATCGGCTTCTTGGCGAAGCGGGTGCCGAGCACCACGTCGGTGCCGCATTTTTCCCGGTAGCCTTCCAGCGGGTAGCGGGACATGGAGGCGCCGAGCAGCAGCAAGTCGTCGAAGTGCGGGACCTTGCGCTTGGTGCCACCGCCGCGGATGTCGTAGATGCCGGTCTCGGCGGCGCGCTGGATTTCCTGGATGGTCAGGCGATCGAAAGTGGCGGACTCGCGCAGCACCGGTGGATGTTCGTTGCTCATGGGGAGCTCCTCGAAATGGAATCGGTTCTGTCAGTACGCCGAGGCGTTATCGACCTTGAAGTTGTAGAGCTGGCGAGCCGAGCCGTAGCGCTTGAAGGCTTTCGGATCTTCATCGAAGCCGGCGCGGTTGAGCAGTTCAGCCAGCTCCTCTAGGTGCTCGGCGCGCATTTCCTTTTCGATGCAGTCCGAGCCCAGCGACTTGACCGTGCCCTTCACATAGATGCGGGTCTCGTAGAGCGAGTCGCCCAGCGCGTCTCCGGCATCGCCGCAGGCCACCAGCCGCCCGGCCTGGCCCATGAAGCAGCTCATGTGGCCGATGTTGCCGCCGACCACGATGTCCACACCTTTCATGGAAATGCCACAGCGCGCGCCGGCGTCGCCCTCGATCACCAGCAACCCGCCATGGGCGGTGGCGCCCGCCGACTGCGAAGCGCTGCCCTTGACCCGTACCGAGCCGGACATCATGTTTTCCGCAACGCCCACGCCCACGTTGCCGTGCACGGTGACGCTGGCCTTCTGGTTCATCCCGGCGCAGTAATACCCGGCGTGCCCGTCGATCTCGACGGTCAGCGCTTCGTTCAGGCCGACGGCCAGGTTGTGCTTGCCGTCCGAATGGGTGATCACCCACTCGCGCTCGGTCAGATCCTTGGCTTGGTCATGCAGGGCTTGGTTGAGGTCGCGCACGGTGGATTCGGTGAGATTTACGGTTTTCATGCTTTTTCAAACTCCAATGCTTGAGAATCGTCTATAGCCGTCGCGAGCGCGTCGAGAGCAAGGAAGGACCGGAGCGAAAGGCGAGGCAGTACTCGACTACGCCGAGTCTTCGCGAGGACCTACGCTGCGATCGGGGCGCGCAGCAGGCTGTAGGACTCACCTATGCGCGTTCCCAGATGTACATGGTGGCCGGCTCCGGCTCCCAGACCTTGGCCTTTTCGATCCCCGGCAGGCTTGCCAGCGCCTGGTACTCCGAGGCCATGGCCACGTAGTCGTCGGTCTCGGCGAGGATGGCCGGCTTGCAGGCGATCGGGTCGCGGATCACCGCAAAGCCGTCGCGGGTACCGATGGCAAAGGTGAAGAAGCCATCGAGATCCTCGAGGGAGTGGTCCAGCGCCTCCTTCAGGCTGTCGCCCTGCTGCAGGCGCCAGGTGAGATAACCGGCCGCCACTTCGGTGTCGTTCTCGGTCTCGAATGCGATGCCGTGGCGCTTGAGTTCCTGACGCAGGCGAAAGTGATTGGACAGCGAACCGTTGTGCACCAGGCAGAGGTCGGCACCGGTGGAAAACGGGTGGCTGCCTTCCATGGTCACGGCCGATTCGGTGGCCATGCGGGTGTGGCCGATGATGTGGCTGCCCTTCATCTGCTTCAGGCCGAAGCGCTCGGAAATTTCCTTTGGCAGCCCCATGCCCTTGAGAATCTCGATGCTCTGCCCGGCGCTCATGATGCGCACGCTCGGCGCCAGCTCCTTGATCACCGCACGCACATCGGTTTCGGCGGCGTTGGTCTTGAGGACCGCCGCCGTGGCGTTCTCGAACCAGTCCAGCGAGCAGCCCAGGCGCCCTTCCAGTTCGTCCATCAGCGCCTTGTAATCGAAGGCCTTCTCGCCTGCGACCGACTCGGTAGCCTGCAGGGTCAGCTTGACCCAGCCCTCGGCAGCCTCATCACCGTAAATGGCGAAGCCGGCACTGTCCGGCCCGCGATCGGTCATGGCCTCGAGCATCGGCTCGAACAGTTCACCGAGCCGGGATTCCAGCGCGGGGTTCTTCAGGTAGAGACCCACGATTCCACACATATGAGCAGTCCTCACTTCGTTCGGGAGCTTCAAGCTGCAAGCTTCAAGCTGTCGTTGCATTGCCGGCCTCTGCTGCGCCCGCTCCTGCTGGCGGCTTGAGGCTTGCGGCTAGAAAAATTCGGTATAACGCTGGATTTCCCAGTCGCTTACATGCCGGCAGTACTCGACCCACTCCATCCGCTTGAGCTTGATGAATTCGTCGACGATCTCGGCGCCGAGCACTTCGCGGAACAGCGGGTCGGCTTCCAGCGCGTCCATCGCCTCTTTCAGCGACTGCGGCAGAGTCTGGATGCCGCGCTCGGCGATTTCTTCGAGGCTGAGCTTGTAGAGGTTCTCGTTGCACGGCTTGCCGGGTTCGAGCTGGCGGTCGATGCCATCGAGGCCGGCGGCGATGATCGCGGCGGTGACCAGGTAGGGATTGCAGCCGGCGTCCGGCAGGCGGAACTCGATGCGACCATAGGGGATGCGCACCATGGCCGAGCGATTGTTGTCGCCGTAGGCGATGAAGGCCGGTGCCCAGGTCGCGCCGGACAGCGAGCGCCCCACCACCAGGCGCTTGTAGGAGTTCACCGTCGGCGCGGCGAAGGCGCAGAGCGCCGGGCCGTGGGCCAGCAAGCCAGCGACGAAGTGATAGCCCAGCTTGGACAGGCCCATGCCGTTGGGGTCGCTGGCGTCGTGAAAGAGGTTCTTGTTTTCCTTGCTGCCGATCGACAGGTGGAAATGCATGCCGTTGCCGGCACGGTTGGCGTGCGGCTTGGGCATGAAGGAGCAGACCATGCCCATGTCGTGGGCGATCTCTCCGGCGGCCATGCGGAAGAAGGTGAAGCGGTCGGCCGAGGTCAGTGCTTCGCTGTAGGTGTAGTTGATTTCGAACTGGCCCGGCGCGTCCTCGTGGTCGATCTGATAGATGTCGAAATCGACCGCCTGCAGCGCCTCGGTCAGCCGCTCGAGAAATTCCCGCGAGCGGGACAGGCCCTTGTAGTCATAGCAGGGCTTTTCCAGGCAGTCGCTCTGGTCCATCGGCACCAGCTTGCCGTCACCGCTGCGGCGGAACAGACTGAACTCGGGCTCCAGGCCGGTGTTCAGCGTCCAGCCGCGCTGGGCAAGGCGTTCGACCTGCTGCAGGCAGACGAAGCGGGTGTCGTAGGGGTGCGGCTCGCCATTGACGTGACCGATGCAGAGCACGCGGCCATAGCCAGGCTGCCAGGGCACAGGGGTCAGGGTCGAAAGGTCGCCGCGTGCCATGAAATCCGGCCCGTGGGGTTCCATCCCCATGCCCCAGAGCGCGAAACCGGCAAAGCCCGCGCCGCCCTCGGCAACCGCCTCGAGGCCAGACACCGGCACCGACTTGGTCTTGGCGGACCCGTGGATATCGACAAACTGGGCGAGCACATATTTGATACCGTGCTGTTCGATGAGCTGCTGGGTTTCGGCGGGCAACATGGGCGACTGTGCTCCTGAGCTATTGATCATATTCCGGGTGAGAAATTTTATTTCCCCAAAAGAAATGCAAGGCGCTTGCCAACTCCGCCACTCCACTTGGAGCGACGTCAAATACCCCGAATCGCCTGTTCCAGACCGCCTCGTCGGTTTGGCCGACAGGAAACGCCTGGCTGCGGATACGCTAGCATGGACATTCCTGGTGCGAAACTTTTATTAATGAACCATCTTTGTGCAGGAACGCATGGCCAAATCAACCGAAGAGCATCCGCGCCTGAAACTCGAGCAGTACCTCGGCATGCAGATCAAACGACAGCGCCAGGCGCTGGAATTGAAGATCGCCGATGTCGCCCGCATCGCCGGCATCAGCCAGGGCATGCTGAGCAAGATCGAGAACGCACAGGTGTCCACCAGCCTCGACACCTTGAGCCGCCTGTGCGATGTGCTCGGGTTGCCCATGTCGAAGCTGTTCAGCCAATACGACCAGCAGGGCAGCACTGCGCTGCTGGTCAAGGCGAACGAGGGTCTGGAAGTGGTTCGCCGAGGCACCGAGAAAGGCCACAACTATCGGCTGCTGAATCACACCCGAGGACCGAAGAAAAGCTTCGAGGCCTATCTCATCAGCATGGATGATGCCAGTGAGGAATTTCCCACCTTCTCTCACCCCGGCACCGAGTTCCTTCACCTGCTGGAGGGCGAGCTTGTCTATCGTCACGGCAATCAGCTATTCCAGATGGGCCCGGGCGACAGCCTGACCCTCGAAGGCGAAGTCCCCCATGGGCCGGAAAAACTGGTGAAGGTGCCGATACGTCTGCTGTCAGTGATGAACTACAGCAGCTAGCCGCAGGCCGGGGCAGCCAAGCGTAAGCAGACTCCGTTGCCGATACAGGCGGCTCGCTCGGCAGTGGGGCCTCTGTTGCCGTTCCTTTCGCGAGCAAGCCGCTCCGCTTCCTCCTTCATATAGCGGGCCAGGGCCTGGCCTCGGATGTCGGTCATGCGCTTGCGGTGCAGCGCTGGGCAGCCCAGCCACCAGCCAGCAGGCGCGGATCCGCCCCAGCATGGCCACCCAGGTCCGCCTGCCATCCGCCAAGTTTCCTGGCAGGATAAAAAAATTCCCAAAGCTACTGGACTGACATCCGTCATTCGCTTATAAAATCAGCACACGAAAATTATATTCCTGAAGATAAAAAGTCTTCGCTTGTGAAATTTCCTGCCGCTGATGAAACTTTCGCTTTGCCGACCCCTAGAGGACTAGTCATGCCACACGCCCAGGACCACTTCATCATCAAGATCAGTTGCCCTGCCACCTCCGGCATCGTCGCTGCCGTGTCGACCTTTCTTGCCGATCAGGGTTGCTATATCGGCGAAATGGCGCAGTTCGATGATGAAGTGAGCGGTCGATTCTTCATGCGCGCAGTGTTTCGCTTCAACGCTGGCTTCGACGGCGACATCAGCGTCATCGAGCAGGGCTTCACCGATGTCGCCGACAGGTTCGAGATGCAATGGGAGCTCTACAGCGCTTCGAGGCCAACCAAAGTGGTGCTGATGGTGAGCAAGTACGACCACTGCTTCGCCGACCTGCTCTACCGCTATCACAAGGGCGAGATGCACATGAAGATCACCGCCGTGGTCTCGAACCATCTCGATCTGCGCGCCATGGCCGAGCGTGAAGGCATCCGCTTCATCTACCTGCCGGTGACCAAGGACACCAAGGCCCAGCAGGAAGCCGAGCTGATGCGCATCGTCGAGGAAACCGGTACCGAACTGGTTGTCCTCGCCCGCTACATGCAGATCCTCTCCGACGATCTCTGCAAGAAGCTCGCCGGTCGTGCAATCAACATCCACCACTCCTTCCTGCCCGGCTTCAAAGGCGCCAAGCCCTACCACCAGGCCTGGGAGCGTGGCGTCAAGCTCATCGGCGCGACCGCCCACTATGTGACTTCCGACCTGGACGAAGGCCCCATCATCGAGCAGGAAGTGCAGCGGGTGGACCACACCTACCTGCCTGACAAGCTTGTAGCCATCGGCCGCGATACCGAAACCGTGGCCCTGTCCAAGGCAGTCAAGTACCACCTCGAGCACCGAGTCTTCCTCAACGACGACCGCACGGTGATCTTCCGATGAGCGCCGCGAGCATGAGCACGGCACGCCTCATCGACGGCAAGGCCGCCGCCGCCACGGTGCTCGCCGAGGTCCGCGGGGACGTCGACGCCCTCGAGGCCGAAGGCATCGAGCCGACCCTGGCCGTGGTGCTGGTGGGCGACGACCCGGCCAGCCATGTCTACGTGCGCAACAAGGTGCTGCGCGCCGGCGAAGTGGGCATCCGCTCGCTGGAGTACCGCCTGGGCGCCGATGTATCGGCCGACGAGCTACTGGAACTGATCGAGCGGTTGAATGCCGACCGCGACGTCCACGGCATCCTGGTGCAGCTGCCCCTGCCCCGGCACATCGACGAAAACGCCGTACTCGAGGCCATCGACCCGCGCAAGGATGTCGACGGTTTCCACAGCGAAAACGTCGGCGGCCTGAGCCAGGGCCGCGAGGTGCTCACGCCCTGCACCCCAACCGGTTGCCTGCGCCTGCTGCAGGACAGCCTCGGCGACCTGTCCGGCCTGCATGCGGTGGTGGTAGGGCGCTCGAACATCGTCGGCAAGCCCATGGCTGCGCTGCTGCTGCAGGCCAACTGTTCGGTGACCGTGCTGCATTCGCGCAGCCGTGACGCAGCCGCGCTGTGTCGTCAGGCCGACATCGTGGTCGCGGCGGTGGGGCGCCCGCGGATGATCGACGCCGGCTGGCTGAAGCCCGGCGCCGTGGTGATCGACGTGGGCATCAACCGCATCGAGGAAGACGGCCGTTCGCGGCTGGTGGGCGATGTGGACTTTGCCAGCGCGTCGGCGCTGGCCTCGGCAATCACCCCGGTGCCGGGCGGGGTCGGCCCGATGACCATCGCCTACCTGATGAAGAACACCCTGATCGCGGCGCGCCTGCAACACGCCGCGGCACCGGAGGCTGTATGCCCTTCAACCTGCTGAAGTACGGCTTTTCCTCGGACTACCCGGAGGAGGTCGACCTGCCGCCACCGACCGAGCTCAAGCCGTCCTATGACGTGGTGATCATCGGCGGTGGTGGCCACGGGCTGGCCACTGCCTACTACCTGGCCAGGTACCATGGCGTGACCAAGGTCGCGGTGCTGGAAAAGGCCTACCTGGGCGGCGGCAATACGGCGCGCAATACGGCGGTGATCCGCTCGAACTACCTGACCAGCGAAGGCGTACGCTTCTATGCCGAGTCGGTGAAGATGTTCAAGGGACTCTCCAATGAGTTCGACTTCAACATCATGTACTCCGAGCGCGGCCAGCTGACCCTGGCCCACACGGACGCGACGGTACGCGCCTTTCGCCAGCGCGCCGAGGTGAACAAGCACTTCGGTGGCCGCACCGAGATGATCGACCGTCAGCAGATCCGCGAACTGGTGCCGACCCTCAACCTGGACCCCGGCCACCTGCCGGTGCTCGCCGGGCTCTGGCACATCGACGGTGCCACCGCCCGCCACGACGCGGTGGCCTGGGGCTATGCCAAGGAAGCGGCCAAGCGCGGCGTGGAGATCCACCAGCTCACCGAAGTGCAGGACCTGGTGATCGAGAACAACCGCATCGTCGCGGTCAAGACCAATCGCGGCACGGTGAAATGCGGCTGCGCGGTGCAGGCCATCGCCGGTCACAGTTCGCTGTTGATGCGAAAGGCCGGGATCCGCGCACCTATCCACAGTTACCCGCTGCAGGCCATGGTGACCCAGCCGTTCAAACCCTTCCTCGACCCCCTGGTGAGTTCGTCCGCGCTGCACTGCTACGTGCAGCAGACCGGTCGCGGCGAGGTGGTGATCGGCGGCGGCTCGGACCCCTACCCGCTGTACAACACCCGTTCGACCCTGGAACTCAAGGAAGGCCTGCTGGCCCACGCCATCGAGATGTTCCCCTTCCTGGCCAACGCCAAGCTGATGCGCCAGTGGGCCGGCATCACCGACATAACCCCGGACTACAGCCCGATCATGGGCCTTTCGCCGGTGGACAATTATTACCTGGACGCCGGCTGGGGCACCTGGGGCTTCAAATCCACGCCCATTTGCGGCAAGACCATGGCCCAGCTCGTCGCCAGCGGCGGCGTGGTGCCGGACCTCATCGCGCCATTCAGCCTGGCCCGCTTCTCCACTTTCCGACAGGTGAACGAGATGGGCGCGACCGCAGCGAGCCACTGAGCCATGGCCAAGCGACCCAAAGCCCACGTATTCCGTAGAAGCGCGCTCGCTCCTGCAACGCGATAGATGCCCGTAACAACTGAGGCGACCCCATGAAGATCATGCCCTGCCCGCTCAACGGGCCACGCAACATCAGCGAATTCACCTATGGCGGCGAGTTCAAGCACATGCCTGACCCCAACAGCTGCAGCGATGCCGAGTGGGCCGATTATGTCTTCAACGCCGACAACCGCGCCGGGGTGGTCACCGAGTGGTGGATGCACAACGCCTCCAGCTACTGGTTTCTCGCCGAGCGTCATACGGTGACCGACGAGATCCTTCGCACCTTCGACCCGAAGGAAGTCTTCAGTGAACGGGTCGAGTTCAGCATGCCCAGCGAGGAGTCAGCAGGATGAACCGTCTGCCCGCCCCCATGGGCCTGCTGATCGACCGCAGCAAGGCCGTCCGCTTCAGCTTCGAGGGTAAAGGCTTCGAAGGTTTCGAAGGCGACAGCATCGCCAGCGCCCTGCTCGCCAACGGCCAGTGGCTGATGTCGCGCTCGTTCAAGTACCACCGCCCACGCGGCCCGCTGAGCATGGCCGGACAGGACGCCAACACCCTGGTGCAGCTGCCGCGGGAACCCAACGTGCTGGCCGATGCCGAGCCCCTGACGGGCAGCCTGGAGGTCGCCGCGCAGAATGTCTCCGGTTCGCTGGAAAACGATCGCGACGCCTACCTCGGCAAGTTTTCCCGGTTCATGCCGGTGGGTTTCTACTACCGCGCCTTCTACAAGCCCAAGGGCGCCTGGAAGCTCTGGGAGCCGCTGATCCGCAAGAAGGCGGGGCTCGGCGTGCTGGACCTCGATTTCAAGCCCGAGTACTACGACAAGGCCTTCCTGTTTCCCGACCTGGCGGTCATCGGCGCCGGCCCTGCCGGCCTGCAGGCGGCGCTGACCGCGGCGGACGCCGGCGCCAAGGTGCTGCTCATCGAACAGCAGCCGATCCTTGGCGGTTCGCTGGCCTGGGCACGCTTCGACATCGCGGGTGAACGCGGCGACGGCCTGCGCCGGCGACTGGTGGCCGCGGTGGAAAGCCACGCCAACATCCAGATCCTCACCGAGGCGGTGTGCAACGCCTGGTTCGCCGACCACTACCTGCCGGTGATCCAGGGCGAGCGCCTGTACAAGGTGCGCGCCAGGCAGTGCATCGTCGCCGCTGGCGCCTTCGACCAGCCGGTGGTGTTTCGCAACAACGACCTGCCCGGCGTGATGCTGACCAGCGCCGCCCAGCGCCTGATGCGGCTCTACGCGGTCAGGCCGGGCAAGCGCGCGGTGGTCCTTACCGGCAACGACGATGGCTACCTCGCTGCGCTCGACCTGCACGAACAGGGCGTGGAAGTCGCCGGGCTGGTCGACCTGCGCGCCGGGCGGGCCGACGCCGCTCTGCTGACCGCCCTGCAGAGCTCGGGCATCCCCTGCCATTCCGGCAGCACCGTCTACGAAGCCTTGCCGGAGAAGGGCCTGCGCCACCTCAGCGGTGTGGATGTGCGGCGCATCGTCGGCAAGGGCCAGGTCGCCGACAAGGGCCTGCGCATCGATTGCGACCTGCTGTGCATGTCGGGCGGCTACATGCCGGTGTACCAGCTTCTCTGCCAGGCCGGCGGCAAGCTGAGCTACAACGACGAGCAGGCGGCCTTCAACCTCAGCGGACTGCCGCCCGGGCTGCGCGTCGCCGGTTCGGTGAACGGCCACAACCGGCTCGACAACCTGTTGCTGGAGGCCCGCCAGGTGGCTGTCCAGGCCGTGGCCGCGATCGGCCTGGAAGCACCGGCAGTCGAGGGCCGGATGCTGGAAGAGCCTTCGCCGAACTACCCCTGGCCGATCTTTCCGCATCCTGAAGGCAAGGAATTCGTCGACTTCGACGAGGACCTGCAGATCCGCGATATCGTCAACGCCACCCGCCACGGCTACCGCGACGTGCAGTTGGTCAAGCGCTTCTCCACCGTCGGCATGGGCCCGTCCCAGGGCCGCCACTCGGCGCTGCCCACCGCGCGCCTGGTGGCCGATGCCACCAACCGCAGCGTCAGCGAGACCGGGGTCACCACCGCACGGCCGCCGTTCGCCCCGGAAAAGCTCGCCCACATCGCCGGCCGCGGCTTCGACCCGCATCGCCAGACGCCCATGCACCAGCGCCACCTGGACGCCGGCGCGAAGATGATGCCGGCTGGCATCTGGCAGCGTCCGGCCTACTATGGCGCGGCCGACCAGCGCGACGCCTGCATGCAGGCCGAGGCCCGGCACGTGCGCAGCAAGGTCGGCCTGATCGACGTCTCGACCTTGGGCGGGCTGGACGTGCGCGGCCCCGACGCCGCCGAACTGCTCAACCGCATATACACCTTCGGTTTTCTCAAGCAGCCGGTGGGCCGCTCGCGCTACGCGCTGATGACCAACGAGCAGGGCGTGGTGATCGATGACGGTGTCTGTGCGCGCTTCGCCGATAACCACTTCTACGTCTCCGCCACCACCAGCGGGGTGGACCGCATCTACACGCAGATGCTCAAGTGGAACGCCCAATGGCGGCTGGACGTGGACATCACCAACGTTACCGCCGCCATGGCCGCGGTCAACCTGGCGGGGCCGGATGCGCGCAAGGTGCTGGCGAAAGTCTGCAGCGACCTCGACCTGTCCGCCGAGGCCTTCCCCTACCTGGGCGTGCGTACCGGCAGCGTGGCGGGTATCCCGGCGCGGCTGCTCAGGGTGGGCTTCGTCGGCGAACTGGGCTACGAGATCCACGTCCCCGCACGCTTCGGCGAAGCGCTCTGGGATGCACTGATGCAAGCCGGGGCCGAGTTCGACATCCGCCCCTTTGGCGTCGAGACCCAGCGCCTGCTGCGTCTGGAAAAAGGCCACGTGATCATCAGCCAGGACACCGACGGCATGACCACCCCGGCCGAGATCGACATGGGCTGGGCCATCGGCCGCAAGAAGCCGTTCTTCGTCGGCAAGCGCTCGGTGGAGATCCTCGAGCAGCAGCCGCTACGGCGCAAGCTGGTGGGCTTCACCCTGCCGAAGGATTCGCCCAAGCCGCTCGAGGGGCACCTCGTGCTCAAGGGCGCGGACATCAGCGGCAACGTCACTTCCTGTGAGTACTCGGAGACGCTCGACTGCATCATCGGCCTGGCCTATGCCGCCGCCGACCAGGCGACGCCTGGCGGGCAGATTCCGATTCGCGTGGAAGGCGGCAAGCAGGTCCAGGCACGGGTGGTGACCCTGCCGTTCTTCGATCCCGACAACAAGCGCCAGGAGCTCTGAGCCATGCAAAACCTGAATGCACCGCAGGAGCGTAGCCCCCTCTATCCCAGGCACCACGGCGCTCGCCTGGCCCCGGTGGGCCGCGGCGAGCTGGTCGCCGGCTATACCGAGGCCGATGAACGCGGCCTGCTCAGCCGCTGCGGATTGATCGACCTGACCTGCCTGGCGCGCGTGGGCTTTCGCGGCGCAGCGGCCGCCGAGCACCTGAAGATCCGCGGCTTCCTGCTCCCGGATGCGCCGAACCGGGCCCTCACCCAGGCCGACGGCAGCCATGTGGCGCGTCTGTCGCAGACCGAATACCTGTTGCTTGGCAGTCTGGCCGACGGGGGCGAACGTATCGCCGGCGAGGAGCGCGGCTGGCAGTTCGGCGCCAGCGCCAACTACCTGCTGCCGCGCCAGGACAGCCATGCCTGGCTGATGCTGACGGGGGAATGGATCAGCCAGGTGATGGCCAAGCTCTGCGCCGTCGATCTGCGGCCCGAAGCCTTCCCGCGCGGCAGCGTGGCGCAGACCTCGGCGGCGCGGATCAACGTGATCATCGTCAACGCCGGCCCCGCCGAGCTGCCGTGTTTCCAGCTTCTGTGCGACCGCGCTTCGGTGGACTACTTCTGGGATGTCCTGCTCGACGCCATGGGCGAGTTCGGCGGCCAGCCCGTGGGCATCGACGCCCTGGCGCCTCGATAAACGCCTCACCCTAGCCAGGAGATCTCATGACCGCTCACGAAGAAGCCATCGAACGGGAAACCGACTACCGCGTGCCGGCGCTTCAGCGGGGCCTGACCATCGTGCAGATGTTCAACGCCCGCGAGCGCACTCTGGCCATGAACGACATCGCCGAGCGTCTGGGAGTGACGGTGTCGTCGATCTACCGCATCGTCCACACCCTCACCGAGATGGGCTACCTGCGCAAGGTGGCCCGCAACACCTACGAACTGGGTCCCCAGGTGGTGGCGGACGGCTTCAGCTATCTGGCCAGCCGTGACATCGTCGACATCGCCATGCCGCACCTCAATGCGCTGCGTGACCGCACCTCGCTGTCCTGCCACCTGACCATCCGCGAGCAGACCGACAGCCTTTATGTCTACCGCGCCTTCGCCGCGCAGCGGCTGTCGGTGAACATTCCCATCGGCACCCGGCTGCCCTGCCATTGCACGGCCATGGGCCGCATGCTGCTTACCGGCCTGGGCGAGGACGCACTAGCCGGGCTCTACCAGCATGCGCGGCTCGACGATTATCCACCGCCCGCGCCCAAGACGCTGCCCGAGCTGCAGCAGCTGATCGCCAACGACCGCGAACGCGGCTGGGTGCTGCACCGCTCGGACTATTCCACTGCCATCGCCTGTGCGATCCGCAATCATCTGGGGCAGGTGGTGGCGGCCATCAATCTGTCCGGACCCGAAGCCGTGATGGACAACGGCTTTTCCCAGGACCGCTATCGGGAAGAGCTGGAAAAGACCGCTGACGCCATCGCTCTGGAACTGGGCGCAGGCGCCACCTGAGCAGGGAGCGCTGCCGTCACTTGACCGACTGCTCCGCCAGGCTCACCGCGCGGAACATCGCGCGGCGCTTGTTCAGGGTCTCTTCCCATTCCAGTGCCGGCTGCGAGTCGGCCACGATGCCGGCGCCGGCCTGCACGTGCAGCTCGCCGCCCTTGATCACTGCGGTGCGTATGGCAATGGCAGTATCCATGTTGCCGTTCCAGGCCAGGTAACCCACCGCGCCGCCGTAGACACCGCGCTTGACCGGCTCCAGCTCGTCGATGATTTCCATTGCCCGCACCTTGGGCGCGCCGGAAAGGGTCCCTGCCGGCAGGATCGAGCGCAGCGCGTCCATGGCGGAAAGCTCCGGCTTGAGCTCGCCGGTGACGTTGGAGACGATGTGCATCACGTTGGAATAGCGCTCGATCACCATCTTTTCGGTGACCTTCACCGAACCCGTGGTCGCCACCCGGCCGACGTCGTTGCGCCCCAGGTCGATGAGCATCAGGTGCTCGGCCAGCTCCTTGGCGTCGGAGAGCAGGTCCTCTTCCAGCGCCAGATCGGCCTCTTCGGTCGCCCCGCGCGGACGGGTGCCGGCGATGGGGCGCACCGTGACCAGGCCGTCCTCGGCGCGCACCAGCACTTCCGGCGAGCTGCCGACCACATGGAAGTCGCCGAAGTTGAAGAAGTACATGTAGGGCGTCGGGTTGAAGCAGCGCAGCGCCCGGTACAGGTCGATGGGCGCGGCACGGAAGGGAATCGACATGCGCTGGGAGATCACCACCTGCATGCAGTCGCCGGCAAGGATGTAGTCCTTGATCTTCAGCACCGCCTGCTCGTAGTCATCGCGGCTGAAGCTGGAAGTGAACTCCGGCTCGCCCTGGACCGCCCCGTCCAGATCCAGGCCCATGCGCGGCGCCAGGGGCTGGCGCAGCTTTTCACGCAGTTCACGCAGGCGCATCTGGCCCTTCTCGAAGGCATGGTCCTCGCCCGGATCGATGAGCAGGATGCAATGCATCTTGCCCGCCAGGTTGTCGAACACCACCACCGCATCGGACACCATCAACAGGATGTCCGGCGTCCCCAGCGGGTCCGGATGCGGACAATGGGCGAGCTTGCTTTCGACATAGCGCACGCTGTCGTAGCCGAAATAGCCCACCAGGCCGCCGTTGAAGCGCGGCAGATGGCCGACCGGCGCGACGCGGTAACGCGCCTTGAACTCTTCGACGAAGGCCAGCGGGTCGTCCACCTCATGACGCTCGGTCTCCACCTCGTCGACCTTGATGCTGACCTGATGGCCATGGACGCGCAGCACGGTGCGGCAGGCCAGGCCGATGATGGAGTAGCGCCCCCATTTCTCGCCGCCCTGCACCGATTCCAGCAGGTAGGAATTGGGCGCATCGGCGAGCTTCAGGTACAGCGACAGCGGGGTGTCGAAATCGGCGATGGTTTCGAAGTGCAGCGGGATGCGGTTGTGGCCTTGGGCGGCCAGGCGCAGGAATTCTTCGCGGTTCATGATCAGTCTCGTGGCAGGCGCGCCTCGGCGCCTCGGTCAAACGGTCGGAAAGCAAACGCGCCGGAGAACCGGCAGGACGGGTCAGGCGCGCCAGCGCCAGCGGGCGATCGCCTTGAAGAGATTCATCCAGTGTTTGCGCGCAACCACCACGACGACAATCTCTTGGGCGGGAAGGAAGGCCGAAACACTAGCAGCAGCAGCCGGCGACCTGCAAGCCGGGTGGCAGCAGGCAGGAATCGCCCCTGTCGGTTCTGCCGTCAAACGAGCAGCTCGCGCAAGTCGTCGAGGACCCGGTCCGGCTTTTCCTCGGCGATCGGCCGGCCATGGTTGTAGCCATAGGTGAGCGCCACGCAACGTACCCCGGCCGCCCGGGCCGCCAGCACGTCGTTACGCGAGTCACCGATGAACAACGCCTCGTCGGCGCTCACCCCCGCCTGGCTCAGCACATGCAGCAGTCCGGCCGGGTCGGGCTTCTGGTTCGGCAGGGTATCGCCGCCGACGATCCAGTCGAAATGCCCAAGCTCCTTTTCCCTGAGCAAGGGCTCGACGAACTGCTCTGGCTTGTTGGTGATCACCGCCAGGGGGATGGCCCGCGTACGCAGCCAGCGCAGCAGGGGCGCAACGCCGGGATACACGGTGGTCAGCGCATGACCGCCGGCGTAGGCCTTCATGAACAGGCCGAGCGCGACTTCGCCCTCGGCCCTGTCCACCCCGCTGTCATCCAGCTGACCGGCCAGGGCACGGCGAACCAGCGTCGGCGAACCGTTGCCCACCCAGTCACGCACCCGCGCCATGCCCGCCGGCGGGCGACCCAGCTGGATCAGCATGGAGTCCACCGCCGCCGCCAGGTCCGGCACCGAGTCCATCAGGGTGCCGTCGAGGTCGAACATCACCAGCTTCGGCAGTTGGCCGCCGAACAGCCTTTCCAGCGGAGTCATGCAGGTACCTGGGCGAGCTCCGCCCGCATGGCGTCGATCACCACCTTGAAGTCCGGCTGACCAAAGATGGCCGACCCGGCGACAAAGGTGTCGGCCCCCGCCTCGGCGATCTCGCGGATATTCTTCACGTTCACCCCGCCGTCGATCTCCAGACGGATGTCGCGGCCCGAGGCATCGATCAGCGCACGCGCCTCGCGCAGCTTGTCCAGGGTGCCGGGAATGAATTTCTGCCCGCCGAAGCCCGGGTTCACGCTCATCAGCAGGATCATGTCCACCTTGTCCATGACGTATTTGAGGGCATCCAGCGGCGTGGCCGGGTTGAATACCAGCCCGGCCCTGGCACCGCCATCGCGGATCAGCTGCAGCGAGCGGTCGATGTGCTCGGAGGCTTCCGGGTGAAAGGTGATGTAGCTGGCGCCGGCCTCGAGGAAGTCGCCGATGATGCGGTCGACCGGCTTGACCATCAGGTGCACGTCGATGGGCGCGGTGATGCCGTACTTGCGCAGCGCGCTGCAGACCATCGGACCGATGGTGAGGTTGGGGACGTAATGGTTGTCCATCACATCGAAATGGACGATGTCGGCACCCGCGGCGAGCACTTTGTCCACTTCTTCACCCAGGCGGGCGAAGTCGGCGGAGAGGATCGACGGGGCGATGGCGAAGGGTTGCATGACGCACCTCGGACAAAGAGTAGGCCGCCATTCTAACCGAGCCAGCGGGGCGGCTGGTCAAGTGCCGATGGGGCGGCTAGGCTGACGCATCGCCTGGGAGTCAACGATGCTGTCGCGCCTGTCCATCGCCCTTTTATCTACCGTCCTGCTCGGCAGCCCGCCGCCGTTGGCCGACGAACGCCTGCCGGTGAGTCTGCGCAGTGTCGAGCAAGGCGAGGCGCTGGCGCGGCGCTATCCGCAGCAGACGCATCGCCTGGTGGCCGGCGACGAGACCTTTGTTGCACTCTGGCTGGACGCCAATAGCCCCGAGGCCAGGGGCGTGGTCATCTTCCTGCATGGCGATGGCGAACATGCCGATTGGCCGCGGGCGATCAGCCCACTGCGCCACGGGCTCACCGACCATGGCTGGCATACCCTCAGCCTGAGCCTGCCCGAGCCCGAGCCCGCCCCCCTGCCGGTCGCCGACCCGCTGCTGCCGCCAGCGCCTGCGCCGACCGAACCGGAGCCTGACATCCCTGAGACCGAGCCTGACGAGCCCGAACCAGAACCTGAGCCAGAGCCGGAGCCGGAGCCAGAGCCGGAGCCGGAGCCCGAACCGGAGCCTGAGCCGGACTTCGAAGAGCCGCCCACCGATGACGCCGCCTGGGAGGAGCCCGAGCCTGCGCGCGAGCCGCTGACCCACACCCAGCAGGTCGCCGCGCGCATCGAGGCGGGCATGGACCTGGCCGCAAGCCGCGGGGCCGGCCCGGTGATCCTTATCGGTCACGGCACCGGCGGCTACTGGGCCTTGCATTTCAAGACGAACAACACCTTCGCCGATGTGCGCCGGATCGGCCTGATCTCGCCACGACGCCCGGCGGCGCAAGGCGAGCCACTGGAGGCGCTGCAGGTACCCCTGCCGCTCGGCGACTTCTATTACCGTGACGGCGGCCGCGCCGAAAACGAAGCCCGCGCGCGGCGCAACCAGAGCCGCCAGACCGGGCACGACGCCTATACCCAGGTCGGCCTGCAGCCGCTGCCAGGCGATCAGGCGAACGAGCAGGAGCAGCTGCTGCGCCGCATCCGCGGCTGGCTGGAGCGCTGATACCAGGCTGCGAGGCCATTCGTTGTCGGATTACGCTGCGCTAATCCGACCTACCGCTGATGAAAACCCGCACGGCCATGGGTCGCCGGATTTCGCTGCGCTAATCCGGCCTACGGCCGAGGGTGCGACAGGTTTGACTGGCCACAGCCGGAGCGCTAGCGAAATCCCTGGCGCTGGCGGATCAGCGCGTAGGCGTCCTGCAACTGGCGGGTGCGTTCGGTGGCCTGGCGGATCTGTTCGGCACTGGCGCCACTGCCGGCGAGCTTGTCCGGATGGTGCTGGCTGAGCAGGCGTCGATAGGCCTGCTTGATCTCCCGCGGTTCGCTGACCGCCGTCACCCCGAGCAGCCGCAGCGCATCCTGATAGGCGCCGCCGTGCAGGGTGGGCGGCTCGCGGCGCCGGCGCGTGTCGAGCGCGGCCACCGCGGCCTGGTCCCAGCCCATCCAGCCACCCCAGAGCAGGATCAGCTCGTGCTGACGCGGGCTCACGCCGCCGTTGGCCCGCGCCAGGCGCCAGCAGGCTTCGAGCACCGCCCTGGCCTCATCGTCGCGCCCGCGCAGGCGTCGCAGCGGTTCGCGCAGGCCGCTAGCATCGCGCTTGCCACGGCCGAATGCCTTGATCGCGGCCTGCTCGCCGCGCTCGTCCAGCTTGCGCCGGATCATCTCCAGGCGTGCGGCCTGGATGTGTGCTGGCGCGACATGGCCATCGCACTTGGCCAACCGACCGAGCAGCACGAACAGCAGTTCGTTGCCCTGCAGCGCCGGGGTTCCACGCATGCGCTCGCGCAAGGCCGCCCAGGAGTTGAGCCGCAGGCGGCGATCGAGGATCAGTCCCAGCAGGCCGCCCAGAAGAGCGCCCGGGATACTGGCGATAAGCCAGCCAGCAATGGCGCCCAGCAGAGTGATGGGCCAGAACATCTAGCATTGCTCCTTGATGATGCGCTCCACTTCGGCCAGCCGCTCGAGGGTGCCGACATCGACCCAGCGGCCGGCATGTCGCTCGCCGCTGACCCGTCCCTCGGCCATGGCCCGGCGCAGCAGTGGTGCCAGCTTGAAGGCACCTTCCCCGGTGCCGGCGAACAAGGCCGGGCTGAACACCCCGATGCCACTGTAGGTCAGCCGGGGCTGCCCGCCGTCGTCGACCCGCCCTTGCTGCAGGTGGAAATCCCCCTGTGGATGATGCGCCGGATTATCCACCAGCAGCAGATGCGCCAGCCCTGCCAGCGGTCGACGCAGGCCAGCGAAATCGCAGTCGGTCCAGATATCGCCGTTGACCACCAGAAACGGCGCCTCGCCAAGCAAGGGCAGCGCCCGGCGGATGCCGCCACCGGTTTCCAGCGGCTCAGCCTCGGGCGAATAGCTGATCTCGACGCCGAAGCGGGCGCCATCGCCCAGGTAGGCTGCGATCTGCTCGCCCAGCCAGGCATGGTTGATCACCAGTTCACGGAAACCGGCCGCGGCCAGCGCACGCACGTGGTATTCGATCAGCGGCACGCCGGCCGCGCGGATCAGTGGCTTGGGTGTGTGCAGGGTGAGCGGACGCATCCGCTCGCCCTTGCCCGCGGCGAGAATCATCGCCTTCATGTGCGCGACTCCAGCTCATCGAGCAAAGCGCCGAGCTCGGCCAGCTCCGGCCGCCGCCCCAGCACCGTCCGCAAGTAGCTGAAGAAGCGCGGCACATCCTCCAGATAACGGGGTTTGCCATCACGATGGCAGATGCGCGCGAAGATGCCGATCACCTTCAGGTGACGCTGCGCGCCCATCAGGTCGCTGGCGCGCTGAAAATCGGCAAAGTGCTCGGGAACCGGCAATCCATGGGCCCGTGCCTGCTCCCAGTAGGATTCGAGCCAGCCCTGCACCCGTTCTTCGGGCCAGCTGAGAAAGGCGTCCTTGAACAGGGAGGTGACGTCGTAGCTCAGCGGGCCGAGCACCGCATCCTGGAAGTCCAGCACACCGGGGTTGGGTTCGCTGACCATCAGGTTCCGGGGCATGTAGTCACGGTGTACCAGCACCTGCGGCTGGGCCAGGGCCGAGTCGATCAGCAGCCGGCAGACGCGCTGCCAGGCGGCCTCCTGCTCTCCGGTGAAAGGGGCTTGCAGATGACGCTCGACATACCATTCGGGAAACAGCTGCAACTCCCGCCGCAGCAGGGCTTCGTCATAGCCTGGCAGTGGGGCCGCGACTGGCTGGCACTGAAAGCGCAGCAGCGCTTCGATGGCATCGGCGAACAACGCATCGGCGTTGCTCTCGTCGATCACGTCCAGGTAGGTCTGCCGCCCGAGGTCGTCCAGCAGCAGGAAGCCCCGATCGAGATCGGCCGCCAGCACTTCGGGCACATGCACCCCGCCCGCGGCCAGCAGGCCGGCCACCTTGACGAAGGGGCGGCAGTCTTCCTGGGGCGGCGGCGCGTCCATCAGGATCAGGCTGCGACCGCCGCCCTCCCAGCGAAAGTAGCGCCGAAAACTGGCGTCGCTGCTGGCCGGGCTCAGCTGGCCTTCGGGCACATCGCCCCAGCAGCGGGCGGCGAACAGGGCCGGCAGTCGAGCGTCGAGCCAGTCGCCAAGGGCTTGCAGGCGTGTGTCTGGGTGCAGCATAGGGGTCTCCGCGGCGCTAGCCGATGGGCAGGTCATGCTTTATTATCCGGGATATTTTTCGGCCCATCGAGATGGCAGAAGCCTTGCCGGCCGATGGCTTGCAGGAAGCCAGGACCCGAGTACAAGATGGCAGTCAAGCATCCCTCGTTTCATCAGAAGTTCCCACTCCTCTTCACCGGTAGTCTCCTTGCCCTGCAGCCAATGGCAGCCTCGCTCGCCACGGCCGCCGAGCAGTTTGCCTGCGAAGTGGGCCCCGGTGGCGGCTGGAGCTGCGCCGCGGCAGAGCGGCCGTCGGCATTGCCGCCACGGCCTGTCCAGGAGACCGCTCCGGCAGCGACTGCCGCGGCAGCCGAGCCCCGCAGAGCCGAGTCCCCGCGCAGCGGCCGCGCGTCGACCGTGCGCAGTGCCGACTACAGTCATCTTGACTGGGTGCCTCGCGAACAGCTGAGCAGCGCCCAGCTGGCCGAGATCGGCCCCTACTGCTCCGGCAGCTATGTGGAGCCGAGACGGCCTGGACAGTTCGACGAAACCCCCATGAGCCAGGCGCCGACCTATGTCTCGGCGGAGGCCTCGCGCTACGAGCAGCAGACCGAAACGGCGACCCTCGCCGGCGACGTGGTGCTGCGCCAGGGACGAATCCAGGCCGAGGCCAACGAAGCTAGACTGAACCAGCTGGAAAACCGCGGCGAGCTCATCGGCAACGTCCGCCTGCGCGACCGCGGCGCCCTGCTGCTCGGTGACCGCGCCGAACTGATGCTCGACACCGGCGAAGCCAGCATCGACAACGCCGAGTACATCCTTCACGAAGGCCAGGTGCGCGGCAGCGCCCAGTACATCAAGCGCGAAGACACCGCGATCATCCGCCTCAAGGATGGTACCTATACCCGCTGCGAACCCGGCCGCAACACCTGGCACCTGCGTGGCAACAACGTCACCCTCGACCAGGCCCGCGGCTTCGGTTCGGCGACCAACGTGACGCTTCGCGTCAAGGACATTCCGGTTTTCTATACCCCCTACATCCATTTCCCGCTGGACGATCGCCGCCAGTCGGGCTTTCTGATGCCGGGCCTGTCGAGCTCCTCGCGCACCGGCGCCTCACTGATCACACCGTATTACTTCAACCTGGCGCCCAACTTCGACGCGACCCTGTACCCGCACTACATGAGCGAGCGCGGGCTGCTGATGGAGGGCGAGTTCCGCTACCTGACCCGCAACAGCGAGGGCAGCATCTCCGCCGCCTACCTGGACGACCAGGAAGACGAGCGCCGCCTGCAGTCGGAGTACGAGGACCAGCGCTGGATGTACAGCCTGCAGAATCACACCGGCCTCGACTCGCGCTGGCTGGCCGAACTCGATTACACCGACATCAGCGACCCCTACTATTTCCAGGATCTCGACACCCATCTGAGGACGTCCCGCCCGGAATTCGTCACCCAACGGGCTGCGCTGAGCTATCGCGGCGACACCTTCACCGCCGGGCTGAACCTGCACGCCTACGAGCGGGCGACCATCGTCGACATCACCCCCTACGACCGCATGCCGCAACTGACCCTGAACGGCTTCCTGCCCGTCCAGCCTGGCGGCTTGCGCTTCGACTACGCGGGTGAATACGTCAACTTCAAACGCAGCCTGCGCAGCGGTGACTTCATCAACGAAAACGGCGTCCCCGAACAGTGGTACGACGACCGCCTGGTCGGCCTGAACCGCGCCGAGGGCGAACGCCTGCACCTCGAGCCCGGCGTCAGCCTGCCGATGGACTGGAGCTGGGGTTACATCAAACCCTCGCTTCGCTATGCCTTCACCCAGTACGAACTGGACCTGGACAGCCGTGGCCAGGCAACCCTGGGCGACCAGACCTTCAACAGCAGCCAGAATCGCGGCGTGCCCATCGCCAGCCTCGACAGCGGACTGTACTTCGACCGCGACACCCAGTGGTTCGGCAACCCCTACCGGCAGACGCTCGAACCGCGGCTGTTCTATCTCTATGTACCCTATGAAGACCAGCAGGACATTCCCGTCTTCGATTCCGGCGAGTTTGCCTTCAGCTACGCACAACTGTGGCGCGACAACCGCTTCTCCGGACGCGACCGTATCGGCGATGCCAACCAGCTATCGCTGGGCGTGACCAGCCGCTGGATCGAGCCCAACGGCTTCGAGCGCCAGACCTTCAGCTTCGGCCAGGCGCTGTATTTCCGCGACCGCCGCGTCCAGCTACCCGGCATCGATTACCGCGAGCGGGCCGGCGCCCAGGCGGATGTCTCGCCTTATGCGCTGGAGTACATGTATCGCTACAACCGCGACTGGCGCTTCTCCTCCCATTTCAACTGGGATCCGGATACCGGCACCACCATCTCCGGCAGCGCCATGTTCCATTACCAGCCGGCGGACAACCCCAACAAGATCGTCAACCTGGGATATCGTTATCGCAACGACACCATGCGTTTCGACCAGGCGAGCGGCACCTGGACCTACAACGCCGACTTCGGCGTACCGGGTACCCCGGAATACATCCAGGACTACTACAAGATCCAGCAGCATGACTTCTCCACCGTCTGGCCGGTGCTTCAGCAATGGAGCCTGGTTGCCCGCTGGCAGTATGACTACGCCCAGAACCGCACCCTCGAAGCCTTCGGCGGCTTCGAATACGACAGCTGCTGCTGGAAAGTACGGCTGATCAACCGCTACTGGATCGACTATGACGAGGTCAGCCTCGATCCCGCGCGCAACGACGAGCCGGACCGCGGCATATTCCTGCAGATCGTGTTCAAGGGACTCGGCAACGTGGTCGGCAGTGCGACCGACACCTTCCTCGACCAAGGCATTCAAGGCTACCGTGAACGTGAAGACCAAGCTTACTGATTACCTGCGCCCGCTGGCGCTGGCCACCGCCCTGTTCGGCGGCCTCACCTGTGGCGGCCAGGCATTTGCTCAGGTACAGCCGCTCGACCGCATCGTGGCCATCGTCGACAACGACGTGATCATGCAGAGCCAGCTGCAACAGCGCCTGCGCGAGGTCCGCAACACCATGTCCCAGCGCGGCGTCGAGCTGCCGCCTGAAGAGGAAATGCGTCAGCAGGTCATGGAGCGACTCATCGCCGAGAACCTCCAGCTGCAGCTGGCCGAACGCTCCGGCATCCGCATCGGCGACGAAGAGCTCAATCAGGCAATGGCCACCATTGCCCAGCGCAACAACATGAGCCTCGAGCAGTTTCGCGAGGCACTGGCCCGTGACGGCATGAGCCCTGAGCAGGCGCGCGAACAGATCCGCCGCGAGATGCTCATTACCCGGGTACGCCAGCGCCGCGTGGCCGAACGCGTTCAGGTGTCCGACCAGGAGGTGCAGAGCTTTCTCGCCTCCGATCTGGGCAAGCTGCAGCTTTCGGAGGAGTACCGCCTGGCCAACATTCTGATTCCGGTGCCCGAGGCAGCCGACGCCGCCACTATCCAGGCTGCCGAAGCCGCCGCTCGCGACACCTACGAGCAGGCACGCCAGGGCGCAGACTTCGGCCGCCTCGCCATGGCCCGCTCGGCCAGCGAGAACGCCCTCGAAGGTGGCGACATGGGCTGGCGCCGCGCCGCCCAGCTGCCGCCACCCTTCGACACCATGGTCGGCGACATGCAGGTCGGCCAGGTGACCGAGCCGATCCGCACGCCCCCGGGCTTCATCCTCATCCAGCTGACCGACAAGCGCGGCGGCGAAACCCAGGTTCGCCAGGAAGTGCGCGTGCGCCACATCCTGATCAAGCCGAGCGAGATCCGCAGCGAAACCGAAGCCCGGCAACTGGCCGAGCGGCTGCATGTGCGTCTGCGCGCCGGCGAGGATTTCGCCGAGCTGGCACGCAATTTCTCCGAAGACCCTGGCTCGGCGCTCAATGGCGGCGACCTGGACTGGATCGACCCCAACTCCCTGGTGCCGGAATTCAGCCAGGTCATGGCAGACACCGCCAGCGGCGAGTTGTCCGAGCCGTTCCGCACCCCCTATGGCTGGCATGTGCTGGAAGTCCTCGGCCGTCGCGCCACCGACGCCAGCCAGGAATATCGCGAGCAACAGGCTGCGAACCTGCTGCGCAACCGCAAGTTCGACGAGGAGCTGCAGTCCTGGCTGCGCCAGATCCGTGACGAAGCCTACGTCGAGATCAAGATCTGAACGTCCATCGCTTCGCCCTCACCCCTGGTGAACCGGCAGGCATAGGCCCCGACCTCTGCCTGCTGCTCGCCGCGCAAGCCCAGCCCCGGGTTCTGGTGGTGGTGGCCGACCTCGAGCTGCTGCACGCGCGAGCGGCCGAACTCGGCGTACAGGTCGATCTCGTAGCTGTCTCGCCCGGCCGCTGGCCAGAGCTGCCGGCGCCGGCCGGCACACTCTACGTCTGGGATACCCCGCTGGCCATAGCGGCCCAGAGTGGCCAGCTCGACCCACGCAACGCCGCCTACGTACTGGAAACCCTGACCCGAGCTGGCCAGGGTTGTATCGACGGTGATTTCGCCGGGATGATCACCGCCCCGGTCCACAAGGGTGTGATCAACGAGGCGGGCACGGCGTTTTCCGGCCACACCGAATTTCTCGCCGAACTGACCGGCGCGCCCCAGGTGGTGATGATGCTCGCCACTCAGGGTCTTCGGGTGGCACTGGTGACCACGCATCTGCCTCTCAAGGACGTGGCCGCAGCCATCACCGGCGACCGACTGGAGCAGGTCACGCGGATCCTGCATCGAGACCTCGTGGAGAAATTCGGCCTGAACCGGCCACGCATCCTGGTCTGCGGCCTCAACCCACATGCCGGGGAAGGTGGGCACCTGGGCCGCGAAGAGATCGAGATCATCGAGCCGTGCCTCGAACGGCTACGCGCCGACGGCATGGACCTGGTCGGCCCGCTGCCTGCCGACACCCTCTTTACCCCGAAGAACCTGGAGCACTGTGACGCGGTATTGGCCATGTACCATGACCAGGGCCTGCCAGTGCTCAAGTACAAAGGGTTCGGCGCCGCGGTCAATGTGACCCTGGGGATGCCGATCATCCGCACCTCGGTCGACCACGGCACCGCCCTGGATCTCGCCGGCACCGGCCGCATCGACACCGGCAGCCTGCAGGTAGCGCTGGAAACGGCTTATCAGATGGCCGAAGCGGCGAAGGCACCGTGACACGGCGCCGCCGGTGTCGGGCGTAGGTCGGGTTGGCCGCAGGGCGTACCCCGACAGAGCGCTCTACCGCACCGCAAGGTCGCCTTCGCCGAAGGCATGACCGACAACGAGCTCGTCGTCCAGCTCAGCGCTGGACGCCCAGCCCAGAGGCCCTTTGGCGTCGGCGCCTGCTAGACTTCGTTTTTCATTCCAGCTGCGAGCTAAAGGCTTCAGGCTGTTTTTCTGGAGCTTCAGCCATGTCCGAGCTTTATCAACATCGCGCGCGCAAGCGCTTTGGCCAGAATTTCCTGCATGATGCGGGGGTCATCCATCGCATTCTCAGGGCCATCCATGCGCGTGAGGATGAGCATCTGGTGGAGATCGGCCCCGGCCAGGGCGCCATCACCGAGGGGCTGCTGGGCAGCGGTGCGCGTCTTGACGTCATCGAACTCGACCACGATCTGGTACCCCTGCTCAGGACACGCTTCAGCCAGGCCCCGCGCTTCGCCCTGCACCAGGGCGATGCACTCAAGTTCGATTTCGCCCAACTGGCCGAGGCACCGCGCAGCCTACGCATCGTCGGCAACCTGCCGTACAACATTTCCACGCCGCTGATCTTTCATCTGCTGGCCCATGCCCCGCTGATCCGCGACATGCATTTCATGCTGCAGAAGGAAGTGGTCGAGCGCATGGCCGCCTCGCCCGGCGGCGGCGACTGGGGTCGACTGTCGATCATGGTCCAGTACCACTGCCAGGTCGAACACCTGTTCAACGTCGGCCCCGGGGCCTTCAACCCGGCGCCCAAGGTCGACTCGGCCATTGTCAGACTGACCCCCCACGCCACTGCGCCGCACATCGCAAAGGATCCCCTGCAGCTGGAGCGCATCGTTCGCGAAGCCTTCAACCAGCGCCGCAAGACCTTGCGCAACACACTCAAGGGTCTGCTCGACCACGAGGCCATCGAAGCCGCTGGCGTGGACGGCGGCCTGCGCCCCGAACAGCTGGACCTGGCTGCCTTCGTGCGCCTGGCCGACCAACTGGCCGCGCGCCGATGACCGCCCGACCGACAGGAACACTCATGACCGATCCCCGCTATCGCATCGATGTCGACGTCACCACCCGCTACCTGGCCGAGCAGTCCGAGCCGGAACAAAACCGCTTTGCCTTTGCCTACAAGATAACCATCACCAATAACGGCACCGTATCGGCGCAGCTGCTGTCCCGCCACTGGATCATCACCGACGGCGACGGCAAGGTACAGGAAGTTCGCGGCGCGGGCGTGGTGGGTGAACAGCCGGTGATCGCCCCAGGGGCGAGCCACAGCTACACCAGCGGAACCCTGCTCGCTTCGCGCGTCGGCAGCATGCAGGGCAGCTACCAGATGCTGGCCGATGATGGCCAGAGTTTCGACGCCGAGATCGCGCCTTTCCGGCTGGCCGTGCCCGGTGCCCTGCACTGACGTTTGCGAGGCAAGGCTTCGATGACCCTTTACGCCGTAGGTGACCTGCAAGGTTGCCTTGATCCGCTGTTGAAGCTGCTCGATCGGGCCGCTTTCAGCCCATCCCGGGATTGCCTGTGGCTTGTGGGCGATCTCGTCAATCGCGGGCCGAAATCGCTGGAGTGCCTGCGATTCGTCCGCGACCTGGGCACCTCGGCGGTCAGCGTGCTGGGCAACCATGATCTGCATCTTCTGGCAGTCGCCTACGATGTTGAGCGGATGAAGAAATCCGACACCCTGCAACCCATTCTCGACGCGCCGGACCGTAGCGAGCTCATCGACTGGTTGCGCGGGCTCGAACTGGTCCACCACGATCCCGAGCGCGACCTCACCATGGTGCATGCCGGAATCCCTCCGCAGTGGAGCATCGCCAAGGCGCTGCGGCGGGCGGCCGAGGTGCAACAGGCGCTACGTGACGACGCCTGCGTGAAGCCCTTCCTGGACGGCATGTACGGCAACCAGCCGGCCAAGTGGAACAAGAACCTCAAGGGCGTGGAGCGGCTCCGAGTGATTACCAACTACTTCACCCGGATGCGCTTCTGCACCGCGGACGGCACCCTCGATCTCGTCGCCAAGGAAGGGCTGGGAACCGCACCCAGCGGCTTCGCGCCCTGGTTCCAGCACGCCGAGCGCAAGACCCGCGGCCACCGTCTGGTATTCGGCCACTGGGCGGCGTTGGAAGGCCGTTGCGACGAGCCGGACGTCTATGCCCTGGACACCGGTTGTGTCTGGGGCAATGCCATGACGCTGGCGAACCTCGATACTGGCGAACTTCACTGCCATGACTGCAAGAGACCCGCTGATGAGTGACTTCAAACGCATTGCCCCATCCGAAGCCGCCACCCTGCGCGAAAATGGCGCCGTGGTGGTCGATATCCGTGACCCACAGAGCTTCGCCAGCGGCCATATCACCGGCTCCACGCGGATTGACAATCAGAACCTGCCCGATTTTCTCGCCGGCGCCGACTTCGATGCACCGCTGATCGTGACCTGCTACCACGGCCACTCCAGTCAGAATGCCGCGGCCTATCTCACCAACCAAGGATTTTCCGAGGTGTACAGCCTCGACGGTGGGTTTGAAATGTGGCGCAGCCTGTATCCCGAAGAGATCGAAGATGGCGCCTGAGCTGCCGCTCCGCCTCGATCGCGCACCAAGATAGCGCACGCACCTCCTCGGGGGCTCGGTCATGCCGCGAAACCTATTGTTCGTCCTGCAACACCCGAAAACCGAACTATCCTTTTGATGGGACCCTCCAAAGGGGGCGACCGGCTGCATGCCATGGGCTGGGCCGTTCAGGGCGCATCCGCCTGCCGATCCAGATCGGTTATGGGGGGTGGTGTCGAGATACAGTAGATCCAGAGGGGCAGGCGGCATCCCATTTGCAGGGCCCATTAGGCCACACAGGCCAAGTGGTTTCCGGGCCACAAGAACTCAACGACCATCAGACGTAACAGGCGCCAGCCGATTGTGTCGGCGGCCTGGGAATGCCTGATGGCACGCCGGCTCCGAGCATCGACCGAGGTGAAGTCATGAGTATTTTCAGCCACTTCCAGCAACGCTTTGAAGCGACTCGCCAAGAGGAATATTCACTGCAGGAGTATCTCGATCTGTGCAAGCAGGATCCGAGAACCTATGCCACCGCGCCAGAACGCATGCTCATGGCCATCGGCGAGCCTGAACTCGTCGACACCACTAGCGACCCGCGTCTCTCGCGCATTTTCGCGAACAAGGTGATTCGCCGTTATCCGGCCTTCGCTGACTTTCACGGAATGGAAGACTGCATCGAGCAGATCGTTTCCTACTTCCGCCATGCCGCACAGGGGCTGGAAGAGAAGAAGCAGATCCTCTATCTCCTGGGCCCGGTCGGTGGGGGCAAGTCGTCCCTGGCCGAGAAGCTCAAGCAACTCATCGAGCACGTACCCTTCTACGCGATCAAGGGGTCGCCGGTCTTCGAGTCGCCCCTGGGCCTGTTCAATCCCGCCGAAGATGCCGAGATCCTCGAGGAGGACTACGGCATCTCTCGCCGTTACCTGAGCTCCATCATGTCGCCCTGGGCCACCAAGCGCCTGCAGGAGTATGGCGGCGACATCTCCAAGTTCCGTGTCGTGAAGCTCTATCCCTCGATTCTCAACCAGATCGCGGTCGCCAAGACCGAACCGGGCGACGAGAACAACCAGGACATCTCCGCGCTGGTGGGCAAGGTGGATATCCGCAAGCTCGAAGATTTCCCGCAGAACGACGCGGACGCCTACAGCTATTCGGGCGCGCTGTGCCGGGCCAACCAGGGCCTGATGGAGTTCGTGGAGATGTTCAAGGCTCCGATCAAAGTATTGCACCCACTGCTGACTGCCACGCAGGAGGGCAACTACAACAGTACCGAAGGCCTGGGCGCGATTCCCTTCAACGGCATCCTGCTGGCCCACTCCAACGAGTCGGAGTGGCATACCTTCCGCAACAACAAGAACAACGAGGCCTTCATCGACCGTATCTACATCGTCAAGGTGCCGTACTGCCTGCGTGTATCGGATGAGGTGAAGATCTACGACAAACTGCTGATCAACAGCTCGCTTTCCAGAGCGCACTGCGCGCCGGACACGTTGAAGATGCTGGCTCAGTTTTCGGTACTCTCGCGCCTGAAGGAACCGGAAAACTCCAACATCTACTCCAAGATGCGCGTCTATGACGGCGAGAACCTGAAGGACACCGACCCCAAGGCCAAGTCGATCCAGGAGTACCGCGACAACGCGGGCGTGGACGAAGGCATGAACGGGCTCTCTACCCGCTTCGCCTTCAAGATCCTGTCCAAGGTGTTCAACTTCGATCCGCATGAAATCGCCGCCAACCCGGTGCACCTGCTCTACGTGCTGGAGCAGCAGATCGAACAGGAGCAGTTCCCGGCCGAAGTGCGCGAGCGCTACCTGCGCTTCATCAAGGAGTACCTGGCGCCGCGTTACGTCGAGTTCATCGGCAAGGAGATCCAGACCGCCTACCTCGAGTCCTACAGCGAATACGGCCAGAACATCTTCGACCGTTATGTGCTGTACGCCGACTTCTGGATCCAGGACCAGGAATACCGCGACCCTGAAACCGGCGAGATCCTCAACCGCGCCTCGCTCAACGAGGAACTGGAAAAGATCGAGAAACCGGCCGGTATCAGCAACCCGAAGGACTTCCGCAACGAGATCGTCAACTTCGTCCTGCGCGCCCGCGCCAACAACAACGGCAAGAACCCCAGCTGGCTGTCGTACGAGAAGCTGCGCGCGGTGATCGAGAAGAAGATGTTCTCCAACACCGAGGACCTGCTGCCGGTCATCAGCTTCAACGCCAAGGCCAGCAAGGAAGACCAGCAGAAGCACAACGACTTCGTTACCCGCATGGTCGAGCGCGGGTATACCGAGAAGCAGGTGCGCCTGTTGTCCGAGTGGTATCTGCGGGTGCGCAAATCGCAGTAAGCAGCCTCAAGCCACAAGCTGTTAGCTGCAAGCAAGAGCACGGAGTGGCGAGTTGCAGGCACGGCTTGCAGCTTGTCGCTTGAAGCTTGCAGCTCCCCTGGAGGGGCCTATGAGTTACGTGATCGACCGACGCCTGAATGGCAAGAACAAGAGCACGGTAAACCGTCAGCGGTTTCTGCGGCGCTACCGTGGTCATATCAAGAAAGCAGTCGAGGAGGCGGTCGGCCGGCGCTCCATCACCGATATGGAGCATGGCGAACAAATCAGCATTCCCGGTCGCGATATCGACGAGCCGGTCCTGCACCATGGCAAGGGCGGCAAGCAGACCATCGTGCATCCCGGCAACAAGGAATTCGTCAGCGGGGATCGCATTCCCAGGCCTCAGGGCGGCGGTGGCGGCCAGGGTGCCGGCCAGGCCAGCAACAGCGGCGAGGGCATGGATGAGTTCGTCTTCCAGATCACCCAGGAAGAGTTTCTCGACTTCATGTTCGAGGACCTGGAGCTGCCCAATCTGATCAAGCGGCACATCACCGGCGCCGATACCTTCAAGACGGTGCGGGCAGGCATCAGCAGCGAGGGGAACCCGTCGCGCATCAATATCGTGCGCACGCTCCGCTCGGCCCACGCCCGGCGCATCGCCCTGTCGGGAAGCAGCCGTGGCAAGTTGCGTCAGGTCAAGGCCGAACTCGAACGCTTGCGGCTCGAAGAGCCGGACAACCTCGATGACATTCAGGCTGCCGAACTGGAGATCGAACGCCTGCGCAGCCGCATCGACCGGGTGCCCTTTCTCGACACCTTCGACCTCAAGTACAACCTGCTGTCGAAGCAGCCTAACCCCAGCTCCAAGGCGGTGATGTTCTGCCTGATGGACGTATCGGGCTCCATGACCCAGTCCACCAAGGACATCGCCAAGCGGTTCTTCATCCTGCTGTACCTGTTCCTGAAACGAAGCTACGACAAGATCGACGTGGTGTTCATTCGCCACCACACCAGCGCCAAGGAGGTGGACGAGGAAGAGTTCTTCTACTCGCGCGAGACAGGCGGGACCATCGTTTCCAGCGCGCTGAAGATGATGCAGGAGATCATGGCCGAGCGTTATCCGGTCAACGAGTGGAACATCTACGCAGCTCAGGCCTCGGATGGCGACAACTGGAACGACGACTCTCCGATCTGCCGGGACATCCTGGTCAACCAGATCATGCCGTTCGTCCAGTATTTTTCCTACGTGGAAATCACGCCCCGCGAGCACCAGGCGTTGTGGTACGAATACGAAAACGTGCGCGAGGCTTTCCCCGAAGGCTTCGCCCAGCAGCAACTGGTTTCCGCAGCGGATATCTATCCGGTGTTCCGTGAGCTTTTCCAGCGTCGGCTCGTCAGCTGAGGGGGATACATGAAACGTCAGCCCATCTCCACCGGCTCGGAATGGACGTTCGAGCTCATCCAGGAATACGATCGCCAGATCGGTCGCATTGCCGAACGCTACGGACTCGACACCTACCCCAACCAGATCGAGATCATCTCAGCTGAACAGATGATGGACGCTTATGCCTCGGTGGGCATGCCGATCGGCTATCACCACTGGTCCTATGGCAAGCAGTTCCTCTCCACCGAAAAAGGTTACAAGCGCGGCCAGATGGGGCTCGCCTATGAGATCGTGATCAACTCCGACCCCTGCATCGCCTACCTGATGGAAGAAAACACCATCATGATGCAGGCCCTGGTGATCGCCCATGCCTGCTATGGCCACAACAGCTTCTTCAAGGGCAATTACCTGTTCCGCACCTGGACCGATGCCAGCTCGATCATCGATTACCTGGTCTTCGCCAAGCAGTACATCGCCCGCTGCGAGGAGCGACACGGCATCGACGCGGTGGAAGACCTGCTGGATTCCTGCCATGCGCTGATGAACTACGGCGTCGACCGCTACAAGCGCCCCTACCCCATTTCCGCCGAAGAAGAACGTCGCCGCCAGGCCGAGCGTGAGGAGTACCTGCAGCGCCAGGTCAATGATCTCTGGCGCACCATCCCGCTGGCGCCGGGCAAGGAGCACGATCAGGACGAGCGCAAGCGATTCCCGGCCGAGCCCCAGGAAAACATCCTCTATTTCATCGAAAAGCATGCGCCGCTGCTGGAGCCCTGGCAACGCGAGGTGGTGCGCATCGTACGCAAGGTGGCGCAGTACTTCTATCCGCAGCGCCAGACCCAGGTCATGAACGAAGGTTGGGCGACCTTCTGGCACTACACGCTGGTCAATGATCTCTACGACGAGGGCCTGGTCGACGAAGGCTTCATGATCGAGTTCCTGCAATCGCACTGCGGGGTGATCTTCCAGCCAGGCTTTGACAGTCCCTACTACAGTGGCATCAACCCCTACACACTGGGCTTCTCGATGTTCCGCGACATCCGCCGGATCTGCGAAAACCCGACCGAAGAGGACAAGCGCTGGTTCCCCGACATGGCCGGCAGCGACTGGTTGACCACCGTCAAATTCGCGATGAACAACTTCAAGGATGAAAGCTTCATCCTGCAGTTCCTTTCGCCAAAGGTGATTCGCGACCTCAAGCTGTTCAGTATCCTCGACGATGATCGCCAGGAACACCTGTCGGTCCCGGCCATCCACGACGACGATGGCTACCGCACCATCCGCGAACTGCTGGCAGCGCAATACAACCTCGGCAATCGCGAACCCAACATCCAGGTGTTCAATGTCGACCTGCGCGGCGACCGCTCGCTCACGCTGCGTCACCAGCAGCACAACCGCAAACCGCTCGGCGAGTCCACCCAGGAGGTCCTCAAGCACCTCCACCGGCTGTGGGGCTTCGATGTGCACCTGGAGTCGCGCCAGGACGATGTGCTGGTCAGCGTCCACCACATGCCCCCACACCCTGCCCCTGACGACGGGCGGCGCATGGACCTGTCCATGACCGTGTGATGGCCGGTTGAACCCTGGGGTGGGCTGAAGCCCACCCTGCAGGCCATTCCCTCAGGCCCGCCCCCAGGCGCTTTCTTCGGCTTTGCTCGTTTTTTCCCGTATCCTCCGCGCCAGGAGGTACTCCCATGCAAATCTACAAAGTCGGCGGCGCCGTTCGGGATCGGCTGCTTGGACGCCCGGTCACCGAGGTGGACTGGGTGGTGGTCGGCGCCAGCGCCGAGGAGATGGCTCGGCAGGGATTTCGCCCGGTTGGCAGCGATTTCCCGGTATTCCTGCATCCACAGACCGGCGAGGAATACGCCCTGGCCCGTACCGAGCGCAAGAGTGGTCGGGGTTATGGAGGCTTTACCTTCTTCACCAGTCCAGAGGTCACCCTGGAGCAAGACCTGCTCCGCCGCGACCTGACCATCAACGCCATGGCCGAGGACGAACAGGGTCAGGTCATCGACCCCTATGGCGGCAGGCACGACCTGCAGGCCCGATTGCTGCGCCACGTTTCCCCCGCCTTCGCCGAAGACCCGCTGCGCGTACTCCGGGTGGCTCGCTTTGCCGCCCGCTATGCAGGGCTCGGCTTTACCGTCGCCGCGCAAACCTGTGAGCTGATGCGTGGGCTCGCCGAATCCGGCGAACTGCAGGCGCTGACGCCGGAGCGCAGCTGGAAAGAGATCTCCCGCGCCCTGATGGAGCCGCATCCCGAGGTGTTCGTTCGCACCCTGCATGAGTGCGGCGCGCTGGGCGATGTGCTGCCGGAAGTCGAAGCGCTGTTCAGCGCCGGGACCGGTCAGCAACGGTTGCGCGTGCTCGAGCAGTGCGCCCGTCATGACCAGCCGCTGGCGGTCCGCTGGGCCTGCCTGGTGCAGGACCCGGGCGCGATCGATAACGAGCGGCCTGAGTCGCCTACCTCCCCGCATCTGGCGCGGATCGACGCCCTCAACCAGCGCTGCAAGCCACCGCGCGACTGCCAGGAACTCGCCAGCCTGGTGGGGCAGTACCGGGTCCTGGCCCAAACCCCGGAAAGTCTGTCACCCGCGCAACTGCTGGCGCTGCTGCAGCGCTTCGATGTCTATCGCCGTCCGCTGCGGCTCGAACAATTTCTCGCCGCCTGCGAAATGGAAGCCAGGGCCCAGGGATTCGCCAGCGGCAGCCACCCTCAGGGCGATTACCTGCGCGGCGCCGCCTCGGTTGCCCGCGGCGTGACCGTGCAGCCGCTGCTCGCCCAGGGCTACAAGGGCGCGGAGCTGGGCGAGGCGCTCAGCCGTGAGCGTGAAAAAGCGTTGGCCGGCTACATGAAGGCGCCGTGAAAGGCCGGAGCGCGGGCAGCGAGCCAGACTCACAGGGCTAGGGTCTGTTGACGCAGCAACGCGGCTCGCGATGAAACGTCAACAGACCCTAGGGCGCGGTATGCGCCTCGAGCAGCCAATCCGGTGTCAGCGCCTGGCCCTGCCACTCGAAAGGCGCAGGCCAGAGCGCCTGCTCGATCCTCGCCTCACCCCACAGGTCGGCGTATGCCTTGTCCTCGCCGGGGTGCCGCTGATCGGGTACCAGCAACGCCAGTGGCCAGAGCACAAAGGCGTTGCGCAGGATCTCCGCCCTGGGCAGCACCAGGCCATCGAAATTGCCCACCAGATCACCATAGGCGAGCACATCGATATCCAGCGGCAACCCCTTGCGATCGGCCGCATAACGGCCATTGTCGGCCTCGATGAATTTCAGCCGGCGGTCGAGCGCCATCAACGGCAGGGTGGTCAATCCGGCCACCGCCAGGTTGTAGAAATTGGCGCCCTTGTAGCCGACTGCCAGGCTCTCGAAGACGGGTGAGCAGCGCATGTCGACAAGGATCGTGGCCAGCGCATCGAGTCCGCCGCTCAGGTGCTTTTCCCGCTCGACGTTACTACCGAGGCCCAGCAGTACTGGCGTCATCGACTGCCACGCTCGATCTCGACACCCAGCCGGCGGGCCCGCGGATTGACGCCGGGCTTGGTGATGCGCAGCCGTAGCCAGGGTATCCCGAACTCCTGCATAAGGGTCTCGGCCAGCCGCTCGGCGAATGTCTCCACGAGTTCGAAACGCGCCGCCTCGGCGAAGCGCTCGATCGCCTGGCCGACCCTGGCATAATCCAGCGCCTGGTTCAGGTCGTCCCCCTCGGCCGCCGGATGTATGTCCCAGCCCAGGTGCAGGTCGAGGTGCAGGCACTGGCGGATGCCGCGCTCCCAGTCGTAGGCGCCGATCAGGGTCTCGACCTCCAACCCTTCGATAAATACTGTATCCACTAGCCTTCTCCCGCGAGACGACAACCCAGCCTGGTGTCGCTAGACTCTGGAGCGCCCTTGCTCCGGATTAATATCAATGTTCTGGCTGCTGACCCTGCTCGCCTACCTGCTCGGCTCGCTGTCGTTCGCCATCCTGCTCAGCCGCCTGACGGGCCTGCCCGACCCGCGCGACAGCGGCTCCGGCAACCCGGGCGCCACCAACATGTACCGCGTGGCCGGCAAGCGCCTGGCCGTTCTCACCCTGCTCGGCGATCTCTGCAAGGGATTGCTCCCCGTGCTGCTGGCTCGCGCGCTGGGCCTGTCGCCTGATCAGCAAGCCTGGATCGGTCTCGCTGCGGTGGCCGGGCATACATTTCCGCTGTTCTTTCGCTTCCATGGCGGCAAGGGTGTCGCCACCGCGGCCGGCGTCCTGTTCGGTCTGTCCTGGCCGGCCGCCCTGTTGGCGGTCGTCGGCTGGGCCGCCACCTTCGGTCTGACCCGTACCAGCTCGCTGGCGGCACTCTGCGCCCTGGCCCTGAGCCTGCCACTGCTGGCCTGGCAGCAGACTGGCCTGATGCCCATGAGCCTGCTGGCCTGCCTTATCGTCTGGCGGCACCGGGTCAATCTCGAGAAGCTCTACGCCGGCAAGGAGCACCGTTTCAAACGCTAGAGACAGGCTGGAGGCACGCCGCGCGCGGGTCAAGCAGCCGCTCCGCCTTTCTCGCGGGCCTGTCGCTGCCGGCTAACGGAGGAGCGCGATCAGATCGCTGGCAGACTCTCCATCGACCAGCGCGCCTGCACACCAATCGCCGGCCCCTCGTGCTGCCCGGCCAGCAGCCGCTGGCAGCCGGCATAGGCGATCATCGCACCGTTATCGGTACAGAAACGCGGCCGCGCATAGAATACCTGCCCGCCCAACTCCTCCAGCATGTCAGCCAGTGAGGATCGCAACGCCTGGTTGGCGCTGACGCCACCGGCGATCACCAGTTGCTTGAGGCCGGTCTGCTTCAGGGCTCGACGGCATTTGATGGTCAGCGTAGCGACCACCGCCTGCTCGAAGGCCAGGGCAATATCGCAGCGCGTCTGCTCGCCCTCGTCGCCGGCGGTACGGCACTGCTGCCAAGTGTTCAGCGCAAAGGTCTTGAGCCCGCTGAAGCTGAAATCCAGCCCAGGCCGGTCGGTCATCGGCCGCGGAAACACGAAGCGCCCAGGCGTACCACGAAGCGCCAGGCGGGCAATCTCCGGCCCGCCCGGGTAGCCGAGCCCGAGCAGCTTGGCGGTCTTGTCGAAGGCTTCGCCCGCCGCGTCGTCGACCGACTCGCCGAGCAACTCGTAGCGGCCGATGCCATCGACCTTGACCAGTTGGGTATGCCCGCCGGACACCAGCAGGGCCACGAAGGGAAACGCCGGCGGCTGCTCCTCGAGCATCGGTGCCAGCAGATGCCCTTCCATGTGGTGCACGCCAAGAGCCGGTATGCCCCAGCCCAGGGCCAGCGCCTGGGCGCAAGAGGCGCCCACCAGAAGCGCACCGACCAGGCCGGGGCCTGCCGTGTAGGCGACCGCCTGAATATCTGCCGGGGCCTTCCCAGCGTTCGTGAGCACCTCACGGATCAGCGGCAGCATCCGCTTGACGTGGTCACGCGAGGCAAGCTCCGGCACCACCCCGCCATAGAGGCGATGCAGGTCGATCTGGCTGAACAGCGCATCGGCCAGCAGGCCCTGATCGCTGTCGTACAGCGCCACGCCGGTTTCATCGCAGGAGGTTTCCAAGCCCAGCACTAGCATGGGTACAGCACCTGAGAGGTAGCAAATGAGAGCCGCGCATAGTAAAGGTCAGGCCAGGTACCGACCAGCGCTTTTCGACTGCAGGGCTTTGCATTCGCCAGGTCAACGGGGTAACATCCGCAACCCTTAAATCCCAGCGTGCTGCGAGCCATTTGCCGAAGCGCGTTGCCCGGTAATCAAGTTGAAGGTACGCCCTGGATGCCCGCTGTCAAAGTTAAAGAGAACGAACCTTTCGACGTAGCCCTGCGTCGCTTCAAGCGCTCCTGCGAAAAGGCCGGTGTACTGGCCGAAGTGCGCAGCCGCGAGTTCTACGAGAAGCCCACTTCCGAGCGCAAGCGCAAGGCGGCCGCTGCCGTCAAGCGTCATGCCAAGAAGGTTCAGCGCGAGCAGCGTCGCAGCGTCCGTCTGTACTGACAGACCTGCACTGACTCCCGCATCGGGTCGGCCTGCCGACCCAGCCGAAAGACTCCGCTTCGCCAAGGGCGAACCTGCGGAGTCTTGTCGTTTCTGGCTTACCGCCTGAGCTCCGAGTCGCCGCTGGCATGATCCCGCAAAGCTTCATCGACGATCTCCTCAACCGCACCGACATCGTCGAAGTGGTGGGTTCTCGTATCGCGCTGAAGAAAGCCGGGAAAAACTACACCGCGCGCTGCCCCTTCCACAATGAGAAGACCCCCTCGTTCTCGGTCAGCCCCGACAAGCAGTTCTACTACTGCTTTGGTTGCGGCGCTGGCGGCAACGCCCTGGGCTTCATCATGGACCACGACCACCTGGACTTTCCACAGGCGGTCGAGGATCTGGCCAAGCGCGCCGGCCTGGACGTCCCGCGAGAAGACTCGCGCGGCCACAAGCCCAGGCAACCGGTCGACTCACCCCTCTACCCCCTGCTGGAAGCGTCCGCCGAGTATTTCCGCCAGGCGCTCAAGCAGCATCCGGCGCGGCGCGCCGCGGTGGACTACCTCAAGGGCCGCGGACTGACCGGGGTGATCGCTCGCGATTTCGGCCTGGGCTTCGCGCCTCCCGGCTGGGACAACCTGCTCAAGCACCTGGGCGGTGACAGTCTGCAGCAGAAGGCCATGATCGACGCCGGCCTGCTCATCGAGAATGCCGAGAACGGCAAGCGCTACGACCGCTTTCGCGACCGGATCATGTTTCCTATCCGCGACAGCCGCGGACGAGTGATCGCTTTTGGCGGCCGGGTCCTGGGCGACGACAAGCCCAAGTACCTCAACTCTCCGGAAACCCCGGTATTCCATAAAGGCCAGGAACTCTACGGCCTCTACGAAGCGCGCAAGTACAACCGCGACCTCGACGAAGTGCTGGTGGTAGAGGGTTACATGGACGTCATCGCCCTTGCCCAGCAAGGGCTGCGCAACGCAGTGGCCACCCTCGGTACGGCCACAAGCGAGGAGCACATCAAGCGACTGTTCCGCCTGGTTCCAAACATCCTGTTCTGCTTTGACGGCGACATGGCCGGGCGCAAGGCCGCCTGGCGAGCCCTGGAAGCGACGCTGCCGAACCTGCAGGACGGCAAGCGTGCGCGCTTTCTGTTCGTCCCCGAAGGCGAGGATCCGGACAGCCTGGTCCGCGCCGAAGGCGAAGACGCCTTTCGCGCGCGCATGCTCCAGCAGGCCCAGCCATTGGCCGACTACTTCTTCCAGCAACTTTCCGAAGAAGCCGACCCCCGCTCACTGGAAGGCAAGGCGCACCTTGCCACCCTCGCCGCACCACTGATCGAAAAGATTCCGGGGGCCAACCTGCGCGCACTGATGCGTCGCCGCCTGGGCGAACTGACCGGCCTGAGTGGCGAGGCGGCGTCCGAGCCCGCCTCGCCACGCCCACCGCAGCCCTCGGAAGAGTCGTACTTTCGCAACGTCGAGGAGCAGGAGAGCCCCGCGCCGACCGCTTATCGGAATACCCACGGCAAGCCGAAGCGCAAGGAATGGCAGAAGGACCGTCCCCGACAGGATTTCCAGCGCCGTGAAAAGCGCGCTCCCGTCGCGGTGGAACCGCCAACCCTGGCAGCCCTGCGCACCCTGCTTCGCCACCCGGAACTCGCCCAGAAAGTCGAGGATGTCAGCCATTTCGCCGAAGAAGACCACACCTATGCCCAATTACTGGTAGCCCTGCTGGGCGCCCTGCAGAAGAATCCCGGGCTGCGGACGCTGCAACTGCTGGCCCGCTGGCACGGCACCGATCAAGGTCGCCTGCTGCGCGCTCTGGCAGAGAAGGAATGGCTGATTTCAAGTGACAACCTTGAACAGCAATTTTTCGACACCATTAATCGTCTAGCCGCCGCTCAGCACGAGCGCCGCCTCGAGCACCTGCTCCGCAAAGCACGCGAAGGTGAACTCAGTGCCGAGGAAAAGGATCATCTACGTGACTTGTTGCAACGCGACAAGGCACCCGTCTCCCCGACCTCAACTGGCGCCTGAGGTCAGGTCTGGGCTATAATGCTCAGCTTGTATTCAGCCCGCCAGAACTATCAGTGGATAGGGTTTTATGTCCGGAAAAGCGCAACAGCAGTCCCGTCTCAAAGAGTTGATTCAGCGTGGCCGAGAGCAAGGCTACCTGACCTATGCCGAGGTCAACGACCACCTGCCTGAGGATATTTCCGATCCTGAGCAGGTGGAAGACATCATCCGCATGATCAATGACATGGGCATCAATGTATTCGAGACCGCTCCGGATGCCGATGCCCTGCTCCTGGCCGAGGCCGATACCGACGAAGCCGCCGCCGAAGAAGCCGCCGCCGCCCTGGCTGCGGTGGAGACCGACATCGGCCGCACCACCGACCCGGTGCGCATGTACATGCGTGAAATGGGTACGGTCGAACTGCTGACCCGCGAAGGCGAAATCGAGATCGCCAAGCGCATCGAGGAAGGCATTCGCGAAGTCATGAGCGCGATCGCCCACTTCCCCGGCACGGTCGACAGCATCCTCGCCGAGTATGAGCGGGTGACCACCGAAGGTGGCCGCCTGACTGACGTCTTCAGTGGCTACATCGATCCGGACGACGATGGCGCCGCCGCCGAGGAAGTCGTGCCCGTCGCCCCGCCAGCCGCCAAGGCCGCCGGTGACGACGAAAAGGACGACGAGGAAGAAGGCGACAGCGACGACGAGGAAGAAGAAGGCGATGGCGGCCCGGACCCCGAGGTGGCTCGCCTGCGCTTCGGCGCGGTAGCCGAGCAGCTCGAGAAGGCCAAGAAGACGATCAAGAAGCATGGCCGCCACAGCGACCAGGCTGTCGAAGAGCTGTTCGCCCTTGCCGAACTGTTCATGCCCATCAAGCTCATTCCCAAGCAGTATGACGCCCTGGTGGAGCGCGTGCGGACCTCCCTGGCCAACATCCGCGGCCAGGAACGCGCCATCATGCAGCTGGCTGTGCGCGATGCGCGCATGCCCCGCGGTGACTTCCTGCGCCTGTTCCCCAACGAGGAGACCAACCTCGACTGGGCCGACGGCATTGCCAGCGGCAAGAGCAAGTACGCCGATGCCCTGGCCGCCCAGGCGCCTGCGATCAAGGCCAACCAGCAGAAGCTGATCGACCTGGAGAAGGAAGTCGGCCTGAGCATCGCCGACATCAAGGACATCAACCGTCGCATGTCCATCGGCGAAGCCAAGGCTCGCCGCGCCAAGAAGGAAATGGTCGAGGCCAACCTGCGCCTGGTGATCTCCATCGCCAAGAAGTACACCAACCGCGGCCTACAATTCCTCGACCTGATCCAGGAAGGCAACATCGGCCTGATGAAGGCGGTGGACAAGTTCGAATACCGCCGCGGCTACAAGTTCTCGACCTACGCCACCTGGTGGATTCGCCAGGCGATCACCCGCTCGATCGCCGATCAGGCGCGTACCATCCGTATCCCGGTGCACATGATCGAGACGATCAACAAGCTCAACCGCATTTCCCGCCAGATGCTGCAGGAGATGGGTCGCGAACCGACCCCGGAAGAGCTGGGCGAGCGCATGGAAATGCCCGAGGACAAGATCCGCAAGGTCCTGAAGATCGCCAAGGAACCGATCTCCATGGAGACGCCCATCGGCGACGACGAAGACTCGCACCTGGGCGACTTCATCGAAGACTCCACCATGCAGTCGCCCATCGAGGTGGCCACCGTGGAGAGCCTCAAGGAAGCCACCCGCGAAGTGCTTTCCGGGCTTACCGCACGTGAGGCCAAGGTCCTGCGCATGCGCTTTGGCATCGACATGAACACCGACCACACCCTCGAGGAAGTCGGCAAGCAGTTCGATGTCACCCGCGAGCGCATCCGCCAGATCGAGGCCAAGGCGCTTCGCAAGTTGCGCCATCCCACGCGTAGCGAGCATCTACGCTCCTTCCTCGACGAGTGAACCAGAAGCCCCGGACCAGCCGGGGCTTTTGCCATCCGCCCCGGCAGACTCCCCACCGCCCATCAGACCGCGTTATGCTCGGCCTTCGCCCACGGACGGACCGAACGCCATGCACGGATCCGACAGCACCAACGCCGACCGACTCCAGGCCCTTGACCAGGCCGCTCTGCTCCAGGGTTTTCACCAGCGCAGCCTGGTGGAAGGCGAGCTCATCGGCAGCCCAGGCGGCTCGCGCAACAGCGTGTTCATCGTACGCAGCGGCCGCATTCGGGTGTTCCTGTCCTTTGAAGACAAGGAGTACTCGCTCACCTTTCTCGAAGCGGGGGACATCTACAGCACCCACAGCGGCGCCTACCTGCAGGCCGTGCGCCCCACCGACGTACTGGTCGGCGACACCGCCCTGATGCTCAGCACCCTCGGCTCGCTGCCCGGCGCCGTGCCCATCGTCATTCGCGTGCTTGGCCAGACCCTGGCCAACTCCATGCGCCTGATCGAAGACCTCGCCTTTCGCGACGTCGAAGGCCGCCTGGCGCGCTTCTTCGACGGCATGCTCAGCCGCAAGGGACGCCTGCATGACGGTGTGCAACGCCTGGAACTGGACCTCAACACCGAAGACATTGCCCGCCTGCTCGGTACCACCCGTCAGACCGTGTCCTCGCTGATCAACCGGATGGCCCGCGAAGGCATCCTCAGCCGGGTCCGGCCGGGAACCTTCGACATCCACCGCCCCGACCTGCTCAAACAGCGCAGCCAGCGCGCCGGCAAGGTGTCGGCTGGCTGACAGACGCACCCTCAGGCACCTCCTAGCATCACCGCCACGGCCAGACACCGCCCAACCGGAACCAGGAGAGATGCCATGCCCAGCCTCACCACCTATCGCAACGTCGCCGGCGACCAGCCATTGCCCTACATCGAATGCGACCGCAGCATCCGCACCATCTACTCGCGCATCCAGCACTACATCCGAAAGGACGACGGCAGCTGCTCCCTCTGCGGCTACTTTCGCGACAAGATCGGCACCCGCAACGGCTTCGAACCCGACGCCCGCCTGATCCTCCACGCCCAAATCAACGTCATCCACGAACTCTTCGAGCGCAACGGCGACCACGAAATGGTCTCCCTGCTGCAGCGCGTGGAAGACGACTGCTGCTGACCTCGCAATCAGTTGGCGCACCCAAGGCCCGGCCGGTATAATCCGCCAGCCTTCTGGGGGCCTATAGCTCAGTTGGTTAGAGCAGAGGACTCATAATCCTTTGGTCCACGGTTCGAGTCCGTGTGGGCCCACCACCTTCAAAGCCGCGCCTAGCGCGGCTTCATGCTTTTTGGCCCCAGCGCCTGATCACAAACCCCACCCGCTGCGAACAGCGCCTCCAGCCGGAAACCCGACGCCGGAGCAGAGGCGCGCCAGTCTATCTGTAGCCCTGAAGCTACAAACAAGCGCACCTTCAAATTCCAGAACCCGATGCGGCAGAACTACAAGCGCACCTCAAGGCACTGGAAGCCACCCTTAGCGTAAACCCCGAAAACCTGCACTCGGTCATCACCGATGATGCCCTGGAAACCAGAGACGCCGCGTATATAGCGAATCCCATTGAGGTTGCTGCCCGAGCCAAAGGCATGATCGCCGCAAAAAATGCGGTTCGTTAAGCGCCTCCCGCCCTCACCGGCTCTAATCCTCAATTAGACAGTGAGCCGAATAACCGGCATGATCGGCTCACCTAATGAGCCGAATAGATTCGCTAATCGGCTCACAGTGAGCAAGCCCCATGAACGACCCTTTCTGGATCTGGCAGCAGCCCGAGTGGCCGCACTTCAGCTGGCAAGCCGAACCGCTTGCCCCGCTGCTGCGCGCCTGCACGCAGGCCCAGGGGCGCTTGCTCGGCATGCTCGGTGCGGTCGGGAGTGATACCGAAGCGCAAAGCAGCCTGGATGCCATGCTGCAGAACATCGTTACTTCATCAGCCATTGAGGGCGAGCAGCTGAACGTCGGCTCGGTGCGTTCCTCGCTAGCGCGGCGCTTGGGGGTTAGCGAGGAAGGTCGCACCACGGCGCGCTCAGAAGGCCTGGCGGAATTGCTGCTAGATGCAACTTGCGCACATCAGCAGCCGCTAGACCTGCAGAGACTGTACAAGTGGCACTGCTGGCTGTTCCCCAGCGATGACAACCTGTCAGCGCGCCCGCTACGGATCGGTGCACTGCGTGGCGACGAGCCTATGCAGGTTGTTTCTGGCCGCATCGACCAGCCTACGGTGCATTTTGAGGCACCGCCGCGCACCGGACTGGAAGAGCAACTGTCCAAGTTTCTCACTTGGTTCGAGAGCAGCCGCAGCGATGCCAGCCTCGACCCGTCGTTGCGCGCTGGGATTGCCCATTTCTGGTTCGTCACCCTCCACCCCTTCGATGATGGCAATGGCCGCCTCACTCGCGCTATCACCGACTTGGCGCTGGCCCAGGGTGAGCAGCAGGCCATTCGTTTCTACGCCATGTCCGCCAGTATCCTTGATGACCGCGCCGGCTATTACCGCATCCTCGAAGCCAGCCAGAAAGGCACGCTGGATATCACCGCTTGGCTGCAGTGGTTTCTCGACACGTTACTCAAGAGTTTGGAGCAAGCCCTTGCCCGCATCGACAGAGTGCTGGCCAAGGCGCGCTTCTGGCAGACGCATCGCGGCCAGCCCCTTTCCACCGAACAGGTCAAAGTGCTCAATCGCCTGCTAGATGGCGGCGAACGCGGCTTTGAGGACGGCATCAGCGCCGCTCAGTACCAGGCCGTCGCCAAGGTTTCCAAGGCCACTGCGACCCGCCACCTTGCGGACCTCCTTGCGAAAGGCTGCTTGGTCCGCCTTTCTGGTGGTGGGCGCAGCACGCGTTATCGCGCGAACACTGACGGCGGAGATAGCGGCGCATCGATCGGCCCGTGAGGGCGGCTGGCAGCCTGGCTACAGATGCACTGGATGACGAATTCGAGGAGCTCGGAGCTGGCCGACGCGATGAAGCAGATCCGCGAGCGCGCGTTCAGTCCATGCCGCAACGTTCGGGTCAGCTTTGCCAACCCGAACCTTTCGCAGTTCGGACACTACGTTGGTGTCGAGAACGAACAATGTCGGCTCGGTACTGCTGGCCCACTCAGCGCCCCATCATCAACCCCTGATGAGCCGCAACAGCCTCCCGCAGGAAATCCCAGGTGACCCGCATGCGGGCGATGTCCTTGCTCTCCACGGGCATGAGCATCCAGAACGTGCGGATGAATTCCACCTCTTCGGCCAGCACCTGCTGCAGCCCAGGCGCGTGACTGGCGGCGAAGTTGGGCAGGATGGCGAGGCCGGCTCCGGCCTTCGCGGCTTCCAGTTGCGCGAGGATGCTGGTGCTGCGCAGGGACGCCTGGCCGGGTTTGCCGATTTCATCGAAGTAGGTCAGTTCCTTGCTGTAGAGCAGATCCTCGATGTAGCTGACAAAGCCGTGCTCGCGCAGGTCTTCGCGGCGGCGGATGGGCGCGTGGCTGTCCAGGTAGTCTGCCGAGGCGTAGAGGCGCAGGGAGTAGTCGGTCAGCCGGGTAATGATGTAGGGGCCCCGCTCCGGGCGTTCGAGGGTGATGGCGATGTCCGCTTCGTGGCGGGCCAGGCGCACCATGCGCGGAACGGCCAGGAGATCGATGTGCAGGTCCGGGTGCAGGCGTGTGAGCCCGGCAAGCTGTCCGGCCAGGAACTCAACGCCGAAGCCTTCGGTCGCGCCGATGCGCACCAGGCCGGACACCCCGCCGCTGCCTTCATCCACTTCCTGCTCGATGGAGAGGAACGCGCTTTCCATCGCCTCGGCCTGGGCGGACAGGCGGCGGCCGGCCTCGGTCAGGCTGTAGCCGCTACCCGATCGCAGGAACAACGGACGCCCGAGTGACTTCTCCAGCGCCTGGACCCGCCGCGCCACGGTGGTGTGATCGACCCCGAGCCGCCGTGCGGCCGCGGTGAGGCGGCCGGCCCGCGAAAGCTCGAGAAAATAGCGGAGGTTGTCCCAGTCCATGTCGCCGCCTTTTATCTGTGTGGCTGCATTGTGCCGGGATGCCGGGGAAAAGCCAGACGACGGCCCATATAAAAACATACCATATTGTTTTGTTTTTGCTATGATCCAGACGCCCGGTGCCTTCTGACCGGCACTGCAACGGCCTCTAACAAGAACAAAGGAGCCTGACGTGCACATAGGCATTCCCCTCGAAACCCGCCCCGGGGAGACGCGTGTCGCCGCGACCCCGGATACCGTGAGGAAACTCATCGCCCAGGGCCATCAGGTCACGCTCGAGCATGACGCCGGCCTTGCCGCTGCCCTGCCCGACACGGCTTTTGCCGCCGTCGGTGCCAGCCTTGGTACCGCCTCGGATGCTCTGGGTGCCGAGTTGGTGCTGAAGGTCGCCTCGCCCAGTGATGCCGAGCTGGGGTTGATGAACCCCGGCGCGGCACTGGTGGGCATGCTCGATCCCTTCGATGATGCCCTGATCACGCGGATGGCCAAACGCGGCCTCACCGCCTTCGCCCTGGAGGCCGCCCCGCGCACCTCCCGCGCCCAGAGCCTCGATGTGCTGTCGTCACAGGCCAACATCGCCGGCTACAAGGCGGTGTTGCTGGCCGCTGATCATTACCCACGCTTCATGCCGATGCTGATGACTGCCGCCGGCACTGTAAAGGCGGCGCGGGTGCTGGTGCTCGGCGCCGGGGTGGCCGGCTTGCAGGCGATCGCCACGGCCAAGCGCCTGGGCGCGGTGGTCGAGGCGTCGGATGTGCGCCCGGCAGTCAAGGAGCAGATCGAGTCGCTTGGTGCCAGGTTCATCGAGGTGCCTTTCGAGACCGAGGAGGAGTGCGCCTGAGCCGAGGGCGTCGGCGGTTATGCCCGGCCGATGCCGGAAAGCTGGATGAAGCGCCAGGCCCAGGCGGTGCACGAGCGTGCCCGGCAGGCCGACATTGTCATCACCACCGCGCTGATCCCCGGCCGCCGGGCTCCGACCCTGCTGCACGAGGAAACGGTGACGCAGATGAAGCCGGGCTCGGTGGTGGTGGATCTGGCCGCCGCCCAAGGCGGTAACTGCCCGCTCACCGAGCCCGATCAGGTGGTGATCCGGCACGGGGTGACACTGATCGGCTACAGCAACCTGCCGGCCCGGGTCGCTGCCGATGCCTCGGCGCTCTACGCCCGCAACCTGCTGGATTTCCTCAAGCTGGTGATCGATGGCGAGGGGCGCCTTGCCCCCGACCGCGAGGACGACATCGTCGCCGCCTGCCTGATGTGCGAAGGCGGCCAGGTGTTGCGCCAGAACCGCTGACCCCCAGAACAACGACAAGAGGCTTTCTCATGGACATGATTTCCGACGGCGTCTACAACCTGATCATCTTCATGCTGGCGATCTACGTGGGATACCACGTGGTGTGGAACGTCACCCCGGCCCTGCACACGCCCCTGATGGCGGTGACCAACGCGATTTCCGCCATCGTCATCGTTGGCGCCATGCTGGCCGCCGCACTCACCCTGACCCCGCTGGGCAAGGCCATGGGCACCCTGGCGGTGGGGCTGGCCGCGGTGAACGTGTTCGGCGGTTTCCTGGTTACCCGGCGGATGCTGGAGATGTTTCGCAAGAAGGCGCCAAAGGCCGCGCCTGCTGCGAACCCTGCCTCGGCTGACGTCGCTTCGGCGCAGGTCGCCGTGCTGGCGGAGGCCAAGTAGATGAGCATGAACCTGATCACCCTGCAGTACATGGTCGCCTCGGTGTGCTTCATCCAGGCGCTCAAGGGGCTCTCGCACCCCACCAGTTCGCGGCGCGGCAACCTGTTCGGCATGGCCGGCATGGGCCTGGCGATCATCACCACGATGATGCTGGTGTTCCAGCTCTCCAGCGAGATCGCCTCCACCGGCATCGGCTTCGTGGTGGTGGGCCTGCTGATCGGAGGCTCGATCGGCACGCTGATGGCCCGGCGCGTGGAAATGACCAAGATGCCCGAGCTGGTGGCCTTCATGCACAGCATGATCGGCCTGGCCGCGGTGTTCATCGCCATCGCCGCAGTGGTCGAGCCGCAGTCGCTGGGCATCGTCGCGGCCATGACCGACCCGATCCCGGCGGGCAATCGCCTGGAGCTGTTTCTGGGCGCGGCCATCGGCGCCATCACCTTTTCCGGTTCGGTGATCGCCTTTGGCAAGCTCTCGGGCAAGTACCGGTTCCGCCTGTTCCAGGGCGCGCCGGTGGCCTTTAGGGGCCAGCACCTGATCAACCTGGCCATCGGCCTGGCGATCCTCGGGCTGGGGCTGGTGTACAGCCTCACCGGCAACGTCAGTGCCTTTGCCATGCTGCTAGTGTTGGCCTTCGTCATCGGCGTGCTGATCATCATCCCCATCGGCGGCGCCGACATGCCGGTGGTGGTGTCGATGCTCAACAGCTACTCGGGCTGGGCGGCGGCAGGGATCGGCTTTTCGCTGAACAACTCGATGCTGATCATCGCCGGCTCGCTGGTGGGTTCTTCCGGGGCGATCCTTTCCTACATCATGTGCAAGGCGATGAACCGCTCGTTCATCAACGTGATCCTCGGTGGCTTCGGCGCCGAGGCCGGGGCTGCAGGCCCGGCCTCGGCGCAGCAGGAACGCAACGTGAAGTCCGGCTCGGCCGACGATGCGGCCTTTCTGCTGGCCAACGCCGACAGCGTGATCATCGTCCCGGGCTACGGCCTGGCGGTGGCTCGTGCCCAGCATGCGCTGATGGAGCTCGCCGAAAAGCTGAGCCACGCCGGGGTCACGGTGAAGTTCGCCATCCACCCGGTAGCCGGGCGCATGCCGGGGCACATGAACGTGCTGCTGGCCGAGGCCGAGGTGCCCTACGAGCAGGTGTTCGAGATGGACGACATCAACGCCGAGTTCGGCCAGACCGACGTGGTGCTGGTGCTGGGCGCCAACGACGTGGTCAATCCGGCGGCCAAGACCGACCCGCACTCGCCCATCGCCGGCATGCCGATCCTCGATGCCTACAAGGCACGCACGGTGATCGTGAACAAGCGCTCCATGGCCAGCGGCTATGCCGGCCTCGACAACGAGCTGTTCTACATGGACAAGACCATGATGGTGTTCGGCGATGCCAGGAAGGTGATCGAGGACATGGTCAAGGCGGTGGAGTGATCGCCTCTCGCCTGCCCTGCCCTCCGGGCGCAGGCAAGGCCGTCCGCTTAACACAGGAGAGCCAACAAGCATGAACCCGCCCTCGTTTCGTCTGGATGGCCGCGTCGCCCTGGTGACTGGCGCTTCCAGTGGGCTTGGCCAGCACTTTGCAGGCACCCTTGCCCGGGCCGGCGCACGGGTAGCCATCTGCGCTCGCCGTAGCGACCGGCTGACGGCCCTGGCGCAAATGCTCGAGCAAGCCGGTGCACAGGTGCTGGCAGTACCGGTGGACGTGACCGACCCTGCCTCGGTGCGGGCCGCCTTCGACAGGGTCGAACAGGGGCTGGGCACGGTCGAGGTGGTGGTGAACAACGCCGGCATCACCGCCACCGGGAGTCTGCTGGAAACCGACTCGCAGGCCTGGGACGAAGTGCTCGATACAAACCTCGGCGGCAGCTACATCGTCGCCCGGGAAGGGGCCAGGCGTCTGGTCCGGGCCGAACGCTCGGGGAGCATCATCAATGTCGCCTCGATCCTTGGCCTCCGGGTGGCGGGCGGCACCAGCGCCTATGCCACGTCCAAGGCCGGGCTCATCCAGTTGAGCAAGGCCATGGCGCTGGAGCTAGCTCGCCACGAAATCAGGGTAAATGCCCTCGCTCCCGGCTATGTGGAGACCGACCTGAACCGCGACTTCCTGGCCAGCGAGGCCGGGCAGCGGTTGATCAGTCGGATTCCGCAACGGCGTGTGGCGACACCGGAAGACCTGGACGGCGCACTGCTGCTGCTCGCCTCGGACGCAGGCCGCTACATCACCGGCACGGTCATTCCGGTCGATGGCGGCCACCTGATCAGTTCGCTCTAGACACCTTTCATCTTCACAACAAGAGCGCCGCAAGCGCCGGAGTACCCCCACCATGACATCCACCGAAATGATTGCCCGAGGCGCTGAGCTCATGTTGTTCGGCATGGGATTCGTGTTCTGCTTTCTTGTACTGCTGATCGTCTGCGTGCGCCTCATGTCGTCGCTCGTGGGCCGCCTCGAAGGGCCACAGGCACTCCAGCTCGCACCCGTCGAAAGCCCCTCTGCGCACGTGGATGACGAGACCTTCACTGCCATTCGCATCGCCCTCCAACGCCACCGTGCCCGTCGGGGCTGAAAAGGAGTTCGACATGACCAGCCGTAACCAGCCACTCGGCATCACCGATGTGGTGCTTCGTGACGCCCACCAATCCATCCTCGCTACCCGGGTCCGCCTGGAAGACATGCTGCCGATCGCGCCCAAGCTCGATCAGGTGGGCTTCTGGTCGGTGGAATCCTGGGGTGGGGCGACCTTCGATGCCTGCATCCGCTACCTTGGAGAAGACCCCTGGGAGCGTATCCGCGCCCTGAAGCAGGCCATGCCCAACACCCGCCAGCAGATGCTGCTGCGTGGCCAGAACC
>NZ_JBHRXZ010000026.1:55816-56355 GCF_042648805.1 Stutzerimonas tarimensis | reverse complement strand
GCCCTTCCACCGCCTGGATGACCAACTCGCCCTGGGCGATCAGTTGGCTCTGTACCAGGGTCTCGTCGGTCGTGCCCTTGCCCTCGGCCGATTGCCAGGCCCAGCTGCTCTTGCTCTTCTCGTGGCTTTCCTGCTCGAGGTCCTTGACGCCTTCGAAGGTGATCGTGCCGCCGCTGGAAAGGGTCAGGTCTTCTCCGCTGGTGAGTTTCGCCGCCTGGTAGGTCTGGTCGCCGCCGCTGACCAGCAGCAGGTCGCCGCCCGTGCTGATTTCGCTGCCCACGTGCTCGAGGCTGGTTGTTTCGTCGCGCTTGAAGCTCTTGCGGCCGAAGCTGCCCTTTTTCTTCTTCTGGTACAGCGAGTAGTCGTAGTCCTGTGCCGCCAGCAGGTTCAGCTCGCCGCCGGCCACCAGGTAGGCTTCGTCGTTCGCGCTGATCCTGCTGGAAATCAGGTTCAGGTCCTGCCCGGCGACGATGCCCAGGCTGCCGCCGGCGCTGATCTCGCTGGCCTGTTGCTGGACATGGTCTTCCTGGCGGGTGACT
>NZ_JBHRXZ010000026.1:0-55644 GCF_042648805.1 Stutzerimonas tarimensis | reverse complement strand
GTTCACTTCGGCACCCAGTTGGGTCACCCGCTCGTTGAGGTAGCTGCTGCCACGCGACTGGTGCTGTACGTCCTGCACCGAGGCGAGGGTCACGTCGCGGCCGGCGTCGATGGACAGGTCGCCGCGGCTGTCGAGCACGCCGCCGAGGTTGGCAACGTCGCGACCGGCGATCAGAGACAGACCGTTCGACGCCTCGATGCGCGCGGCGCTGTCGGCGAAGCTACTAACCCATTGCTGGTTGCCGAGCGCGCTCTGGTGCACGCTGACGCTGCGTTCGTTGAGGATGTCGTTGCCCGCCAGCAGGCTGACGTCACGCCCGGTGAGGATGCCGCCCTGGGCGTTGCGGATGCTGTTTTCGGCCAGCAACTGCAAGCGTTCGTTCGCTTCGATCAGCCCGCTGTTGGCGATGTTCACCGCCTGCACGTCGAGGTCGCCGCTGGCGCGCAGGGTGCCCTGGTTGGCGAGGTCGCCGCCGCTGATCAGCGTGACGTCGCGGCCCTGGATCAGCGCGCCGTTGGCCGCCAGCCGGCCTTCGGCCTGGGCCAGGTAGAGCACCGGCACCAGGACCCGCTCGCCGTTCACTTCGTACTCTTCCAGCCAGACGATGTCGTGGGTCAGCGCGGCGACCTGTTCGGCCGTCAGCGTCACGCCGAGCGACAGGCCCAGGGCGTCCTTGCTGGCGATGGCGTTGTCCATCAGGTAGCGGTACATGGCTTCGTCGCTGGTCAGCCCGGCCAGGTAGCGCTGGCCGGTACGCGCGACCACGGCCTCGCGGATCAGGCGCTGCTCGTAGAGCCCGTCGCCCAGGCGTTTCTGCGCCTGGTCCGGGTCGTAGCCGAGGTTGCCCAGCAGGTAGTCCGAGCCCATGAACTGCTTGAGGTCGGTCAGCGCCGGGTTGGTCTCGATCAGGTACTTGTGCGCTTGCGTGACCTGTGTGACCGGTACGCCCTGGGGGCGGGGGAGGTCGGCGCCAGGCTGCAGTTCGTTAAGGGTTACCCGCACGGCGTCGGCCTGCTCTCCGGGCAGAGCGGTAGTTTCCAGCCCATCGGTTCCCGTTGCGGATTGGCTACCGAGTTGGACGCCACCGACCTCGGCGGGCAGACCACTGGGCTGTTCGCGATTGCCCGCTTGTACGTCCAGTTCGGTCGCAACCAGGTCACCGGCGTCGCCGATACGCACGTCGGTCGCCAGGGCGCTCACCCCCTCCTGCCGCAGGGCCTGTTCCAGGGTACTGCCGGTAATCGTCCAATCCTGGGCACCGTCCGTGTCGCGCACCTGGGCATCGCTGCCGGCCTGGACGCTGAGGCGGAACAGACCGTTTTCCCCGCTGGGCAGACTGAAGCCCGGCAGGGTCAGGGGGTTGATCTGTTGCTGGGCCAGGTCTGGCGGCAATTGCGAATTGAGCGTGATATGGGTCGCGATCGAGGTGCCGGGAGCACTGCTTTCGACCCGGTTACCACCGCCCAGGTAGGCGTACTGCGCGCGGATTACGCTGTTGTCCAGGCGCTGCTCGGCCTGCAGGACGATGTCGCCGCCGGCCTGGATGATGGCCGAGTAGCTTTCGCCATTGAGCGGGGTTTCGTTTATCTGCCGTCCGGCCAGGTATTCCCTTTCCATCATGCCGACGAAGCGATTGAGGTCGGCCTCCAACGTTGCCAATTGAGGCGCCGGCGAGTGCTTGCGGTTGAAGCTGGCAGCGGCATCCGCGTAGTGGTAATAGCTTGGCTTGCGGCCGGAGACGAAGATGCGGATTGTCTCGATGTCGCCGGGCTTGACGCCCTGGTTTTCCAGGACGGCGACGCTGGCCTGGATGTTTCCGCCCGCGCTGATCAGGCTGCTGTGGTTGAGCAGTTGCTCGCCACTGATCGACAGGTCCCCACCAGCCATCAGGCTGGAGGCGGCGCTGCTTTCGACGACTTCCAGCTTGTCGCGCTCGGTCACTTGCCAGACGCCCACGCGTCGGCCATTGCCACCCAGATCGCAATCGCCGCTGGGGTTGTAGGGACCGCGGCAAGCCAGTTCCTTGATGACCGCAGCGTACTTGCCGACATTGTCGACTACCAGGATGTCCCGGGTGTTGTCGATTACCCTGGCGCCAAGACGAAAGTCGCCTTCTGCCTCCAACGTGCCAGACAGGTTGTCCAGACGCTCGGCCCAGTCGCCCTGTTCGTTTCTGGCCAGGTCGATATCACCCAGGCTGTACACATCCGCATAGCGGTTGGTGAAGGTATCCACGTACAGCGCCATATCGTCGCCGCTGAAGATCAGCCCGTTCTCGTTGAGCAGGTCGGTCGCGTTCAGAATCAGGCGCTCGGCGCTTCCCAGCGTGCCGTGGTTGGTCAGCGTCGCGGCGGTCAGGAGCAGGTCGCCAGCGGCAGTGAGGCGGCCCTGGTTGAGCAGTCCACCACCCAGGGCGAAGGTTGCGTTGCCGCCTGCGGCGATGCTGGCCGGGCCGGTCAGGCTCAGGCTGGCGGCGACCAGGCCGAGGTCGCCCAGGCTGGTGAGACGGCCATCGCCGCCGTAGCTGCCGGTGAGTTCGAGCGAGAGGGTGCCGTCGCTGGCGATCAGGCCATGGTTGGTCCAGGTGTCGCCCCTGCCGACAAGGGACTCGGTGGCCAGCAGCTGCCCGTTGGCGGTCTGGGTGAAGGTGCCGATGTCCAGGGTCAGGCGTCCGGCCTGGAGCACGCTGTCGTTGCTCCAGCTGCCGGCGCTGAGGGTGAGGTCGCCGTAGGTGGCGATGCGGCCACCCGCGCTGCTGACCTGGGGCAGGGCGATGGCGAATTCGCCCGCGCCGGCATGCAGCAACTGGCCGTCCTGGTTGGCCAGGCTGCCGAGGTTCAGCGTCAGATCGTGGTTGGCGATTTCCAGGGTGCCGTTCTGGTTGTCCAGCAGGCCGCCGAGCTGGAAGACGCTGGCACCCGTGGCGCCGAGGGCGCGCAACTGGCCGCCCTGGTTGTCCAGGCGGGTGCCCGCGACGGCGAGGCTGCCACGGCTTTCGACGATGCCCTGCCGGTTGTCCAGCACGGCACCGGCGTCGTGCGCCAGGGTGATGTTGGCCGCGCCCAGCGTGCCGCTGCGGTTGTCCAGGCTGCCGCCGCGCAGCAGCAGGTCGCCTTCGGCGAAGAGGATGCCGCCGCGGTTGTCGAAGGTGCCGGCCTGCAGGCTGGCTTCGCCGGCCATGGCCTGGATGCGCCCGTCGAGGTTGCTCAGCGAGCCGTTCGCGCCGAGGTCGAGGCGCCGGCCCTGGATCAGCCCGCCCTGCCCGCTGGCGCCGTTGTTCAGCCAGCCGGCCAGGCGCGCGCGCACCCAGCCTTCGAGGCTGGCGAGGGTGCCCTGGCGGTTGTCCAGGCTGGCGGCGCTGAGCTCGATATCGCCCGTGCGGCTCTGCAGGGTGCCGCCGGCGTTGTTCAACGCCTCGTCGACCGTCAGGACCAGGTCACCCTGGCCCTGCACGGCGCCCGCCCGATTGTCCAGGCTGCCGACGGCGAGCTGGAGATGCGCGTCGCGGCTGTAGATCAGGCCCTCGTCGCTATTGTCGACAACGCCTTTCGCATCGATCTCGAGCATGCCGTTGGCGGCCAGGGTACCGCGTGCGGAGTTGTCCAGGCTGTCGATGTCGAGAACGGCCGTTTCCTGGCTGGCCAGGGTGCCGCCACGGTTGTCCAGTGCAGCGGCCCGGATGTCCAGCGAGCCACCGCTGGCGAGCTGGCCCGCGGCGTTAACGAAATCGCCGCTCAGGTCGATGCGGGCGGCGTCGCTGGCGCTGATCCGGCCACCGGTGTTGTCCAGCTCGATGCCGTTGACGTCCAGCGTCTGCTGAGCCAGGACCAGGCCGCCCTGGTTGGCCAGGCGGCCGGCCTCTATCCGCAGGCCGGCACCGGCGTCGATCTGGCCGCCGCTGTTGTCCAGGGTCCCGCTGACCATCAGTTGCTGTCCGGCTGCGCTGGAGAGGATGCCCCCGCGGTTATCGAGACTATCGGCGGCCAGGTCGAGGCGACCGCCAGCAACCAGAGCTCCGTCGTCACTGTTGAGCAGTTCCCCGGTCAGTTGCACCCTGAGATCGCCGCTGCGGCTGGAGAGGGTGCCGAGCTGGCGGTTGTCCAGGCGCGTCCCGCTCAGCTCCAGCCCCTGCCAGCCGGAAAGCAGGCCATTGCGGTTGTCGACGATGCCGAGGGCGAGACGCAACCAGTCGCGGCTGATGATGCGACCGTCGCGGTTATCGAGACTGGCGGCAGCCAGCTCCAGCAGGCCGAGGCTGGCAATGTCCCCGTCACGGTTGTCGAGCAGGCCCAGGTTGGCCAGGCTCAGTGGACCGTTACTGCTGATCAGGCCACCCTGATTGTCCAATGCGCCCTGGCGCAGGTCGAGGCTCAACGCGCTTTCGCCCACCAACGCACCCTGCCGCTGGACGAGGGCATCGAGGGTCAGTTGCATCGCGCCCTTGGCCGAGACTTCGCCGCCCTGGCTGGAGTCGAGGCTCGCCGCGCTCAGCTCCAGACCTCCCTGGCTGTTGACCAGGCCACCGTCACGGTTGTCCAGCGCGCCCTCCAGCGTGGCCCGCAGGACCGAGCCAGCCAGCAGGTAGCCACCGCGGTTGTCCAATTCGCCCCCCTTGAGGAGCAGCCCGGCACCAGCCTGGATCAAGCCCTGGTCGGTGTTGTTCAGTGTGCCGTCCACGGCGACTGTCAGATCGTCCCGGGCGGCCAGCGTGCCGCCGCGGTTGTCCAACTGGGCGGCGGCCAGCTCAATGCCCTGCGCGCTGATCAGCCCGGCGAAATTACCGAGGAGCTGCCGGATGCGCAGCACCAGCCCCTGTTCGGAAAGCAGCCGGCCCTGGGCGTTGTCCAGGCTATCGGCGGCCAGGACGAATCCCTGGTTGCTGGAGATTTCCCCGCCGCGGTTGCTCACCGCGCCGAGGTTGCTCAACAGCAACTGGCCGGGGGCGTGCAGCAGCGCGCCGTCGTTGATCAGATCACCGCCGTTCAGGTCGAGACTGAGGCTGTCCTGGCTGAACAGTTCGCCGCCCTGCTGGTCCAGGCCGGTGAGGCTGGCCAGCAACGGACCGCTGCTGGCGATGCGGCCCTGCGTATTGGTCACCTGCCCCGCGCTCAGCGTGAGTCCGGCGCCGCCGGTCAGCCGACCCTCGCTGTTGTCGAGCGCAGCGCTGGCCAGGTCCAGTGCCCCGGCGGCGAAGATCTGCCCGCGGTCATTGTCCAGCCCGGCACTGCGCAGCAGCAGACCACTGTCAGTGAGAATCCGCCCGTCCCGGTTGAGCAGCTCGCCTGTGGTGACGAGCTGCAGGGCGCCCGCGCTGGAGAGCGTGCCCTGGCGGTTGTCGATCCGCGCGGCGGTGAGGTTCAGGGCGTCTTCGCTGTTGAGCAGGCCGCCGAGGTTGTCCAGGCGACCGTCGAGCTCGGCATCGCCTGCCCGGGCGGCGAGTTCGACGACGAGGACCTTGTCACTGGCCAGGGTGCCGCCGCTGTTGTCCAACCGGGCGCCGCTCAGGCGGGTTTCGTCCCAGCCGTAGACCAAGCCCTGGTCGCGGTTGAGCAGGCGCTCGACGGTCAGATTCAGGTGGGCGGCGAGCAAGCGTCCGCCGTCGCTGTTGTCGAGTCGCCGGCTGTCGATGGTGGCTTGGGTTCGGGTGGAAAGCTCACCGCCACGGTTGTCGATTTCACCGACCTCGAGGATCAGGTCGCCATTGGCGGCGAGCAGGCCGTCGCGGTTGTCCAGGCTGTCGCCGGAGAGCATGAGGCTGCCTTCGGCGAGCAATTCACCGCCCACCTGGACCAGCTCGCCGACCCGTGCCACGAGATCACCACGACCGGCGATCTGGCCTTCGCGGTTGTCGACGTGCCCGGCCTGCAACTCCAGCCCGCCGTCGGCGACCAGGCTGCCGCCGCGGTTGGTCAGCGTGTCCGCGACCTGAACAGCGAGCACGCCGCGGCTGCGGACGAGGCCATCGTCGCGGTTATCCAGGGTGTTGGCGGCGAGGTCGAGATGCTGGCCGGACAGGCTGCCAGCGCGGTTGTCGAGGGCGCCCTCGATGGCGATCGCCAGGTTCTTTTCGCTGAGCAGTCGACCGGCGCTGTTGTCCAAACTGTTCGCCGCCAGGGTGAAGCCTTCCCGGCTGGATATCTCCCCGCCGCGGTTGCTCACCGCCCCAAGGTTGCTCAACAACAGCTGACCGGGGGTGTTGATGAAGCCGCCGTCGTTGTTCAGGTCGCCGCCCGCGAGATCCAGCTCGAGGCTGCTCTGGCTGAAGAGCTCGCCGCCCTGCTGGTGCAGACCGCTGAGGCGGGCCAGCAACGGGCCACTGCTGGCGATGCGACCTTGGGTATTGGTCACCGGCCCGGCGTTCAGCGTGAGTTCGGCGCTGCCGGTCAGTTGCCCCTCGTTGTTGTCGAACGCACCGGTGAACAGACTCAGCGCACCGACGGCCGAAACCAACCCGTGACGGTTGTCCAGCCCGGCACTGCGCAGCAACAGGCCGGCATCGGTAAGAATTCGCCCGTCCCGGTTGAGCAGTTCGCCAGCGCTGGTGAGCTGCAACGTGCCGGCGCTGGAGATGCTGCCCTGGCTATTGTCGAGGCTGTCCGCCACCAGGTTCAGGGCGCCTTCGCTGCTGAGCAGGCCGCCGAGGTTGTCCAGGCTACCGTCGAGCTCGGCATCGCCTACCCGGGCGGCGAGTTCGACGACGAGGGTCTTGTCGCTGGCCAGGGTGCCGCCAGAGTTATCCAGCCGGGTGCCGCTCAGGCTGGTTTCGTCCCAGCCGTAGACCAGACCCTGGTCGCGGTTGAGCAGGCGTTCGACGGTCAGGTTCAGGTGGGCGGCCAGCAACTGGCCGCCGCTGTTGTCGAGTCGCCGGCTGTCGATGGTGGCTTGGGTCCGGGTGGAGAGCTCACCGCCACGGTTGTCGATTTCACCGACCTCGAGGATCAGGTCACCATTGGCGGCGAGCAGACCGTCGCGATTGTCCAGCGTCTCGCCAGTGATCGTGAGCGCGCCTTCGGCGAGCAGTTCGCCACCACTCTGGTTCAGTTGGACCACCTGCGCGTCGAGATCGCCGCGGCTGGAGAGACGGCCACCGGTGTTGTCCAGGCGTGCGGCGGCCAGGTCCAGACGATTGGCGCTGACCAGGCCGGCGAGGTTGGAGAGGATGCCTTGAATGCGCAGGGCCAGGCCCTGCTCCGACAGCAGGCGACCGCCGTCGTTGTCCAGTTGGCTGGCGGCCAGGGTGAAGCCTTCGCTGCTGGATATCTCGCCGCCGCGGTTGCTCACCGCGCCAAGGCCGTTCAGCAGCAGGATACCCGGGGCGCTGATCAGGCCTCCGTCGTTGTCGAGGTCGCCGCCCTGCAGGTCGAGGGTCAGATTATCCTGGCTGAAGAGTTCGCCGCCCTGCTGGTCCAGGCCGGTGGCGCGCAGCACCAGGGCGCCGGTGGCCGCGATGCGGCCCTCGCCGTTGCTGACCTGGGCGGCGCTGAGGTCGAGACGGTCGAGGCCGATCAGGTGGCCCAGGCGGTTGTCGAGGGCCCCGGTGGCGACATTCACCGCACCGCGCCCTTCGATACGGCCTTGGTGGTTGCTCAGGTAGGCGGATGCGAGGTCCAGGCGACCGTTGGCGGAAAGCAGGCCGCTGTCGTTGTACAGGCCGCCATCGTGCTCGCCATGCTGGGCGCTCAGCTGGATCAGCAGGTCGCCGCCGCTGGCCAGGGTGCCGCCGGCGTTGTCCAGCCGGTCCCCGTCCAGGCGCAAGCCTTGTCCGGCCTGAAGCAGGCCCTGGTTGCGGTTGAGCAGACGTTCGACGGTCAGCCCCAGATGGGCGGCAAGCAGGCGGCCACCATCGCTGTTGTCGAGGTGCCCGGCTTCGACGTTGAGGCCGGCCTGGGTGGAAAGCTCGCCGGCACGGTTGTCGATGTCGATGACATCCAGATTCAAATCGCCATTGGCGGCAAGCAGGCCGTCGCGGTTGTCCAGTACCTGGCCGGCGACGCTGAGGGTGTCTTCGGCGAGCAGCCTGCCCTCGCGGTTGTCCAGATGCTCGACGGCCATTTCGATGGATTGCCGGCTGGCTATCTCCCCGTCACGGCTGCTGGCCTGGCCGATGTCGGCCAGGCGCAGGGTTTCGGCGGCGCTGATCAGGGCGCCGTCGTTGTTCAGGGTTCCGCCCTCGAGCGTCAGAGTCAGGGCGCTCTGACTGGCGAGCACGCCGCCTCGCTGGTCGAGACCGCTGGCGCGCAGCTCGAGTGTGCCACCGCTGGCGATGTGGCCCTCGCGGCTATCGACCTGCCCTGCCTCGACGGCCAGCCGCTCGACGGCGGTAACGCGGCCCCGATCGTTGTCCAGGCGGTCGGTCGCGACCGTGGCATTGCGCTGAGCGACCAGTTGGCCATCGCGGTTATCCAGAACGTCGATGGCGGTCGCCTGCAGATCACGACTGGCGAGAACCGTACCGCTGTTGCGCACGACCTGGCCCTCCAGCCGCACGTCGCCGCTGTCGTTGCGGCTGTCGTCGACATTCACCCCGGCCTCGACGTGGCCGCGGTTGTCCAGGTTCGTGCCCGCGCTCAGTACGACCGCATCCCGGGCGGCCAGACTGCCGCGGTTGAGTAGCTCGCCTTGACCCTGCAGCTCCAGGCGACTGCCTGCATAGAGCTGGCCCTGGCTTTCCACCTCGGCGGCCCGGGCGATGACCTGCCCGCTGGCCGCCGCGTTGCCGACGGTCAGCTTGCCATTGGCATCGATCCGGATATCCCCGGCGCTGGCGGCCATGTCGCCGGCCAGCTTCACCCCGACCCCGGCTTCGGTGCCGACCAGGCGGATGGCGCCGGCGTACATGCCGCCCAGGGCGGAGCTGTCGATGGCCAGCAGGGGCTGGTCGTCGCGGCTATCGGTCTTGGCCGTGGCGCTCAGGTCATCGGCATCCACCTGGTTGCGGCCGGTGACGATATTCAGTTTGTTGGCATGCAGCTCGGCGTTGATCCGGGCGCTGCGGGTGATCAGGTCGAACTGGTCGACGTTGCCGGCATTCAGGCCTTGCCCTTCGATGTCGATGCGCCCGCCGTCGACGTCGAAGCGGTCGAGGCGGCCGTTGTCGATGACCGGCGTGCCGGTGCTCAGGGTCACGCGGGGCGTGTTGATGAAACCGCAGCCGTCGCAGCTGATGCCATGGGGGTTGGCGACCACGACATGGGCGGACTGGCCGGCCACTTCCGTATAGCCCTGCAAACGGCTGGCATTGCCGCCGGTGACTTCGTTGAGTATCAACCCTGCCGCGGCGCCCTTGAGATTCGGGTTGCCGAGGATGATGCCGCCCAGTTGCGTGCTCTGGGTGCGCTCGGTGGCATTGTTGAGGATCAGGCCCTGCTGGCCGACGTTGTAGTCCTTGAATTTGTTGTGCGACAGGCCCTTGCCGTTTGGCGCGGCGATATTGACGATCGGCACGCCGTTGCCGGCCTGCCCCAGCGTCGCACCGCTCCCGGCGGCGACGCTCAGTTCCGCGGCCGCGCCCACGATGGGGTTGAGGAACATGACGCCCACCAGCAAGGTGGCGACGTTCTGGAAGAAGGGGCTGCGCACGTCCATGTACAAGACTCCAGCTTTGTTCGATTCAGAAGAACAGGTCGACGCGCAAGTACAGCGGCCGCTCCCGCGCTTCGATCACGCCCGGCCGCTCCAGCGAGCGGGCGACTGTCACCGAGGCGGCGAGGTGCTCGCCCCGTGCACTCAATTCCACGCCATGGCCGGATAGCCGGCCGTGAAAGTCGGGGTTGTAGCGCCCGCCATGAATGACACCGACGTCATAGGCGTAGGCCAGGCCGTATTCCTGCAGGAACGGGCGCAACGGCTCCCAACCGACGGGACGCCGCCAGCGCAGCTGGTTGCGCCAATAGCCGCCGGTGTCGCCGGACAACGACTGCTCCTTGTATCCGCGCACCGACGCCAGCCCGCCAATGCTGATGCGCTGCGGACTGTAGAGCACGTCTTCGCTCTTCTGGGCGTTGAGCAATGAATCGAAGCTGAAAGCCTCGTCCCATAGCCGGAACGGCTGCAGCGCGCTCAGCGTCAGGCTGTACTTGTGGTAGCGGGCGTCCGGCTCGCCATATTGCGGATCGCCGCGGCGCTGCGCGTCGAAGGCCCCGGTCCCATGCTGCCAGCCCAGGTCGAGGTTGACGAAGGCGGTGCCGATACGACGGCCATGGTTGAGGCCGAGCTGCATTTCCGACAGGCGCTGGCTGGAGACGTCGAGCAGGCTGTTCTCGATGTAGTTGCGGGTGCGCAGATGAGCCACGCCGACACTGGCGGCGGTCTTGCTGACCGCATCGCGGTGCAGCACGCGCTCTGCGCCGAGCTGATGGCTCTTGCTTTCGCCGTCCATTTCGAAGAGAAAGCCCGACGCTTCCCCCCGGGTCCGGTAGTAGCTCTGGTTGTAGCCATAGCTGAACGTCCACCAGCCGTACGGCAGGCTGTAGGACAGTCCCTGGTTGGCCGAATGACGATGCCGATCGCTGACGGCATCGCCACCGCCACGCAGGCTGAGCTGGTCGGCCAGGCCCAGCGGGCTGTCCCAGTCGAGCCCCAGCCCCCATTGCTGTTCGCCAGTGCCCTTCTCACCGTTGTTGTGGCGATTGAGGCTGACCCGCCAGGGCTCGAGCGGCTCGCCCTGCAGGCGCACGCGGCTGCCCCCGGCCTCGGCGCCGGGCAATAGCTCCATCTGCGCTGGCCGTGAAGGCAGGCGGTTCAGCTGATCGAACAGTTGCTCCAGCTGGCGCAGGTCGACGACCTCGCCGACTCGCCCGGGAAAGGCCATGGCCAGTTCACGTTCACTGGCGATGGCCGAACGATCCAGGCCTTCGAGACGGCCCTCGATCACCAATACGTCCAGCTCGCCATCGGCCATGTCCTGCTCCGGCAGGTAGGCGCGGGAAGTGACGTAGCCTCGGTCGATATAGAACTGGGTGATGGCCTTCAGCAGCGCGTTGAGCTGGTTGACGCCGAGGCATTGCCCTTCATAGGGCTGCAGCAGCCGGCGCTGCTCGTCGGGCGAGACGAGGTCGGCATCCTGCAGGCGAATCGTGCGGATTTCGAAGCAGCGCTCGTCCTCGGCGGGGGCCGGCTGCTCGGGCAGCACCTCGCGCCCGGGCAATTGCTGGAGTTCATCCAGACGCCGGCGCTGCTCTTCGAGCAAGCGCCCCTGACGGTCGCGTATGAGGTCGCGCTCGCCAGGCAAAGGCACCTGAGCGAACGCCGAAATGGCAAAAAAAGCGCTTCCCAGCACGGCGAGCCACTGTCGCATCGCAACCATCCCTGGCGGCCAAAGTACAGGTCAGCGATGGTGGGCGAATTGCCATTACGAGACTATCGAGTGACGAAGATAATGTGATTCAAACCCAAAAACAGTTCACATTCAGCAGCTCTCGGCCTCAGGCCGGGGAACTTTTCCGATATACCTACAGAACAAAGGCGCCCGAAGGCGCCTCAGGCTGATGACAAACCCCTGCTTTCGAGTGGGGGTTTGTGCTTTTGGGGTTTAGCTCTTTCAGCGAAGCCTGTGCTCTTGCTGCCCCGGCTCACATGTCACCGATCGCTTCAAACTCGCCAACAGGCCGTCCAGCAGCACCGCAGGCAGCCCGTACAGACTTAAAAAGGCCGCCAGCAGCCGGGCGATCTTCTTCATGTTCTGGCAGGCGGCAGCCAGCAGGCACTGTCGCATCACTTTGCTCAGCCCGCGAAAACGCGCATAACGGTGCCCGTGCAGTTCTTTCGCGTCAGCAAAGCTGCGTTCCACGGTCTCCTTGCGTCGGTCGTAAATGCGCTTGCCCTCCGGGGTGAGCCGGTGCTGGTTGATGCGCTCTTTGGCTGCTTCCCAGACATGCCTGACCATCACTTTTGTGTGGTTCTGGCTTTTCGTGCAGTGGTCTTTGAGTGGGCATTCTCGGCACTGTCGGGCATCGGATTTGTACTCTCGATACCCCACGCGATTAGTGGTGCTGTACGGCAAGAACTGGCCGTTGGGGCATGTATAGCCGTCACGGTCCGCGTCGTAGACGAATTGCCGCTTGTAGAAATAGCCCGGCTGGGTTCTCGGCCGCTTGTAGCCGATGACGCCGTAGAGGTCGCGGTCTTCCAGGCCTTTGCAAATGGCCGGGGTGTAATAGCCGGCATCGAGCGCGACCGCCAGCGGTGTCAAGTTGAAGCGCTCGCATTGACGATCCAGACGACCCAGATAGGGCCGGGCATCATTGACGTTTCCAGGGGTGACGAAGGTGTCGGTGATGATGGCGTGCTTGCCGTCCACGGTTCGATGATCGAGATAGAAGAAGCCTTGAGGCTTGTTGTCGCGGGTCATGAAACCACTGTCCGGGTCCGTGGTGCTGACCTTGGTTTCCTTGATTTCGGACTGCGCCTGGCGGGGCTTCAACGGGCGCTTGCCGTGAGCCTGACGGTCTTCGTCGATAGCGGCATCGAGTTCCGCCAGGTAATCCATGGGGCGTTGCTCGACCTGATGAACTTCAAAGCGCTTCTTGCTGGCGTTGGCCTTGAGGTGAGTGCTGTCGGTGTGTAGCACTTCACCTCCGATCAAGCCGCCCTTCATGGCTTGCTCGACGATGTTGTCGAAAATGACCTGTTCGATATCGGTGTCGGCGAAGCGGCGTCGACGTTCTGGCTCAGTGTCGACGCATCTGGAATCTTGTCGGTCAGGCTCAAGTCGAGAAACCAGCGATAGGCGACATTGACCTGGATTTCCCGAATCAACTGGCGTTCGCTGCGCACCCCGAACAGGTAGCCGATGAACAGCATTTTGAAGAGCGTCACGGGATCGACAGCGGGCCGGCCGTTATCGGCGCAGTACAGATGCTGCGTGGCTGGGCGGATGAATTCGAAGTCGATGTGACGGGCGATCTTGCGCAGCAGATGGTCGGTGGGAACCAGCTCTTCGAGGGTCACCATTTCGAGCGCGTGCTGCTTGGGAGAGGGCTGCTTGAGCATTGCGCCGTGCCTGAAAACGATGGCTCATTAAACACAAAGCCCCGGCCTTCCGGCCAGGGCTTTGTCAGCAACCTGAGGCGCCCGAAGGCGCCTCTGTCTCACCGCAACGACTTTAGACCTTGCTGCGCTCGAAGCGCTTGCGGTCGTTCTCGTTGAGGTACTTCTTGCGCAGGCGGATCGACTTCGGCGTCACTTCCACCAGCTCGTCGTCGGCGATGAATTCCAGCGCCTGCTCGAGGGTGAACTTGATCGGCGGCACCAGGGCGATGACTTCGTCCTTGCCCGACGCGCGCATGTTGTCGAGCTTCTTGCCCTTGGTGGGGTTGAGCACCAGGTCGTTGTCACGGCTGTTGATGCCGCACAGCTGGCCCTCGTAGATTTCGTCGCCCGGCGACAGGAACAGCTTGCCGCGTGCCTGCAGGGTTTCCAGCGAGTAGGTCAGTGCGGTACCGGTCGCCATGGAGACCAGCACGCCGTTCTGACGGTTGCTGACTTCGCCGGCCTTGATCGCGCCGTAGTGGCTGAAGGTCGAGGTCAGGATGCCGCTGCCGGAGGTCAGGGTCAGGAAGTTGTTACGGAAGCCGATCAGGCCGCGCGCGGGGATGGTGTACTCCAGGCGGATGCGACCCTTGCCGTCGGGGATCATGTTGGTCAGATCGCCCTTGCGCAGGCCCATCTGCTCCATTACCGGACCCTGGTGCTGCTCCTCGATGTCGATGGTGACGTTCTCGTAGGGCTCCTGCTTCTCGCCGTCGACCTCGATGATCACCACTTCCGGGCGGCCCACGGCCAGCTCGAAACCTTCACGACGCATGTTCTCGATCAGTACCGAGAGGTGCAGTTCGCCACGGCCGGAAACCTTGAACTTCTCCGGGCTCTCGCCCTGCTCGACGCGCAGCGCCACGTTGTGCAGCAGCTCCTTGTCCAGACGGTCCTTGATGTTGCGGCTGGTGACGAACTTGCCTTCCTTGCCGGCGAACGGCGAGTCGTTGACCTGGAAGGTCATGCTCACGGTCGGCTGGTCGACGGTCAGCGGCGGCAGCGCTTCGACATTGTTCTGGTCGCACAAGGTGTCGGAGATGTACAGCTCATCCATACCGGACACGCAGACGATGTCGCCAGCGGTGGCTTCCTGCACTTCGACGCGCTGCAGACCGGAGTGGCCCATGATCTTCAGGATACGGCCGTTGCGCTTCTTGCCGTCGGCACCGATGGCAGTCACCGGGGAGTTGGCCTTGATGGTGCCGCGGGCGATACGGCCGATGCCGATCACGCCAAGGAAGCTGTTGTAGTCCAGCTGGGAGATCTGCATCTGGAACGGACCGGTGGTGTCGACCTTGGGAGCCGGCACGTGGTCGATGATCGCCTGGAACAGCGCGTCCATGTTGTCGTCCATGGCTTCGTGGTCCATGCCGGCGATGCCGTTCAGGGCACTGGCGTAGACGATCGGGAAGTCGAGCTGCTCGTCGGTGGCGCCGAGGTTGTCGAAAAGGTCGAAGATCTGGTCGATGACCCAGTCAGGGCGAGCGCCCGGACGGTCGATCTTGTTCACCACGACGATCGGTCGCAGGCCGGCCTTGAAGGCCTTCTGGGTCACGAAGCGGGTCTGCGGCATGGGGCCGTCCTGGGCGTCGACCACCAGCAGCACGGAGTCGACCATCGACATGACGCGCTCGACTTCACCGCCGAAGTCGGCGTGCCCGGGGGTGTCGACGATGTTGATGCTGTAGTCCTTCCACTTCAGCGCGGTGTTCTTGGCCAGGATGGTGATACCACGCTCCTTTTCCTGGTCGTTGGAGTCCATCACGCGCTCGTTCTCCAGCTCCTTGCGGTCCAGGGTGCCGGACAGGCGCAGGAGTTTGTCGACGAGGGTGGTCTTGCCATGGTCGACGTGGGCGATGATGGCGATGTTGCGGAGTTGTTCGATCACTGTGGGTTACCTAAAAAGCTGGAAGCGGATAGCTGAAAGCTGGATGAAAAGGCGGCACATGCCCGGTCGGGCGGGTGTGTGCGCCGGATGACGATACGGCTGGTCGGGTGGGCACTCTTCACTTTGAGCTTCCAGCTTCCAGCTTCTGGCTTGCGGGCCGATAGACCCGCACGTTCTGGTGCCCTTCGCTCATCAGGTGATGGGCATGCAGGCGGCTCATGACACCCTTGTCGCAGTACAGGAGGTACTGGCGATTGGCATCAAGCTCCTTGAATCGGTTGTTGATCGCATAGAAGGGCAGCGGCTGCACCTCGACGCCGCCAAGCTCCAGCGGCGCATCCTCGCTGGCGTCAGGGTGGCGGATGTCCAGTACCACCTGACCGGCCAGGGCTTCAGCCACTTCCTCCACCGGCAAGTCCTTGCCCAGCTCGTCGATCACCCGGTCGATGGCCACCTGGCGCGTATTGGCCAGGGCGCGCTCGAGGACCGCCATATCGAACTGCTTTTCCTCGTGCTCGACGCGAAAGCGCTTGGCCTTGGTGGTCGGGCTCTTGGAGATGACGCCGCAGTATTCAGGCATATGACGAGCAAAAGCCGCGCTGCCGATCGCCTCGGCGGTGTCGATGATGTCCTGCTTGTGTGCCGCCAGCAACGGGCGAAGCACCAGCATGTCAGTGGCCGAATCGATGACGCTGAGGTTGGGCAGGGTCTGGCTGGAAACCTGCGAGATCGCCTCGCCAGTCACCAGCGCATCGATGTGCAGGCGCTCGGCGATCTGCGTCGAGGCGCGCAGCATCATGCGCTTGAGCACCACGCCCATGTGACTGTCATCCACCTTTTCGAGAATTTCGCCCAGCACTTCCTCGAAGGGCACGCTGATGAACAGCACCCGGTGCGAGCTGCCGTACTTCTTCCAAAGGTAATGGGCAACCTCCATGACCCCGAGCTCATGGGCCCGCCCGCCGAGGTTGAAAAAGCAGAAGTGGGTCAGCATGCCGCGGCGCATGATTTGCCAGGCCGCCACGGTGGAGTCGAAGCCCCCGGACATCAGCACCAGGGTCTGCTCGAGTGCCCCGAGCGGGTAGCCGCCCAGGCCGGGGTGCTGGCGATCAATGATGAACAACCGGTCGTGACGCACCTCAAGCCGTACTTCGACTTCCGGCGCCTTCAGGGAGATGCCCGCGGCCTCGCACTGCTGCCGCAACTGGCTGCCCACGTGGCGCTCGAGCTCCATCGAGCTGAAACTGTGCTTGCCGGCCCGCTTGCAGCGCACCGCGAACACTCGTCCCGGCAGGCGCGGGCCAAAGTGCGCCTTGCACTTCTCCACCACATCGTCGAAGTCGCCCAGCGGGTACTCATGCACTTCCAGAAAGTGCGCGATGCCGGGAGTGCAGCTCAACCGCTCGATAAGGTCGCGCAGGGTGCGCGGGTCGCTCACCGCCGTTTCCAGCTCGAGATTGTCCCATTCACCCTCGATGCGCAGCTCGGGATCGAGATCGCGCAACACGGCTCGAATGTTCTTCACCAGCTGCCGAATGAAGCGCTTGCGCACCGGTCGGCTCTTGATGGTGATTTCCGGGAAAACCTTGACGATCAGCTTCATGAAAAAGAACAGGTGGCCAGCAGCCGCAGGAGGAAAAGGCGCGGATTATAGCTGAAACCGGCTTGCCTTTAGTCGGGGTTTTGCAAATCGCCTCCATGCACCATATTGGCTCTTGCTATAAATGAGGCGCACCATATTTGTGCTCTTTTCGCGCATGCCTGTTGCGCCCGACTCACGCAACACCCCGGCCAAAAGGGCTTAGCCCCACAATGGGTAGCTGGCATAAGATTTGCTCCCTTGTGAGGCAGTTTGCCAAGGCGGATTATCCTTGCCCGGCTAGAGCCGCAACGGACGCATCGCCAGCAACGTTTACTACTTGGAGAGCATCATGTCGAAGTCGCTTCAACTGATCAAAGAACACGACGTGAAGTGGGTTGACCTCCGCTTCACCGACACCAAAGGCAAGCAGCAGCACGTCACCATCCCGGCACGCGATGTCGATGACGAGGACTTCTTCGAGCATGGCAAGATGTTCGACGGCTCCTCCATCGCCGGCTGGAAGGGTATCGAAGCTTCCGACATGATCCTGATGCCGGATGACAGCACCGCCGTGCTGGATCCGTTCACCGAAGAGCCGACCCTTATCCTGGTCTGCGACATCATCGAACCCTCGACCATGCAGCCGTACGAGCGCGACCCGCGCGCCATCGCTCGCGCCGCAGAGGACTACCTGAAGTCCACCGGTATCGGCGACACCGCCTTCTTCGGCCCGGAGCCCGAGTTCTTCGTCTTCGACGAAGTGAAGTTCAAGTCCGACATCTCCGGCTCGATGTTCAAGATCTTCTCCGAACAGGCTTCCTGGAACACCGACGCCGACTTCGAGAGCGGCAACAAGGGCCACCGTCCGGGCGTCAAGGGCGGTTACTTCCCGGTACCACCAGTCGACCACGACCACGAAATCCGTACCGCCATGTGCAACGCACTGGAAGAGTTCGGCCTGAAGGTCGAGGTTCACCACCACGAAGTGGCTACCGCCGGCCAGAACGAGATCGGCGTTGCCTTCAACACCCTGGTGGCCAAGGCCGACGAAGTCCAGACCCTGAAGTACTGCGTGCACAACGTGGCCGATGCCTACGGCAAGACCGCCACCTTCATGCCCAAGCCCCTGTATGGCGACAACGGCTCGGGTATGCACGTGCACATGTCCATCTCCAAGGATGGCAAGAACACCTTCGCCGGAGAAGGCTATGCCGGCCTGTCCGAGACCGCCCTGTTCTTCATTGGCGGCATCATCAAGCACGGCAAGGCGCTGAACGGCTTCACCAACCCGTCGACCAACTCCTACAAGCGTCTGGTCCCGGGCTTCGAAGCTCCGGTGATGCTGGCCTACTCGGCTCGCAACCGTTCCGCCTCGATCCGCATTCCGTACGTCAACAGCCCGAAGGCTCGTCGTATCGAAGCACGCTTCCCGGATCCGGCTGCCAACCCCTACCTGGCCTTCGCTGCCCTGCTGATGGCCGGCCTGGACGGTATCCAGAACAAGATTCACCCCGGCGATGCGGCGGACAAGAACCTGTACGACCTACCGCCGGAAGAAGCTGCCAACATCCCGCAGGTTTGCGGCAGCCTGAAGGAAGCCCTGGAAGCACTGGACGCTGACCGCAGCTTCCTGACCAAGGGTGGCGTGTTCACCGACGCCTTCATCGATGCCTACATCGAGCTGAAGGCCGCCGAGGAAATCAAGGTGCGCACCTTCGTGCACCCGCTGGAATACGACCTGTACTACAGCGTCTGATCCGGTAGCAGTACTCGATAGCCCGCGCCGAGCCTACTCGACGCGGGCTTTTTCGTTTTGCAGAAGACGCCTTTGGCAACTTGCAGTAGAGGCACTTGCGAACCCGCCGTTGCGGTGCAAGCCTCTTTGCAAACCATCCGCGGGAGTTCGCCATGCGCATTGCACTGCTTTGCCTGCTGCTAGCCGTTTCCAGCGCCAGCCAGGCGCAGATCTACCGATACACCGATGACAACGGCAATCCGGTGTTCACCAACGAACCGCCGCAAGGTGTCGAGGCGACCGAAGTGGAGCTGCCTGAGCCCACCACTGTGGAGTTCAGAAAGGCCGAGATGCCTGAACCCCTGGCAGGCCCATCCGAGACCAAGACTGAGCGCCCCTACCACAGGGTTGAGGTGGCTGGAATTCCCGACGAGGAAGCGTTGCGCGCCAACGACGGCGCATTTACCGTGGCAGCGCGGCTGGACCCCCCTCTTCAGAAAGGACACAGCCTGCGCTTTCTGCTCGACGGAGAGCCCATCGCACCGGCAGGCCCGAGCACCTTGGTTGAAGTGCGCACTATCGATCGCGGCGAACACAGCCTGCAGGTCGAGGTACTCAGCGGCCGGCAGGTCATCCAGCGCAGTCCTGTCCAAACCTTCACCGTACAGCGGGTCCATACTTCCAGCCCCGCGATGAGACAAAGAGCCGCACCATAATGGTACAACGCTGGGCCTTGCTGCTTCTGATGATCGTAGGACTTTCTGCCCAGGCCGAAATCTATCTGCATACCGACGCCAACGGCAATCGCAGCTACAGCGACCGCCCGGCCAGCGCTGGTGCGCAGGCGCTCAGCCTGCCCAAACCCAACCTGATGAGTGCCGAGCCTGCCTCGCCGCCAGCGGAGCCCCCGCCCCGCAAAGCCCTCGAGCTTCGCTACCAGTGGCTGGAAATGCTTGCACCGGCGCCTGACGAAACCATCCGCGACAACACCGGCACGCTGCGGGTGCAGGCAACCAGCGAGCCTGCACTGCAGCCTGGGCACCGGTTCCGACTGATCCTGGACGGGCTTTCAACCGGGGTGCAGACCTCGCCAGATTTCGTGCTGGACAACCTCGACCGCGGCGCCCACCTCCTGGCCCTGGCGATTCTCGACGAGCAGGGCCGGGTGCTGATCGAGACGGCGCCGCGGCCGGTGCACATCAAGCGCGTCTCCCTCGTCCAGCGACGCATAGCGCAGCCCTGCCAGCCCGATGACTTCGGCATGCGCCTGGAATGCCCCCTCGCGGACAAGCCCCAGCAGAAGCGCAACATTCCGTCCCTGCCATTTCTCTGAGCATAGCGCGCACCTGTATGGTGCACTCTAAGCATCCACGGCATACTGGACATCCCAATTCAGGTCACACCGGACGGCAGCGCACCACAGAATGCCTGCCGCGCCGCAAAAAGGCGCGCTGGTTTGCTTCTTGCATCCCCAGCATCACCTATTTGATGCAGACAGACCATGATCGACGAACCCCTTCAGCGCCTGCTGCTCGAGAACCTGACCACCGCGACGCTGCTGCTCGATGCCGAACTGCGCCTGGAATACATGAACCCAGCTGCAGAAATGCTCTTGGCGGTCAGCGGCCAGCGCAGCCACGGCCATTTCATCAGCGAGCTGTTCACCGAGTCGCCCGAGGCCCTGTCGTCGCTGCGTCATGCAGTCGGCGAAGCGCACCCCTTCACCAAGCGCGAGGCTACGCTGACCTCCGCCAGCGGACACAGCATCACGGTCGACTACGCAGTGACGCCCATCCTTACCCGTCGCCAGACGATGCTGCTGATCGAGGTGTTGCCACGCGATCGGCTGCTACGCATCACCAAGGAAGAGGCGCAGCTGTCGAAGCAGGAAACCACCAAAATGCTGGTGCGTGGTCTCGCCCATGAAATCAAGAACCCCCTCGGCGGCATACGCGGCGCTGCCCAGCTGCTGGCCCGCGAACTGCCCGAGGAACACCTGAAGGATTACACCGAGGTCATCATCGAGGAGGCCGACCGCCTGCGAAACCTGGTCGATCGCATGCTCGGCTCCAACAAGCTGCCGTCGCTGTCGATGACCAACATCCATGAAGTACTGGAGCGGGTCGCCAGCCTGACCGAGGCCGAGAGCCTTGGTAACCTCACCCTGGTTCGCGATTACGATCCGAGCATCCCTGAAGTGCTGATGGATCGCGAACAGATGATCCAGGCGGTGCTCAACATCGTGCGCAACGCCATGCAGGTGCTGAGCAGCGGCTCAGGCTTGAACCTGGGACGCATCACCCTGCGAACCCGGACCCTGCGCCAGTTCACCATAGGCCACACCCGGCATCGCCTGGTCGTCCATCTGGCAATCATCGACAACGGGCCGGGTATCCCGTCCGATCTGCAGAATACCCTGTTCTATCCCATGGTCAGCGGCCGCCCGGATGGCACCGGCCTTGGCCTGGCAATCACCCAGAACATCATCAGTCAACATCAGGGGCTGATCGAATGCGAGAGCCACCCAGGCCATACCGTGTTCTCGATCTACCTGCCGCTGGAAACAGGAGCGACGCCCGCATGAGCCGTAGCGAAACCGTCTGGATCGTCGATGACGACCGCTCAATCCGCTGGGTCCTGGAAAAGGCCCTGCAGCAGGAGGGGATGACTACCCAGAGCTTCGACAGCGCCGACGGCGTGCTCAGCCGGCTCGCCCGCCAGCAACCGGATGTGATCATCTCCGACATCCGCATGCCCGGCGCCAGTGGTCTCGAACTGCTCGCCCAGATCCGCGAACACTACCCTCGCCTGCCGGTCATCATCATGACCGCGCACTCAGACCTGGACAGCGCCGTGGCCTCCTATCAGGGCGGGGCGTTCGAGTATCTGCCCAAGCCGTTCGACGTGGACGATGCGGTCTCGCTGGTCAAGCGGGCCTATCAGCATGCCCAGGAGCAGCAAGGCATGCATACGCCGCAGGATCGCCCACGCACCCCCGAGATCATCGGCGAAGCGCCGGCAATGCAGGAAGTGTTTCGCGCCATCGGCCGGCTTTCGCACTCCAACATCACCGTCCTCATCAATGGCGAGTCCGGCACCGGCAAGGAGCTGGTGGCCCATGCCCTGCACCGCCACAGCCCCCGCAAGGCCTCGCCGTTCATTGCGCTGAACATGGCCGCGATTCCCAAGGACCTGATGGAGTCAGAGCTGTTCGGCCACGAGAAGGGCGCCTTCACCGGCGCCGCCGCGCAGCGCCGCGGCCGCTTCGAGCAGGCCGACGGCGGCACCCTGTTTCTCGACGAGATCGGTGACATGCCGGCCGAAACCCAGACCCGCTTGCTGAGGGTCCTCGCCGACGGCGAGTTCTACCGGGTCGGTGGCCATACGCCGATCAAAGTCGATGTACGTATCATTGCCGCTACCCACCAGGACCTCGAAGGGCTGGTCCAGGCCGGCAAGTTCCGGGAGGATCTGTTCCATCGACTCAACGTGATCCGCATCCACATCCCGCGGCTGGCCGATCGCCGCGAGGATATCCCGGCCCTGGCCAACCACTTCCTGGCCCGTGCTGCGCAGGAGCTCTCGGTGGAGCCCAAGGTACTCAAGTCGGAAACCGAGGAATACCTGAGCAAGCTGCAGTGGCCGGGCAATGTCCGCCAGATGGAAAACACCTGCCGCTGGATCACGGTAATGGCGTCCGGCCGCGAAGTGCTGGTCGAGGACCTGCCACCGGAACTGCTCAATCAGCCGACCACCGCCCAGCCGGCGCACAACTGGGAACAGGCGCTGCGCAACTGGGCGGATCAGGCCCTGGCACGTGGTCAGCAGAACCTGCTGGATAGCGCCGTACCGACCTTCGAACGGATCATGATCGAGACGGCGCTCAAGCACACCGCTGGCCGCCGCCGCGACGCCGCCCTGTTGCTGGGCTGGGGTCGCAACACCCTGACGCGCAAGATCAAGGAGCTGGGCATGCGCATCGACGGTGGCGACGATGAAGAGGGGGACGAGGGCTAGGCGCAACCTGGAAGCCTGAGCACTCACCCGGCGCGGCCACCGACCGGCCGGGTGGACCCTACTCCAGAGTGACCCTGACCTCCAGCTGCCAGTGCTGGCCTTCGGCCTGGCCCCGCCATTCGCCCCGCAAGGGGCGGACCGCGATAAACACCAGTGCCAACCCCTCTTCCGCCGGACGAAGCCGCCAGTTCACCAGCGCGCCCTCGTCCAGGCGCATCTGACCTTCGGCGGCGGCTCCTTCGGCTTGCAATCGCAGGCCAAACAGCCCCTGCTCATGCCCTGCCTGAAGCGCGGGCTCGCGATCGAAACGCAGCAGCAGGCCGGCCGGTCCTTCGCTGATTTCCAGCAGCCTGGCAGGGTCCGGCGATACCAGCCTGCCGAGCATCAGCCCCAGCAGAAAACCGATCAATACCAATGCCGCGAAGAAGCGCCAGCGCAGGCGCCGCTTGCTCGCCTCGACCTCGCTAGAATGGGCATCCTTTCTGTCCCGGGGATCCCCCATGTTTCACGTCATCCTCTTCCAGCCGGAAATCCCACCCAACACCGGCAACATCATCAGGCTATGCGCCAATACCGGAAGCAGCCTGCACCTGATCGAGCCGCTGGGCTTCGAGCTGGACGACAAGCGCCTGCGACGAGCCGGCCTGGATTACCACGAATACGCCAACCTCAGGCGCTACCCCGACCTGGACAATTGCCTGGCGGCGCTGGATGTCGACCAGACGCGTCCCTCGCGACTCTTCGCCTTCACCACCAAGGGCTCGCAGCCGTTCCATGAGGTCTGCTACAGACGCGGCGACGTGTTCCTCTTCGGCCCGGAGAGCCGCGGCCTGCCCGCCGAGATTCGCGATGCGCTGCCCGCCGAGCAGCGGGTGCGCCTGCCGATGCGGGCCGGCAATCGCAGCCTGAACCTGTCCAATACCGTGGCGGTGGCGGTCTATGAAGGCTGGCGCCAGCTCGGATTTCCCGATAGCTGAGCCCGAGGCCTAGCTATTCGCCGATGTCCTCGTTCCAGAGTTCGGGGCGGGCGGCGATGAAGCTTTCCATGAGCGCTACGCAAGTGGGGTCCTGCAGCACCTCGACCTCCACACCCCGCGAGCGCAGCAGGTCCTCGTCACCCATGAAGGTCTGGTTTTCCCCAATGATCACCTTGGGGATACCGTAGAGCAGGATCGCGCCGGTACACATCGGACAGGGCGAAAGAGTGGTGTAGAGCACTGCGTCGCGGTAGACACTGGCCGGCTGGCGCCCGGCATCCTCGAAGGCGTCCATCTCGCCATGCAGGATGGCGCTGCCATTCTGCACACGGCGGTTGTGCCCACGACCGATGATGCGGCCCTGATGCACGATCACCGAGCCGATGGGAATGCCGCCCTCCTGCAATCCCAGTTGCGCCTCTTCGATGGCGGCCTGCATGAATGAGTCCATGGTGATTCCTCGCTCAGGGGTGTAGCCGGATCATGCCATAGACGCGAGAACGCCGGGAAAAGCCCCGAGGCCGGAGGCTGGACGAAAAAAGCGCCGGAGGCCGAAGCGCTGGCGCAGGCGCAGGCCATCTGGCCTTGGTCCAGCTTTCCGGCCTCCAGCGCTCCTATCAGCCGCAGACGCTTACTGCACGGAGTTGGAGCCGGCCTCGCCGCCCTGCTGGCGCTGCAATTCTTGCGCATAGAGGGCGTCGAAGTTCACTGGCGCCAGCATCAGCGCCGGGAAGGTGCCACGGATCACCAGGCTGTCCAGGGTCTCCCGGGCGTAGGGAAAGAGAATGTTCGGGCAGAAGGCGCCAAGGGTATGGGACATGGTCGCTTCGTCCAGGCCCTTGATCAGGAAGATACCGGCCTGCTGCACTTCGGCGATGAAGGCAGTTTCCTCGCCGGTCTTGACGGTCACCGACAGGGTCAGCACCACCTCGTGAAAATCGCCTTCGAGCGGCTTCTGGCGGGTATTAAGGTCCAGAGAGACCGCCGGATTCCAGTCGTGGCGGAAGATTTCCGGGCTTTTCGGCGCCTCGAAGGACAGATCGCGCACATAAACGCGCTGCAGGGCGAATTGCGGGCCTTGTCCATTCTGGGCGGCGGCAGCGCCGTTGTTGGCTTGTTCAGTCATCTTTGCGGGCCTTAGCAGAGGGTGGTGTGGGTAAGTCAGGGATTGAGCAGGGCATCCAGTTTGCCGGCACGCTCGAGCGCGACCAGGTTGTCGCAGCCTCCGACATGCCGGTCACCGATCCAGATCTGCGGAACGGACGTCTTGCCGGCCTTGCGAGCCATGTCGGCTCGAACGTCGGGCTTGCCATCCACGACGATTTCCTCGAAGGACACGCCCTTGTCGGCAAGCAGGTGTTTGGCCCGGATGCAATAGGGGCACCAGGCGCTGGTGTAGATCACGATGTCTGGCATATCACTTCACCACTGGCAAGTTGTCACCGCGCCAGCTGGCGATTCCCCCGGCCAGCTTGGCGGCATCGAAGCCCGCCTTCTTCAGTTCGCGGCAGGCGGTTCCGGAATGCTGTCCCATGGCGTCGACCACCACCAGGGTTTTACCCTTGTGCTTGTCGAGCTCCGCCATTCGGCTGACCAGCTTGTCGTAGGGAATGTTCAACGCGTCGATGATATGCCCTGTGGCGAACTCCTTTTTAGCCCGAACGTCCAACACAACGCCCTGGCCGCTGTTGACCAGGGCCGTCAGTTCCCGACTGCTCAGGCTCTTGCCGCCCCGGCGCGTCTCGTGGGCAATAAGCAGGACCAGCAGCACCAGAAACGAGGTGCTGAGCACATAGTGGACAGTGATGAATTCAATCAGGTTGGCGAGCATCAGGGGTTTCCGGGCGATCAAATCGCCGCAGTATACACAGCCCCCCTGGCGCGCTGAACCCTGAGGGACCGTGACCTCGAACCGGCCAGCCGCTAGACTGGCCGCCCTTTCGAACCCTGCGCAAGGAGCCGGAAACCATGACCGCCGTGCCTACCGCCGTGCCTACCGCCGTGCCAAAACCTCTGGTATTGATCATCCTCGATGGCTTTGGCCACAGCGAGACGCCCGATTACAACGCCATCATGGCCGCCCAGACGCCGGTATACGACCGCCTTAGAGCCGAGTACCCCTGCGGACTGATCTCCGGCAGCGGCATGGACGTCGGCCTGCCGGACGGCCAGATGGGCAACTCCGAGGTGGGCCACATGAACCTCGGAGCGGGGCGCGTGGTGTACCAGGACTTCACCCGCGTCACCAAGTCCATCGCCGACGGCGACTTCTTCGAAAACCCGGCGCTATGCAATGCGGTGGACAAGGCAGCCGCAGCGGGCAAGGCAGTGCATATCCTCGGACTGCTCTCCGACGGTGGCGTGCACAGCCACCAGAACCACCTGGTCGCCATGGCCGAACTGGCCACCCGCCGCGGCGCCGAGAAAATCTACCTGCACGCCTTTCTCGACGGACGCGACACCCCGCCCAAGAGCGCCCAGTCCTCCATCGAGCTGATGCAGGCGACTTTCGGACGCCTCGGCAAGGGAAAGGTCGCCAGCCTGATCGGCCGCTATTTCGCCATGGATCGCGATAACCGCTGGGATCGCGTCGAGCAGGCCTACAAGCTGATCGTCGACGGCAGTGCCGAATACCGCTCCGAATACGCCGTGGACGGCCTGATCGCGGCCTACGAGCGCGGCGAGAGCGACGAGTTCGTCAAGGCCACCACCATCGGCGAGCCGGTCCGGGTCGAGGATGGCGATGCCGTGGTGTTCATGAACTTCCGCGCCGACCGCGCCCGGGAGCTGACCCGCGCCTTCGTCGAGGAAGACTTCGACGGCTTCACCCGTACCCGCCGGCCACGACTGGCGGACTTTGTCATGCTCACCCAGTACGCGGCGAACATCCCCGCGCCCAGCGCCTTTGCGCCCGAGTCGCTGGACAACGTGCTCGGGGAATATTTGGCCAAGCACGGCAAGACCCAGCTGCGCATTGCCGAGACGGAAAAGTATGCCCACGTTACCTTCTTTTTTTCCGGCGGCCGCGAGGAGCCTTTCGAAGGAGAAGAGCGCATCCTGATTCCCTCACCGAAGGTGGCGACCTATGACATGCAACCGGAAATGAGCGCGCCCGAGGTGACCGATCGCATCGTCGAGGCCATCGAGCAGCAGCGCTACGACGTCATCGTGGTCAACTACGCCAACGGCGACATGGTCGGGCATACCGGCGACTTCAATGCAGCGGTCCAGGCCGTACAGTGCCTGGATGCCTGTCTCGGCCGGATTATCAGCGCGCTGGACGAGGTCGGCGGCGAAGCCCTGATCACCGCCGATCACGGCAACGTCGAGCAGATGGAGGACGAGGTCACCGGCCAGGCGCATACCGCGCACACCACCGAGCCGGTGCCCTTCCTGTACTTTGGCAGGCGCGAGCTGAGCATTCGCCAGGGCGGGGTGCTGGCCGATGTGGCGCCAACCATGCTGAAACTGCTCGGTATGGAGAAGCCACAGGAAATGACCGGTCGCTCCATCGTCGAACTGAAGTGATCATCGCTTCCTGAGACGCAAAGGCGAACTGCACACAGTCCGCCTTTCCGTCGCATTTGTGCCCTCCCCCCGCCCAGCCGTTCGTTATTTAGGCATACTAGGGCGGTCGCGACTTCTCGATTCAAGTGCCCCAAATGCCACGCATCCTTTGTGCCCTCCTTGCGCTCTGCCTGCTCGGCCCGGCCGTTGCGGCCGACGATCCTGTAGCGACCCGTCAGCAGATCGAGGCGGCCCGCAAGGAAATCGCCGAGCTGCAGAAGCTGCTCAAGCAGGTCGAACAGGAAAAGAGCGGTATCCAGAAACAGCTCGAATCCACCGAAACCGACATCGGCCGCCTCGAGCGGGAAATGGACGAGCTGCGCAAGGAAATGCGCGAGAGCGAGGCCGAGCTGCAGCGCCTGGACGAGGAAAAGACCACACTCGACGGCGCCCGTCAGGAACAGCAGCGCCTGGTGGCGATACAGGCGCGGGCCACCTACCAGAACGGTAGGCAGGAATATCTCAAGCTGCTGCTCAACCAGCAGAGCCCCGAGAAATTCAGTCGCACCCTGACCTATTACGATTACCTCAGCCGCGCACGCTTCGAGCAGATCGAGACCTTCAACGAAACCCTGCGCCAGTTGGCCGAGGTAGAAGCCGGCATCACCCGCGAGCAGGCCCGACTGCAGACGCAACAGGCAGGGCTCGACGAACGCCGGGAAAAACTGGTGGCGGTGCGCCAGGAGCGCCGCGAGCACATCGCCCGGTTGGACAGGGACATCTCCGGTCGCGAGCAGCGGATCAAGACCCGCGAGCAGGAGCGGCAGGAGCTTGAACGGGTCCTCAAGACGATCGAGGAAACCTTGGCGCGCCAGGCCCGGGAGGCCGAGGAGGCACGTCAGCGAGCCCTGGCCGCCGCACGCGAGGCGGAGGCCAGGCGTAGCGCCGGCGCCCCTGCCAGCGCCGCAGCGCCTCTGGTGTCAGCCGCCGGAGCGAGCTTCGGTGGTCCCTTCCAGCAGGCCAAGGGCAAGCTGCCCTGGCCGGTCGATGGCCGTCTGGTGGCCCGCTACGGCAGCCCGCGCAACGGCGATTCCCGTACCAAGTGGGATGGCGTGCTGATTGGCGCCGACGCAGGCGCTACGGTGCGTGCCGTGCACGGCGGCCGCGTGGTGTTCGCGGACTGGTTGCGCGGGGCCGGACTTTTGGTGATTCTGGACCACGGCAATGGTTACCTGAGCCTGTACGGCCACAACCAGAGCCTGTTGCGTAACGCGGGCGACATCGTCAAGGCTGGCGAACCCATCGCCACCGTCGGCAACAGTGGCGGCCAGGACAGTGCCGCCTTGTATTTCGCCATCCGCCAGAACGGCCGCCCGAGCGACCCGGCGCAATGGTGTCGTGCACAGGGCTAGTGCGCCCTTACCTTCTGGAGTTCGTCATGCCGCAGTTGCGCTACTTCGCTTGCCCTACCGCTCTTGCCCTGGCCCTTCTCGGGGCATCCGGCGCCTGGGCCCAGCAGCCTCCGGCAGAGGATCCGCACGGCCTGATTCCAGTCGAGGAAGCGGTGGGCCCAGGGCAGAAGGCGCCCCTGCCGCTGGACGAGCTGCGCACCTTCGCCGAGGTGATGGACCGGATCAAGGCCGCCTACGTCGAGCCCATCGACGACAAGACACTGCTGGAAAACGCCATCAAGGGCATGCTCGGCAACCTCGACCCGCACTCGGCCTATCTCGAGCCCCAGGCCTTCAGCGAGCTGCAGGAAAGCACCAGCGGAGAATTCGGCGGGCTTGGCATCGAGGTCGGTCTCGAAGACGGCTTCCTGCAGGTGATCTCGCCCATTGACGACACCCCGGCCTCGCGCGCCGGGGTCGAGGCCGGTGACCTGATCATCCGCATCGACGGCCAGTCGACCAAGGGGCTGTCACTGACCGAGGCCGTGGAAAAGCTGCGCGGCAAACCGGGCAGCCGGGTCACCCTGACCCTCACCCGCGACAGCGGACAACCCTTCGACCTCAGACTCGAACGCGCGGTAGTCAAGGTGCGCAGCGTACGCTCGCAGATGCTCGAGCCAGGCTACGGCTACTTGCGCCTGACCCAATTCCAGATGAACACCGGCGAAGAGGTCAGTCGTGCCCTGGGTCGACTGAGGCAGGAGAACGGCGACAAACGCCTGACCGGTCTGGTGCTGGATCTGCGCAACAACCCCGGCGGCGTCCTGCAGGCGGCGGTGGAGGTGGCCGACCACTTCCTCAGCGAAGGGCTGGTGGTCTACACCAAGGGGCGCATCGCCAATTCCGAACTGCGCTTCTCGGCCGACGCCGCCGACCCCAGCGAGGGCGTCCCGCTGGTGGTGCTGATCAACGGCGGCAGCGCCTCGGCGGCGGAGATCGTCGCCGGCGCCCTGCAGGATCACAAGCGCGGCGTGGTGATGGGCACCGACAGTTTCGGCAAGGGCTCGGTACAGACGGTGCTGCCGCTGAACAACGACCGTGCCCTGAAGCTCACCACGGCGCTCTACTACACCCCCAGTGGCCGCTCGATCCAGGCCCAGGGGATCGTCCCGGATATCGAGGTCGCGCGCGCCCGGCTGACCCGCGACGAAGCTGCCGAAGGGGTGCGCGAGGCGGATCTGGCCGGACACCTGGGCAACGGCAATGGCGGCCCGGATCGCCCCAGCGGCAGCGCACCGGCCAGCGAAGTCGAGCGCCCGCAGGATGTCGACTATCAGCTCGGCCAGGCCCTGAACCTGCTCAAGGGGCTGAACTTCACCCTCAACAAATGACCCGAGAGCGCCTCAGGACCAGCGCCGCCCGTGCCGCTCGAGCATGTGTCGCGCCTGGTCCGGGCCGCTGGTGCCGGCCGGATAGGGGCGCGGGCGCCGATAGTAACCTTGCCAGCCCTTGAGGATCGGATCCACCCAACGCCAAGCCGCCTCCACCTCGTCATGCCGCATGAACAGCGTCGAGTCGCCTTCGATCACATCCAGCAGCAGCCGCTCGTAGGCATCCCAGCGCCGGGTCTGGCGAAACGCATGGGCCAGGTTCAGGTCCAGCTCAACCTGTTCGAGTGACATTCCCTTGCCGGGCGTCTTGGCCATCAGCTGCATGCTGATGCTCTCTTCGGGCTGCAGGCGGATCACCAGGCGGTTGGCCAGGCTACTCTGGAACAGCATGTGCGGCACCGGCTTGAAGTGGATGACGATCTCCGAGTATTTTTTCGCCATGCGCTTGCCAGTGCGCAGATAAAAGGGCACGCCGGCCCAGCGCCAGTTGTCGATCTCGGCATGTACGGCGACAAAGGTCTCGGTGGCGCTGTCGTTGTCCACATGGCGCTCGAAGTAGTAAGCAGGGACATCATGGCCGCCGATCTGCCCGGCAATGTACTGCCCGCGCACGGTCTTGTCCTGCACGTCCAGCCCGGTGATGGGCTTGAGCGCCTCGAGCACCTTGACCTTCTCGTTGCGTACCGACTCGGCGTCGAAGCGGACCGGCGCTTCCATCGCCACCAGGCAGAGCAGTTGCAGCATGTGGTTCTGCATCATGTCGCGCATGGCGCCGGCGTTGTCGTAATAGCCGCCGCGATCTTCCACGCCCAGCGTCTCGGCCACGGTGATCTGTACGTGATCGATGTTTGCCGAGCGCCAGATAGGCTCGAACATGGAATTGGCAAAGCGCAGGGCCATCAGGTTCTGCACCGTCTCCTTGCCCAGGTAATGGTCGATGCGGTAGATGCGCGGCTCGGCAAACACCCGGCCGATCGAGCGGTTGATTTCCAGGGCCGAGGCCAGGTCATGACCGATGGGCTTTTCCAGCACGATGCGGGCCTGCTCGCCTGCCAGCCCGGCAGCTTCCAGGTTCGCCGCGATGGCCTCGAACAGCCGGGGGGCGGTCGCCAGGTAATACACCCGTACCCGGCCCTCCACGTGCCCGAGGTAGTGGGCCAGGCGAACGAACTCGCCGCGCTGGCTGGCATCCATGGAAAAGTAGTCGAGCCGGTCGGCGAAGCTTGCCCACATCTCCGGATTGAAATCGCTGCGGGCGATCTGCGCCCGGCAGTGGCGCTCGGCCAGGGCCAGGTAGGCGGCACGGTCCAGTGACTGGCGAGCCAGGGCCAGGATACGCACCCCCTTGTGCAGGCGCTTTTCACGATGCAGGTGATACAGGGCCGGGATCAGCTTGTGCAACGTCAGATCGCCTGTACCGCCAAACACGAGCATGTCGCAGGAAACGGACACGGGAAGTTCTCCTAGAAGTTTGACCGGGCGTCGCCGCGCTTCATGTAGTATAACTACAAGCACACTACCATCCATTGGACCGCCGTTTAGCCGGCCTGTCCACTGTCGATAGCGAGCCTGCCCGTGAACCTGCTGCAACACATAGCCCAGTCGAGAAGCACACTACGCAAGTCCGAGCTGAAGGTGGCCGACTACGTGCTGCTCGACCCGGCCTCGGTGATGCATAGCTCCATGGCCGACCTGGCCGCCGCCGTGGGCATCAGTGAACCCACCATCGTGCGCTTCTGTCGCGCCATCGGCTGCATGGGCTTTCAGGATCTCAAGCTGAAGCTGGCCCAGAGCCTGGCGGCCGGCGCTTCCTTCGGCCAGTTCGCCATTCACGAGGACGACTCGGCCGTGGAGATCAGCCAGAAGATCTTCGACACCACCCTGCATACCCTCATGGAGGTACGCGAAAGACTGGACCCGGAAGCACTGGAGCAGGCCATTCGCGCCTGCGCCGCGGCCGACCGGGTGGAGTTCTACGGATTCGGCGCGTCCGGGGCGGTGGCCACCGACGCGCAGCACAAGTTCTTCCGCCTGCTGCTCAATGCGGCGGCCTACTCCGACCCGCACATGCAGGCGATGTCGGCGGTGACTCTCAAGCCCAACGACGTGGCGGTGTGCATCTCGCAATCGGGACGCTCGAAGGACCTGCTGATCACCGCCAATGTGGTACGCGAGTCAGGCGCCACGCTGATCACCCTGTGCCCGAGCCAGACCCCGCTGGCGGACCTCGCCACCGTCAACTTGGCCATCGACGTGCAGGAGGACACCGAAATCTATACCCCGCTGACCTCGCGCATCGCCCACCTTGTGGTGATCGATGTCCTCGCCATGGGCGTGGCCATGGCCCGCGGCCCTGCCCTGGTCAACCACCTCAAGAGCGTCAAGCGCAGCCTGCGCAGTCTTCGCCTGTCGCCCAAGACGGTGAAGAATCAGGACGCCGGCTAGACAATTCGTCGGTGGCGACGAACTGTTGCTCCTCCGAGGCCACATAGCTTCAAGCACAGCCGCATCCAGCAGCTGTCCCGCCCGCCGTTGTCCGCCGCTCGCCGGTGCAGCGCGCCCACTGGAGGTCCCATGCCGTTGAACGGAAAAGTCCAGCTGATCGCCTACCCCAACCGCATCGGAGCAGACCTGGCCGACCTGGCAGGCTTCATCGAACGTCGCCTCGGCGGCGCCATCGGCGGGGTGCATGTGCTGCCACCTTATCCGTCCAACTCCGACGGCGGGTTCTCACCCCTGACCCACAAGGAGATCGATCCGATCTACGGCAGCTGGGATGATCTGGAGCGACTCGCCGACCGTTACGATCTGTGCCTTGACCTGGTGCTCAACCACCTGGCCGATGACTCGCCTGAGTTTCAGGACTTCATCGCCAAGGGCAATGCTTCCGCCTATGCCGGCCTTTTCGTCGATGTCGACAGCCTGGGCGAGATTACCCAGGAAGACCTCGAGCGCATCCACATACGCAAGGAGAAGGAGCCGTTTCGCCAGGTGCATTTTGCCGACGGCAGCCACGGGCGGGTCTGGTGCACCTTCACCGAACGCCAGGTCGACCTTAATTACGGGCGGCAGGAGGCCTTCGACTACATGGCCGACACCATCGCCTTTCTCGGCCAGCGCGGTATCCGCCTGCTGCGCCTGGACGCCTTCGGCTATACCACGAAGAAGATCGGCAGCACCTGCTTCCTGGTCGAACCCGAGGTCTGGCAGATCCTGCGCTGGTTTCGCCAGACCGCTGCCGAACACGGCATCGAGCTGCTGCCGGAAGTGCATGACCATCCGAGCTACCAGGTCGCCATCGCCCGCGAAGGCATGTGGGGCTACGGCTTCGCCCTTCCGCCGCTGCTGCTCTACACGCTGCTGGACCACAACAGCAGATACCTCAAGTCCTGGCTGCGTGCCTGCCCGCGCAATCTGGTGACGGTACTCGATACCCACGACGGCATCTGCATTCCCGATGTGGAAGGCATCCTGCCGCCGGAACAGCTCAAGGCACTGATCGACAACGTCTCCGAGCGCAGCGCCGATCCCATTCTGCGACGCTCGGCCGCCAACCCCCACAGTGTCGGTGCCATCTACCAGCTTGCCTGCACGTTCTATGACGCCCTGGCGCGTAACGACGAGGCTTACCTGGTCGCACGAGCCATACAGCTGTTCGCCCCCGGCATCCCGCAGGTTTACTACGTCGGGCTGCTGGTGGGCTGCAACGACGATGAGCTGGCCGAACGTACCGGCGAGGTACGCGACATCAACCGGCGCTTCTACTCTGTCGAGGAGGCCGACGCCGCGCTCGACGCTCCGCTGGCCCAGCGCCAACTGCAGCTGATCCGGCTACGCTCGACCCATCCGGCGTTTACTGGGGAGTTCGAATTGCATTCTTCCAGCGACTCCAGCCTGTCCATCGGCTGGCGCCAGGGCGAGCATTTCTGCCACCTGTTCGTCGATCTGGGGTTCCGCACCCTGACCGTCACCTGCAGTGACGAAGCCGGCCGCCAGACCAGCTTCCGCATCTGAGCAGGCTTCACGAAACTGTTATCCGGCTGTCCGCGGCTGGTCATCTCCAGGTCCGATGCTGTTTCCGAACCTGCACAGGAGACTGGCCATGCAGCTGTACGATCAGCAACTCGATGCCAAGACACGCCGCAAGCTCAAGGACGAACGGCGGATGCGGTTTCGCCGCGCCATCGAACGTTATGAGGACCGCTGCCGGCTCCAGGCCGAGCTCGAGGATTTCGCAGAGCTGAGCGCCTTCAGTGCGCTGCAGGTTGCCGCCCGGAGAAACGCACGGCCAGCGCATTGATCTGCGACCGTTCTTCGCGAATGAAGGCGAGAAACGCCTGGGCCACCGGGCTCAGGCGCTTGCCCCGCGGATAGACCACGCACCAGCTGCGGTACAGTGGCAGCTCCGCCACTGGCAGCTCCCGCAGCGCCCCTGAGGCCAGCGCCTGGCTGACGGCGTGACGCGGCAGCAATGCCAGGCCGAGCCCTGCGACCACGGCCTCGCGCTGCGCCTCTTGCGAGCAGATCTCCAAGGTTCGCGAGAAGTGGGCGCGCTTTTGCTGGAAATACTCCTCGCAGGCCTTTCGCGTTCCCGAGCCCGCCTCGCGCACCAACAGCCTGTAGGGTTCCAGATCCTGCAGTTTCAATTGCGGCGCCTGGCACAGGGGATGTCCTGGCGGCGCCACGGCAACGATCGGATTGTTGAGAAACGGCAGGAATTCCAGCGCCATGTCCTGGGGCACCATGGACATGATCACCAGGTCGTCGCGGTTGTCGACCAGTCGCTTGATGATCTCCCCTCGGTTGCCCACCACCAGCTGCAAGTCTACCTCCTTCTGGCCCTCCCGGAAGGCGGCGAACAAATGCGGGGCGACGTACTTGGCACTGGACTCGACCGCCAGGGCCAGCTGGCCCTGCAGCCGGCCCTGAAGTTCGGAGAGCTGCATGTCGAGGCTATCGAGGCGCCTGAAGATGTCCGCGCCAGCCTGCCGCAGCGCCTCGGCTGCGTCGGTGAGATAGAGCTTCTTGCCGACGTACTCGAACAGCGGCTGGCCCACCAGCTCCTCGAGCTGGCGCACCTGCAGGCTTACCGCTGGCTGGGTCAGCGCCATCTCCTCTGCCGCCCGGCTGTAGGAGCGGGTAGCGCAGACGGCGTCGAACACGTGCAACTGGCGCAGGGTCAGGCGCATCAGGGTCTTTCTCACTGTCACGAAGCCTCGCTACAGAAAAGCCGCTCGGGCTGCCCGATGCGCTTTGCGCTGAAACAGGTCCAGCTATAAGTTACTCATTATAGCTACCCAAACAATTATCAATTATGGGTTATTGCATTCGGCGGGTAGGGTTAGGCCAGTGATTGCCGTTCGCCATTCATGCCGGACCCGCGGGGGCTGGCTGTGCCAAGCCGAGGATTGAAGGTGATAAAGAAACTGTTGATCGCCAACCGCGGGGAAATCGCGGTGCGCATCGAGCGCGCCTGTGCCGAGATGGGCATCCGCTCGGTCGCGGTGTTCTCCGAAGCCGACCGCCATGCCCTGCACGTCAAACGCGCCGATGAGGCCTACTTCATCGGCGAGGACCCGCTCGCCGGCTACCTGAACCCGCGCAAGCTGGTGAACCTGGCGGTGGAAACCGGCTGCGACGCCCTGCATCCGGGCTACGGCTTTCTCTCGGAGAACGCAGAGCTGGCCGAGATCTGTGCCGAGCGTGGCATTCGCTTCGTCGGCCCCAGCGCCGAGGTCATCCGCCGCATGGGCGACAAGACCGAAGCCCGGCGCAGCATGATCGCCGCCGGCGTGCCGGTGACCCCCGGCACCGAAGGCAACGTCGCAGATGTCGAGCAGGCCCTGGCCGAGGCCGAGCGCATCGGCTACCCGGTGATGCTCAAGGCCACCTCCGGCGGCGGCGGGCGTGGCATCCGTCGCTGCAACAGCCGCGAGGAACTGCAACAGGCCTACCCACGGGTGATTTCCGAGGCGACCAAGGCGTTCGGCTCGGCCGATGTGTTTCTTGAAAAGTGCATCGTCGAGCCCAAGCACATCGAGGCACAGATTCTCGCCGACTCGCTCGGTAACACAGTGCACCTCTACGAGCGCGACTGCTCCATCCAGCGACGCAACCAGAAGCTCATCGAGATCGCGCCAAGCCCGCAGCTCACCCCCGAACAGCGCGCCTACATCGGCGACCTGGCGGTCCGTGCCGCCAAGGCCGTGAGCTACGAGAACGCCGGTACCGTGGAGTTTCTTCTCGCCGACGACGAGGTGTACTTCATGGAGATGAACACCCGGGTGCAGGTGGAGCACACCATCACCGAAGAGATCACCGGCATCGACATCGTCCGCGAACAGATCCGCATCGCCTCGGGCCTGCCGCTGTCGGTCAAACAGGAAGACATCAGCTACCGCGGCTTTGCCCTTCAGTTCCGCATCAACGCCGAGGAGCCGCGCAACAACTTCCTTCCGAGTTTCGGCAAGATCACACGCTACTACGCCCCCGGCGGGCCTGGCGTGCGCACCGACACGGCGATCTACACCGGCTACACCATCCCGCCCTACTACGACTCCATGTGCCTGAAGCTGATCGTCTGGGCGCTGACCTGGGAAGAAGCCCTGGCCCGAGGCTCCCGCGCCATCGACGACATGCGCGTGCAGGGCGTGAAGACCACCGCGACCTACTACCAGCAGATCCTCGCCGATCCGGAATTCCGCAGCGGCCGGTTCAACACCAGCTTCGTCGACGACCACCCGGAACTGCTGAACTACTCGATCAAGCGAAAGCCGGGCGAACTGGCCCTGGCCATCGCCACCGCCATCGCCGCCCATGCCGGCCTGTGAGGACAGCTTCATGAACAAGAAGATCACCGTCACCGACACCATCCTGCGCGACGCCCATCAGTCGCTGCTGGCCACGCGCATGCGCACCGAGGACATGCTGCCGATCTGCGACAAGCTCGACCGGGTCGGCTACTGGTCGCTGGAGGTGTGGGGTGGGGCGACGTTCGATGCCTGCGTGCGCTTTCTCAAGGAAGACCCCTGGCAGCGCCTGCGCCAGCTGCGCGCCGCACTGCCCAACACCCGCCTGCAGATGCTGCTGCGCGGGCAGAACCTGCTGGGCTACCGGCACTACAGCGATGATGTGGTGGAAGCCTTCGTCGCCCGGGCGGCGGAGAAGGGTGTCGACGTGTTCCGCATCTTCGATGCGATGAACGACGTGCGCAATCTCGAAACCGCGATCCGCGCGGTGAAGGCCAACGGCAAGCACGCCCAGGGCACCATCGCCTACACCACCAGCCCGGTGCACACCATCGAAGCGTTCGTCGAGCAGGCCAGGGCCATGGCCGCGATGGGCGTGGACTCCATCGCCATCAAGGACATGGCCGGGCTGCTGACACCCTACCCCACCGGCGAGCTGGTCCGCGCGCTGAAAGAGGCGCTGCCGGAAATGGACGTGGTGATCCACTCCCACGACACCGCCGGGGTGGCCGCCATGTGCCAGCTCAAGGCGCTGGAGAGCGGCGCCGATCGCATCGACACGGCGATTTCCTCGATGGCCTGGGGCACCAGCCACCCGGGCACCGAGTCGATGGTGGCGGCGCTACGGGACACGCCTTACGACACCGGGCTGGACCTGGCGCTGCTGCAGGAGATCGGCCTGTACTTTCATGCCGTGCGCAAGAAGTACCACCAGTTCGAGAGCGACTTCACCGGCGTCGACACTCGGGTGCAGGTCAACCAGGTGCCCGGCGGGATGATCTCCAATCTGGCCAACCAGTTGAAGGAACAGGGCGCGCTGAACCGGATGAACGAGGTGCTGGCGGAGATCCCCCGAGTCCGCGAAGACCTCGGATTTCCGCCACTGGTGACGCCGACCTCGCAGATCGTCGGCACCCAGGCGTTCTTCAACGTGCTGGCCGGCGAGCGCTACAAGACCATCACCAACGAGGTGAAGCTGTACCTGCAGGGCGGCTACGGCAAGGCGCCCGGGCAGGTGAACGAAAAGCTGCGGCGCCAGGCCATCGGCAACGAGGAGCTGATCGAGTGTCGTCCGGCCGACCTGCTCAAGCCGGAGCTGGCCAAGCTGCGCAAGGACATCGGCGAGCTGGCGCGCTCGGAAGAAGACGTGCTGACCTACGCCATGTTCCCCGAAACCGCCCGCACGTTCTTCGAGGAGCGCGAGGCCGGCGCCCTGCAGCCCGAGCCGCTACTGCCGATTCCCGACGGCAGCCCGCCAGCGCTGGGCGGCGAAGGCGTACCCACAGAGTTCGTCATTGACGTCCACGGTGAAACCTACCGGGTCGACATCACCGGGGTTGGGGTCAAGGGCGAAGGCAAGCGCCATTTCTACCTGTCCATCGACGGCATGCCTGAAGAAGTGGTATTCGAGCCATTGAACAGCTATGTCGGCGCGGCCGACGGCAAACGGAGGCAGGCCAGCGCCCCCGGCGACGTGAGCACCAACATGCCAGGCAACATTGTCGATGTGCTGGTCAAGGAAGGCGATGCGGTGAAGGCGGGTCAGCCCCTGCTGGTTGCCGAGGCGATGAAGATGGAAACCGAGATCCAGGCACCCGTCGCCGGCACGGTCAAGGCGCTGCATGTGGCCAGGGGCGACCGGGTCAACCCGGGCGAGGTATTGGTGGAAATCGGTTGATTCCGGGGGCACGCCGGAAAAAGACACGGCCAGTTTATTTTGTGTCTACCACCGATCAGCTGGCGTCATCTGGGTCGAACCAACGATCAACGGCCCCTGGCGGGGTCTAACCGCAACCAGGGAGATGTTCGATGGGGCTCGACCCAGTCGTCCTGTTCTTTATCTTCGGCCTGGTGGCCGGCCTGCTCAAGAGCGAGCTGAAGCTGCCCACGGCCCTCTACGAGACCCTTTCCATCCTGCTGCTGCTCGCCATTGGCCTGCACGGCGGCGTGGAGCTGGCCGCTCAGGCCAGCCCTGCATTGCTGGGGCAATCGCTGCTGGTCCTGGGCATGGGCTGCCTGCTGCCGCTGATTGCCTTTCCCCTGCTGCGCCTGCTGCGTTTCGGCCGGGTCGACTCGGCCAGCCTGGCGGCGCACTACGGCTCGGTCAGCGCGGGAACCTTCGCCGTGGTGGTGGCCTACCTGCAGGCGCAGAATGTCAGCTTCGAGAGCTACATGCCGCTGTTCGTGGCGATTCTGGAGATTCCTGCGATCCTTATCGGCATCGTCATGGCCAAGGGCGTCAGCCGCGACACCCACTGGAAGGAACTGGGCCGTGAGATCTTTCTCGGAAAGAGCATCATGATCCTGCTCGGCGGGCTGGCAATTGGGGCCATCGCCGGCAAGGAGAACATCGCCCCGCTGGCGCCCTTCTACACCACCATGTTCAAGCCGGTGCTGGCGCTGTTCCTGCTGGAAATGGGCCTGATCGCCTCCAGCCAGATGGGCTCGCTCAAGCGCTACGGGCTGCGCCTGGCCGCCTTCGGCCTCGGCTTCCCGCTGCTCGGCGCGATGATCGGCGGCACCCTGGGTCACATCATGGGGCTTTCGGTGGGCGGCGTGGCCATGCTCGCCACCCTCGCGGCCAGCGCCTCCTACATCGCCGTGCCGGCCGCCATGCGCCTGGCCCTGCCCGAGGCCAATCCGTCCCTGTCGCTGACTGCGGCGCTGGGCATTACCTTCCCATTCAACATCCTGGTGGGCATCCCGCTGTACCTGCAACTGGCCCAGACGCTGACGGGAGCCCCAGCATGAACCCAACCCGGAATCCGTCCATGAACCCGAACAACCGCACCCTGCTCACCGTGATCTGCGAGGCCGTGCTGGAAAGCAAACTGGTGGCCGACCTGGAAAGCCTGGGCGCCCCCGGCTGGACCCTGTCGGATGCCCGCGGCCGGGGCAGTCGTGGAGTGCGCAGCGCGGGATGGGAGGCGGAGGGAAACATCCGCGCCGAGATCATCTGCAGCCGCGAGGTGGCCGAACGCATCGCCGAACACCTGCAGACGCGCTACTACGCGCATTACGCCATGGTCTGCTATCTCTCCAGCGTGGAAGTGCTACGCTCGGAACGCTTCTGAGCACTCCACACGGCGCCAACCCCGCCAGTGGATATCGCGCACCTTCGTGCAAAGCGCGCGATCGGCAGTGCCGGCGATCATCCAGGGCGCGACAGACCGCACTTTTGCGTATAATCCCGCGTTTTCGGTCCGCTTGGCGGCCCGGCACACCATCAAGCCACGCGTCCTGCGTGGCTTTCGGTTTATAGCGCTCCCGGGCGCAGCGATGAGAGGCGCAGGCATGAGCCCATTGGTAGGCGTGATCATGGGGTCCAAATCCGACTGGCCCACCATGAGCCACACGGCGGAGACACTCGAAAAGCTTGGCATCCCGCACGAGGTCACTGTGGTATCGGCGCACCGGACGCCGGATCTGCTGTTCAGTTATGCCGAGCAGGCCGAGTCACGCGGCTTGCGTCTGATCATCGCCGGTGCCGGCGGCGCCGCGCATCTGCCGGGCATGTGCGCGGCCAAGACGCATCTGCCGGTGCTGGGCGTGCCGGTGCAGTCCTCGATGCTCTCGGGCGTCGACTCGATGCTGTCGATCGTGCAGATGCCGGCCGGCATTCCGGTGGCGACGCTGGCCATTGGCAAGGCCGGAGCGATCAATGCCGGCCTGCTGGCGGCAAGTATCCTCGGCCACGAGTTCCCGGATTATCACGTCGCGCTCAAGGCATTCCGCGAGCAGCAGACCCAGACCGTACTCGACAACCCGGACCCGCGCCTTCCCTGAAATCGCGGCTGCGCGCCGCAGGAACACTCACGGCGCGAATGGAGACCACATGAAAATCGGTGTCATCGGTGGCGGCCAGCTTGGCCGCATGCTGGCGCTGGCGGGTACCCCGCTGGGCATGAACTTCGCCTTTCTCGATCCGGCGCCGGATGCCTGCGCCGCCGCGCTTGGCGAGCACATCCGTGCCGATTATGGCGATCAGGATCACCTGCGCCAGCTGGCCGATGAAGTCGATCTGGTGACCTTCGAGTTCGAGAGCGTGCCCGCCGAGACCGTGGCCTTTCTGTCCCAGTTCGTCCCGGTCTATCCGTCGGCCGACTCGCTGCGCATTGCCCGCGACCGACTCCTCGAGAAGTCGCTGTTCCGCGAACTGGGCATCCCGACGCCAGCCTTCGCCGACATTCTCTCGCAGTCCGACCTCGACCGCGCGGTGGCCGAGATCGGCTTGCCGGCCGTACTCAAGACACGCACCCTGGGCTACGACGGCAAGGGCCAGAAGGTGCTTCGCGACCCGGCGGATGTCGTCGACGCCTTTGCCGAGCTTGGCAGCGTGCCCTGCCTGCTCGAAGGCTTCGTGCCGTTCAGCGGCGAGGTGTCGCTGGTGGCGGTGCGCGGGCGCGACGGCGAGACCCGCTTCTACCCGCTGGTGCACAACACCCACGAAGCGGGCATCCTGCGCCTCTCGGTAGTCAGCGCCGACCATCCGTTGCAGGCGCTGGCCGAGGATTATGTCGGCCGGGTGCTGGAGCGACTGGACTACGTTGGCGTGCTGGCCTTCGAGTTCTTCGAGGTCGAGGGTGGACTCAAGGCCAACGAGATCGCGCCGCGGGTACACAATTCCGGGCACTGGACCATCGAAGGGGCCGAATGCAGCCAATTCGAGAACCACCTGCGCGCAGTAGCCGGCTTGCCGCTCGGCTCCACCGCCAAGCTCGGCGAAAGCGCCATGCTCAATTTCATCGGTGAGGTGCCGCCGGTAGTCGAGGTGCTGGGGCTGGATGAATGTCACCTGCACCACTACGGCAAGGCTTTCAAGGTCGGCCGCAAGGTCGGCCACGCCACCCTGCGCTGCGCTGATCGTGCCGGCCTGGAGCGCCAGATCGCTGCTGTCCAGGCCCTGCAAGGCCAGTCCTAGCGCCGCTCGCGCCTGGCCGTTCGCCAGAAATCGCGAACTGCCGGACATCCTCCCGGTCCACAGGTACGTGACGCACTTGCCTTAAGCCACTGAGGAGGAATGCCCATGGGCATCATTGGAACCATCATCATCGGCCTCATCGTAGGCCTCATCGCGCGCTTCCTGAAACCCGGCAACGACAGCATGGGCTGGATCATGACCATCCTGCTGGGTATCGGCGGCTCGCTGCTGGCCACCTATGGCGGCCAGGCGCTGGGCATCTACCAGGCGGGCGAAGCGGCAGGATTCATCGGCGCAGTCATTGGTGCCATCGTCCTGCTAGTGATCTACGGCATGGTGACCGGTCGCAAGCACTAGCGGCACACGGGGCCGTTCGCGGCCCCTCCCCACCCCCCACTCCCCGCCTCACCCTTCATTCCTGCACCCCTTCCGCACGTATCCGCAGAAAACATAGGTAAATCCAATCGCTCTCAATGGTTTATTCAATTTAGAGATGACGGGCACTTACCTTAAGGTTACCTCCATCAAGTTTTCACCTACAGCTGCCCGCCAGGGCGTGAACGACTAGAGGGTATCCGACATGCTGGACGCGAATCTCAAAGCTCAACTCAAGGCCTACCTGGAGAAAGTTACCCGCCCGATCGAGATCGTGGCGTCGCTCGACGATGGCCCCAAGTCCGAGGAAATGCTCGGCCTGCTCAATGACATCAACAGCCTGTCCGGCCAGATCAGCCTCGACACCAGCGGTGACGATGCGCGCAAGCCGTCATTCACTCTGAGCAGCCCGGGCCAGGACATCACCCTGCGCTTTGCCGGCCTGCCCATGGGCCATGAGTTCACCTCTCTGGTCCTGGCACTGCTGCAGGTGGGCGGTTACCCATCCAAGGCCACGGCAGAAGTGATCGAGCAGATCCGCGGCTTGTCGGGTGAATACCACTTCGAGACCTACTTCTCGCTGTCGTGCCAGAACTGCCCCGACGTGATCCAGGCACTGAATCTGATGGCAGTGCTGAACCCGAACGTCAGCCATGTGGCCATCGACGGGGCGCTGTTCCAGGACGAGGTGGAAAAGCGCCAGGTGATGGCTGTTCCGAGCATCTACCTCAACGGCGAAGTATTCGGCCAGGGTCGCATGGGCCTGGAGGAGATCATCGCCAAGCTGGACACCGGCGCCTCTGCCCGCGAAGCCGAAAAGCTCAACACCAAGGAAGCCTTCGACATGCTGGTGGTAGGCGGTGGTCCGGCTGGTGCGTCCGCAGCGATCTACGCGGCGCGCAAGGGCATTCGTACCGGCGTTGTCGCCGAGCGCTTCGGCGGACAGGTGCTGGACACCCTTGGCATCGAGAACTTCATTTCGGTCACCGAGACCGAGGGGCCCAAGCTGGCCAGCGCGCTGGAACAGCATGTGCGCCACTATGATGTCGACATCATGAACCTGCAGCGTGCGGTCAAGCTCGTGCCGGCCAGTCAGGACGGCGGTCTCAACGAAGTGCATTTCGCCTCCGGCGCCGTGCTCAAGTCCAAGACCCTGATCCTTGCCACCGGTGCCCGCTGGCGCGAAATGAACGTGCCGGGCGAAGCCGAGTATCGCACCCGCGGCGTGGCCTACTGCCCGCACTGCGACGGCCCGCTGTTCAAGGGCAAGCGCGTGGCGGTCATCGGTGGCGGCAATTCGGGTGTCGAAGCGGCCATCGACCTGGCCGGGATCGTCGCCGAAGTCACGCTCATCGAGTACAACAGTTCGCTGCGCGCCGATGCCGTCCTGCAACGCAAGCTCTACAGCCTGCCCAACGTGACGGTGATCACCAACGCGCTGACCAGCGAGGTGAAGGGTGACGGCAAGAAGGTGACCGGCCTGGTCTATAAGGATCGCAGCTCCAGCGATTTCCACACCCTGGAACTCGAAGGCATCTTCGTGCAGATCGGCCTGATCCCCAACACCGACTGGCTGAAGGGCAGCGTCGAACTGACCGACCGCGGCGAGATCGTCGTCGACGACCGCGGCCAGACCTCCCTGCCGGGAGTGTTTGCGGCAGGCGACGTGACCACGGTGCCGTACAAGCAGATCGTGATCGCCGTGGGCGAAGGTGCCAAGGCCTCGCTGGCCGCCTTCGACCACCTGATCCGCAGCTCCGCTCCGGCCTGAGGCTGCGAGCGTATACCGGGGCAGCCGATCGGCTGCCCTTTTCTTTTGCGCCCCGCCAATTGACCCTGCTGTCATCTGCCACTACTCTCCCGCCCTTGCTTCAGGTGCCCCGCAAGGGGTGAAACAGGGAAGCCGGTGCGTTTCATCTGAAACCAGTCCGGCGCTGCCCCCGCAACGGTAGACGAGTCGAGATCCGCGACAACCACTGTGCCAAGGCATGGGAAGGTGCGGTTTCGGGAACCTCTGGTTCCGCTCGTGAGCCCGGAGACCGGCCTGCTGCATCAGCCGCAGTATCGAGCGGGTAAGCCCCGCTGAACGGACTGCGTTCATCCGATCAGATCGTGCGGTGGGCACGACGGAGACCCCATGATTCGCAAGCCTGTTCACGGGCCGGCAGCCCTGTTGCTGCTCGGCTATGCCTCCTTTTCTGCCGCCCAGAGCGGTCACACCCCGCTTCACCTGGACGAGCAGGTGGTCACTGCCACCCGTGCGCCGGCGGTCGGGCCCACCGTTGCCGCCACCAGTGTCCTGCAGCGTGCCGACATCGAGCGCCTGCAACCCGCTTCGGTGCCCGACCTGCTGCGCCGTCTGCCGGGCGTCCAGCTGACCAGCAACGGCGGTCGCGGCAAGAACACCTCGCTGATGCTGCGCGGCACCAGCAACCAGCACGTCCTGCTGCTGGTCGACGGTATTCCCCAGGGCTCGGCGACGACCGGTGCGCCTGCCCTGCAACACCTGCCTGTTGAGCAGATCGAGCGAATCGAGGTCGTTCGTGGCCCACGTTCCAGTCTGTACGGCTCCCAGGCGGTTGGTGGGGTGATCCAGATCTTTACCCGCCAGGGTGCCGAGCAAGGGGTCAAACCGCATCTCTCGATTGGTGCCGGTAGCCGCTCCAGCGCCCATGCCAGTGCCGGCGTATCCGGCGGCAGCGAAGCCGCCTGGTTCAATGCTAGCGCGACCACCGAGAGCACCGATGGCATCAACGTCAGGCGTCTCAATCCAACCTCACCCAACGCTCATGAGCCTGACGCCGATGGCTACCGCGAGCACTCGGTCGCTCTGCGCGGGGGCTATCACTTCGCCAATGGGCTGTTAATCGACGGCAGCCTGTTGCACGTGGAGTACAACAGCGAGCTGGACGTCCGCAGTCGCACCGGCGCAACTGGCCGCAACGCCTACAGCGAGGGCAGCGGCCAAGTGATCGGTGGTCGTGCCCGCTTTAGCCCGCTGGAGCCCTGGCAGGTGACCCTGCAGGCCGGGCACAGCGAAGACCGCTCGGACAACTTTCAGGATTCCGCCTTCTTCTCCCGCTTCGACACCAAGCGGGACACCTTCAGCTGGCAGAACGACGTGCAGCTTGCCCAAGGACAGCTGCTGAGCCTCGGCGTCGACTACCAGAACGACCGCATCGACGTCAGCGACAACTATGCAGAGACCTCCCGGGGCAACACCGGTTACTACCTGCAGTATCAGGCCGAGCGGGGCCGGCACGGCCTGCTCGCCTCGCTGCGCCGCGACGACAACGAGCAGTTCGGCAACCACGACACTGGCAATCTGGGCTGGAGCTACGCGCTGACCGATACGCTGCTGCTCACAGCGTCCTACGGCACTGCGTTCCGCGCGCCGACCTTCAATGATCTTTACGCACCTGCCACCGCCTGGACTGCCGGCAACCCCGGGGTCGGCCCGGAAGAGTCGGCAACCTACGAGCTGGGCCTCAAGGGACGTGAGCATTGGGGAGGCTGGGGTATCAACGCGTTCGAGACTCAGATCGACGACCTGATCGTCTGGGCTGCCGATGCCACCGGCTTCTGGATGCCTAGCAACGTCAACAGCGCCCGCATTCGCGGGATCGAAGGCACCCTGCAGACGCGCCTGCTAGGCTGGGATATGTCGACCGCGCTGACCCTGCTCGACCCTCAGGACCGCAGCACGGAAAACCACGGGAATCTGCTGGCACGCCGCGCAGAGCGAACCCTGAACCTTGACCTGGACCGCGCTTTTGGCCGCTATGGCGTAGGGGCCACGCTGTTCGCCGCCAGCGAGCGATATGATAGCGCCACCAACCTGGACAGCACCCGCATGCCCGGCTATGCCCAAGTAGACCTGCGCGGCGAGTATCGCATCGATGAGGCCTGGCGCCTGCAGGCGCGCCTGAGCAACCTCTTCGACCGTGAATACGAGACGGCGCAGTTCTTCGAGCAGCCCGGCCGAGCAGTGTATTTCACTGTCCGCTACCAAGCCTTGTGAGCTTACAGGGCACATCAGCCCCCACATTAGGAGACCTTCGATGTTGAACCTGTCCGCCCGCTCCCAGCTCTACATCGGCCTGGCGCTCGCCATCCTGATGGCCATGACTCGCGGCAGCCATTTCGACGCGGTCAACCTGCCGAGCGCGTCCTGGGCAGTGTTCTTCCTCGCCGGGGTCCTGCTGCAACCCCGCTGGGCCTTCCCGGCGCTGTTTCTGCTGGCCTCGGTCCTGGATTTCATCGCGGTCGGCTGGCAGGGCGTGGGGGGTTACTGCATGTCGCCAGCCTACTGGATGCTCATTCCCGCCTACGGCTCGCTCTGGCTAGGCGGGCGCCTGTACAGCCAGCTGCATTTCGAGCACCCGGCGAGCCTGGCCGGACTGGCCGGTAGCGCGGCCTCCAGCGCCTTTGTCTGCTACCTGTTCTCGGGCGGCGGCTACCTGTACCTCTCGGGCCGTTACCCAGACCCGAGCCTGAGCCAGCTCGGCGAGCGCATCGCCACCTATTACCCGAGCCACCTGGGCAACCTGATGCTCTATGTCGGGATCGCGGCGGTGCTCTATGCTGGCCTCCATGCCGCAGCGCTGCTGCGCCAGGACGCGCGCGCGTGAGCGAGACCGAACGTGATGCGCGGCACCGGGCGCGCATGCAGCGAAAAAAGGCCGTGATGGACGAGAAGATCGCCCAGGCCAGGGATGAATACGGTCTGCTGCTGGTGCACACGGGTAATGGCAAGGGCAAGAGCAGTTCTGCCTTCGGCATGGTCGCCCGCGCGCTGGGGCACGGCATGAAGGTGGGCGTGGTGCAGTTCATCAAGGGCGCCGCGACCACGGGCGAAGAAGCCTTCTTCAGGCGTTTCCCCGAGGAGGTGAGCTACCACGTGATGGGCGAGGGCTTTACCTGGGATACCCAGGATCGCCAGCGCGACATCGCCAAGGCCGGCGAGGCCTGGACAGTGGCCCGGGGTCTGCTGCAGCGGGACGACATCGGTCTGGTGGTGCTCGACGAGCTGAACATCGCACTCAAGCACGGCTACCTGCAGCTGGACGAGGTGCTCGCCGACCTGGAGAGCCGACCGCTGCACCAGCATGTGGTGGTCACCGGCCGCGGCGCCCCACCCGGGTTGATCGAGGCGGCGGATACCGTCACCGAAATGGCCCTGGTCAAGCACGCCTTCAAGGCGGGGGTGAAAGCGCAGAAGGGAATCGAATTCTGATGGCCTCGGCCTCCCATGACGGGACCGAGGCGCGCCGCTGCCCCGCCCTGCTCATCGCCGCGCCGGCTTCTGGCCAGGGCAAGACCACCGTCACCGCCGCCCTGGCGCGCCTGCATCGCCGTCAGGGACGGCGGGTGCAGGTGTTCAAATGCGGGCCGGATTTTCTCGACCCGATGATCCTGGCGCGTGCCAGCGGCCAACCGGTCTATCAGCTCGACCTGTGGATGGTCGGTGAGACCGCCTCGCGCCAGTTGCTCTGGGACGCTGCCGGTAAAGCCGATCTGATCCTGATCGAAGGGGTGATGGGCCTGTTCGACGGCACCCCTTCAGCGGCCGATCTGGCGCAACGCTTCGGGGTGCCGGTACTGGCGGTCATCGACGCCTCGGCCATGGCCCAGACCTTTGCCGCCCTGGCCCATGGCCTGGCCACCTTTCGCCCCGGGCTGCCCTTTGCCGGAGTATTGGCCAACCGGCTGGGCTCGGCGCGCCACGGCGACATCCTGCGCGAAAGCCTGCCTGCCGGCATGGCCTGGTACGGCGGTTTGCCGCGCAACGAACAGATGCAGCTGCCAAGCCGCCACCTCGGATTGATACAGGCCCAGGAGCTGGACGACCTGGACGCCCGACTCGACTGCACAGCCGATGCACTGGCCGCCAGTGCCGACACAGGCCTGCCCGCCCCGGTCACCTTCGAGGCGCCCGCAGACAGCGAGACGCCGCTCCTCCTCTTGCAAGACGTGCGCATCGGCGTGGCGCAGGACCAGGCCTTCGCCTTTCTCTATCAGGCCAACCTCGATCTGCTGCGCCAGCTCGGTGCCGAGCTCTGCTTTTTCTCGCCGCTGCATGGCTCATGCCTGCCAGAGGTCGACAGCCTCTACCTGCCTGGCGGCTATCCGGAGTTGCACCTGGCGGCACTCGAGGCCAACCGCGGCATGGCCGAGGCGATAATCGCGCACCATCGGGCCGGCAAGCCTATCCTCGCCGAATGCGGCGGCATGCTCTATCTGCTGCGCTCGCTAACGGGCAAGGATGGCGAGCAGGCCCGCATGGTCGGCCTGCTGCCCGGCGATGCCCGGATTCAGTCGCGCCTGAGCGTGCTGGCGCTGCAGCAGGTCGATCTGCCCGAGGGCAGCCTGCGCGGCCACAGCTTTCACTACTCGGTACTGGAGACCGGGCTGCAGCCCCTGGCGCGTGGCGTCTGCCCCAATCAGAGGAGCACGGCCGAGCCGGTCTACCGTGACGGCCGGCTGACCGCCTCCTATATCCATTTCTACCTGCCGTCGTCGCCCGCGGCGGCTGCCGCGCTGTTGCGCCCATGAACGCGCACGCCTTCAGCCCGCAGGAACGCGCGGCGGTGTATCGCGCCATTGCCGAGCGTCGGGACATGCGTCATTTCGCGGGCGGCAGCGTCCCCACCGAGACGCTGTCGCGACTGCTCGAGGCCGCTCATCAGGCGCCAAGCGTGGGCCTGATGCAGCCGTGGCGGTTCATCCGCATCCACTCGGTCGAGCGGCGTCAGGCCATACGCGCGTTGGTGGAAGAGGAGCGCCAGCGCACCGCCGAAGCGCTGGGCCCACGCCAGGCCGAGTTTCTCGCGCTCAAGGTGGAGGGGGTCAATGACTGTGCCGAACTGCTGGTCGCAGCGCTGATGGACGGGCGCGAAGCCCATGTATTCGGCCGGCGAACCCTGCCGGAAATGGATCTGGCCTCGGTGTCCTGCGCCATCCAGAATCTCTGGCTGGCAGCCCGCGCCGAAGGTCTGGGCATGGGCTGGGTGTCGCTGTTCGATCCCGAAGCGTTGGCCAGGTTGCTGCAGATGCCGCCCGGCGCCAAGCCCGTCGCACTCATCTGTCTGGGCCCCGTGGCAGGCTTCTACCCGCGGCCGATGTTGGAGGAGCAGGGCTGGACAGAGGTCCGCCCACTCCAGGAGTTGCTGTTCGAGGACACTTGGCAGGCATGATCATGGCCCTCAGCCTAGCCGCTGGTGTTGCCCTGGACGCCCTGCTCGGCGAGCCGCGCCGCTGGCATCCGCTGGTGGCCTTTGGCCGACTGGCAAGCGCGCTGGAAGCCCGTCTCAACCCTGACGGAAACGGCCGGCGACTGTCCGGCCTGCTCGGCTGGGGCCTGGCGGTACTGCCGCTGACTCTGGTGAGCGGGCTGCTCAGCCACTGGATCGGCTGGGCCTGGGACATGCTGGTGCTCTATGCCGCACTGGGTCTGCGCAGCCTGGGCGAACACGCCGCTCCGGTGACCGAGGCGCTGGCCCGTGGCGATCTCGCCGAAGCCCGCCGACGGGTGAGCTATCTGGTCAGCCGCGACGCCAGCCTGCTGGACGAGGAGGGTGTCGCCCGCGCCGCAACCGAGTCGGTGCTGGAAAATGGCAGCGATGCGGTGTTCGCCGCGTTGTTCTGGTTTGCCGTGGCCGGCGCACCGGGTGTTGTGCTGTACCGGCTGGCCAATACCCTCGATGCCATGTGGGGCTACCGGACGCCACGCTTCGTGCACTATGGCTGGGCCGCCGCGCGCATCGACGACCTGCTCAATTACCTGCCAGCCCGACTCGTTGCACTGACCTATGCCCTGCTGGGCCACACGCGCCTGGCGCTGTCCTGCTGGCGTAGCCAGGCGCCACAGTGGGACAGCCCCAACGCCGGCCCGGTAATGGCTGCAGGGGCCGGCGCCCTGGCGGTGAAGCTGGGCGGGGGCGCCTATTATCACGGGGCCTGGCATGAGCGCCCTGATCTGGGCGCCGGCAACGCACCCCGAGCCAGACACATCGCCAAGGCGCTGCGTCTGGTGCGTCGCGGCGTGATCCTGTGGGTGGTGCTGATACTCATCGGAGGCTGGCTGCATGCTTGAACACGGCGGACGTCTGCGCCAGGCGGCGCAACGATACGGCATCCCCCTGGCAGACTGGCTCGACCTTTCCACCGGCATCGCGCCCTGGACGCTGCCGCTGCCGCCCGTGCCGCTGAGCGCCTGGTCACGCCTGCCCGAGCCGGATGACGGGCTACCTGAAGCCGCTCGACAGTACTACGGGACCGACCGGCTGCTCGCGGTTGCAGGCTCACAGGCTGCCATCCAGGCCCTGCCGCGCCTGCGCGGCCCCTCGCGGGTCGGCCTTTTTGCTCCCGCCTACGCCGAACATGTCCATGCCTGGAGCCGTGAAGGACACAGCCTGGTCACCCTCTCCTCAGCGCCGAGCGGCGAAATGCTTGACAGCCTCGATGTGCTAGTGGTGATCAACCCCAACAACCCTACCGGCGAGCGGCGGCCTCCCGCGGTCTTGCTCGACTGGCATGCCCGTCTGGCCGAGCGCGACGGCTGGATGGTGGTCGACGAGGCGTTCATCGACAGCACGCCAGAAGACAGCCTGGCACCCTTTGCCGGCCGCCCCGGCCTGGTTGTGCTGCGCTCGTTCGGCAAGTTCTTTGGGCTCGCCGGTGCCCGCCTGGGCTTCGTCCTCGCCCCTTCGGCACTGCTCGAGGCGCTGGAGGAGCGACTGGGGCCCTGGACCCTGAGCGGTCCGACCCGCGTGGTAGCCACAGCTCTGCTGGCTGATCGAGCGGGCCAGACAGTACAGCGGGCGAAGCTGCAGACAGCCAGTCAGCGTCTGGTCAAATTGCTGCGCGACAACCGCCTGCCCGCGGCCGGCGGCTGTGCACTGTTCCAGTGGCTGGCCTCGCCCGATGCGCTGGCGCTACACGGGTTTCTGGCACAACGCGGGATTCTCGTCCGTCACTTCGAAACGCCACCCAGCCTGCGCCTCGGCCTGCCCGCCGATGAAGCTGGATGGGCCCGACTCGCCCAGGCCCTGGGCGAATGGAACGACCGATCATGACCACCCTGATGGTGCAGGGCACCACTTCGGATGCGGGCAAGAGCATGTTGGTCACGGCACTGTGCCGCTGGCTGAAACGCCAGCAGGTCGCCGTGGTGCCCTTCAAGCCGCAAAACATGGCGCTCAACAGCGCGGTCACCGCAGACGGCGGCGAAATCGGCCGAGCCCAGGCAGTGCAGGCACAGGCCGCCGGCCTGGCTCCCCATACCGACATGAATCCGGTGCTGCTCAAGCCCAACACCGATACCGGCGCGCAGGTCATCATCCACGGCCGGGCGCGCGCAAACATGGACGCGCAGGCCTACCAGGCCTACAAGGCGGTCGCCCGCGAAGCGGTTCTGGCCTCCCACCAGCGGCTCACGGCGGCTTACGAGGTAGTGGTGGTGGAGGGCGCCGGTTCTCCTGCCGAGATCAACCTGCGGGCGAACGATATCGCCAACATGGGCTTTGCCGAGGCCGTCGACTGCCCGGTCATCCTTGTGGCAGACATCGATCGGGGCGGCGTCTTTGCTCATCTGGTCGGCACCTTGGCACTGCTCTCGGAAAGCGAGCAGGCCCGGGTGAAGGGCTTTGTCATCAACCGCTTCCGCGGCGACCTCGCCCTGCTCCAGCCGGGCCTCGACTGGCTCGAGCAGCGCACCGGGAAGCCGGTACTCGGGGTGCTGCCCTATCTCGTGGACTTCCACCTCGAGGCCGAGGATGCCATCGATGCGCGACAGGTTGCCAAGGCGGATGCGCCGCTCAAGGTGGTGGTCCCGGTAATGCCACGTATCAGCAATCACACCGACTTCGATCCGCTGCGTCTGCATCCTGAGGTTGATCTGCGCTTCGTCGGTCCGGGCGAGCCGGTACCGCTTGCTGATCTCATCATCCTGCCAGGCTCGAAAAGCGTGCGTGCCGACCTCACCTGGCTGCGTAGCCAGGGTTGGGAGCAGGCCATCGCCCGACATCTGCGTTACGGGGGCAAGGTCATGGGAATCTGTGGGGGCCTGCAGATGCTTGGCGAGCACATCGAGGACCCGCTGGGCCTCGAAGGGCCACCCGGCAGCGCACCCGGGTTCGGATGGCTGCCGCTGAGCACGGTGCTTGGGCCGGAGAAACAGCTGCGTAACCGCCGCGGCAAGCTTGCCTTGGAGCAGGCCGAGGCATGGGGTTATGAGATCCATGCGGGGGTCAGTCGCGGGCCGGCGCTGAATCGACCCGCGCTGCGTTTCGACGAGGGTGGCACCGACGGTGCCCTGAGCGCGGACGGACAATTGCTCGGCACCTACCTGCACGGCATCTTCGAGAGCCCGGCCGCCTGCACGGCGCTATTGCGCTGGGCAGGTCTCGAAACGGCCGCCAACATCGACTACCACGCCCTGCGCGAGCGTGATATCGAACGCCTGGCCGACCTGGTAGAAGGCCATCTGAACACTGGCGCACTTCGTCAACTTTGCGGACAGATGACATGATCGACTTTCTTCTCGGCGGTGCCCGATCGGGCAAGAGCCGCCTTGCCGAACGCCGCGCGGCCGAGAGCCAGTGCGCCGTGACCTATATCGCCACCAGCCAGCCCGGCGACAGAGAAATGGCCGCACGCATCGCCCACCACCGCGCCCGCCGCCCTGCCCAGTGGGCCCTGGTCGAGGAGCCGCTGGAACTGGCCAGGACGCTGCGCGAACAGGCTGCGCCAGATCGCTGCCTGCTGGTGGACTGCCTGACGCTCTGGCTGACGAATCTACTGCTGCAGGATGACCCCGGGCAGCTCGAACTGGAGCGCGAGGCGCTGCTCCACTGCCTGCCACTGCTGCCCGGCCAGATCATCCTGGTCAGCAACGAAACCGGGCTTGGCGTCGTTCCGCTGGGTGAACTCACCCGCCGCTTCGTTGACGAGGCCGGGTGGCTGCACCAGCGCATCGCCGAGGTCGCGGACCGGGTCACCCTGGTGGTCGCCGGCCTGCCACAGATACTCAAGGGAGAGGCACGTTGAATCCCTGGCTGTCATTCCCTTGCCGCTCGCCCTGCCTCAAGGCAGCCTCAAGGGCGGCTGCACGCAACGAGCAGTTGACCAAGCCGCAGGGCGCGCTGGGCCAACTCGAGGCGCTGGTGATCCGACTCGCCAGCCTGCAAGGCCGACCCGAGCCTGCTATCGAGAGCCCGTGGATCAGCCTGTTCGCGGGTGATCATGGCGTGGCTGCCGAAGGTGTCTCGGCCTATCCCCAATCTGTAACCGGCGAGATGCTGCGCAATTTCACCCACGGCGGAGCAGCCATCAGCGTGCTCGCCAAGCGACTCGATGCACCGCTGGAGGTTATCGACCTAGGCACCCTGGGCGACCTTGAGCTGCCTGGGGTCAGGCATCTGCGCCTCGGACCCGGCACTGCCAGTTTTCTGGAGGCCCCGGCAATGACCGAAGCGCAACTCGCGGCTGCGCTGGATGCGGGCTACGAGAGTGTCGAACGCGCCCTGACCGCAGGCGCCGACCTGTTCCTCGCCGGAGAAATGGGCATTGGCAACACCACTGCCGCCACCGCCATGGCCTGCTCCTTGCTGCAAAAACCGGCGCCTGAACTCACAGGAGCGGGCACGGGCCTGCAACCTGCCGGCATTGCACGCAAGTCCGCCATCATTACCCGAGCCCTGGAGCGGCATCGGCTCGACCCCGCTGTACCGCTGGAGATCCTGCGTCACCTGGGCGGCTTCGAGATCGCCGCCCTTTGTGGAGCCTACCTGCATTGCGCCCAGCGCGGATTGCCGGTACTGGTGGACGGCTTCATCTGCAGCGTCGCCGCGCTGTGCGCGGTGCGCTTCAATCCGTCCGCCCACGACTGGCTGATCTTTGCCCACCACTCCGCAGAGCCTGGGCATCGCGCAGTGCTGGCTGCGCTGGGAGCCAAGCCGCTACTTGACCTGGGCCTCAGGCTCGGTGAAGGAAGTGGTGCCGCGCTTGCCGTCCCCCTGCTGCAGCAAGCCTGCGCGCTACACAAAGGCATGGCCACCTTTGCCGAGGCGGCTGTCTCAGGGCAGGACTCATGACCTTGCGCCTCGACCTGCTGCGCCACGGTGCCACCTCCGGCGGCGGCGGCTTTCGCGGACGTCTTGATGATCCGCTGAGCGAGACAGGCTGGGCGCAGCTGCGCGACGCCATGGCAGACCATGGCCCCTGGACCTCCGTCCTGAGCTCACCCTTGCAACGCTGCGCGGCCTTCGCCACTGAGCTGGCACGCCAGCGGGGACTCGAGCTGCAACTGGAACCCGACCTGCGAGAACTGGATTTCGGTGCCTGGGAAGGCCGTACAGCCGGTGAACTGATGAATTCGGATGCCGAAGCACTGGGACGGTTCTGGCATGACCCCTACGGCTTCACGCCTCCGGGAGCCGAACCCGTCGCTCACTTCGAAGCGCGCGTGCTGGGAGCCCTGCACAGGCTGATCGACAGACACGCAAAGGCGCACCTGCTGGTGGTCACCCATGCCGGAGTGATGCGCCTGCTGCTAGCACAAGCACGTGGGCTCCCCCGTGAGCAACTGCTCCAGGTCGAAGTCGCCCATGCCGGGCTTTTCACCCTCCACGCCGCTCGAGCTGGAACACAACTTCTGCTGGAAGAATCCCCATGCAGGCCTTCCTGATCGCGGCGCGCTTTCTCACCACCCTGCCTTTCCCCCAACCCTCGTCCTACGAACCCGCCCTTATCGGGCGATCGGCGATCCACTATCCACTGGTGGGCCTGATCCTCGGCAGCCTGCTCGGGCTCGCCGCGCTCCTCCTGGCCTCGTCCCCGGTGCTGCTCCAGGCGGCCCTGTTGCTCAGCCTCTGGGTACTGCTGACCGGCGCGCTCCACCTGGATGGCCTGGCCGACAGCGCCGACGCCTGGCTTGGAGGACTGGGCAGCCGCGAGCGGACACTCGCCATCATGCAGGACCCGCGAAGCGGCCCAACTGCGGTGGTCACCTTACTGCTGGTGCTGCTGGTGCAATTCAGTGCCATCACCGCGCTGCTGGAAAGGGGACAGTTCCAGGCTCTGCTGATCGCCACCGTTCTAGGACGCGCCAGCCTCCTCGCCCTGTTTCTGACAACCCCCTATGCCCGCCCAGGCGGGCTTGGCGCAGCCATAGCCCAGCACCTGCCACGGCGCCAGGCATCGACAGCCCTGGGTATCGCTCTGGCTGCGGTGATACTGCTCGGCGGTGCTCAGGGTGTAGTGGCCTGCATAGTTGCCGCAGGCTTGTTGTGGCTGATCCGCCGCGGCCTCATGCAGCGCCTGGGTGGCACAACCGGTGATACCGCTGGGGCTTTGCTGGTATTGACCGAATGCGCCGTGTTGGTTGTTTGTGCGATCTGACAGCCATGCAAAAGGCAAGTGATCGACTCGGCAGGGGGCAGCGAGCACTGCTGCTGAAGAGACGCTGAAGCCGAGCGCGACAACCGAAATGCAAAGAGCCCAGGTCGTCCGACCTGGGCTCTTTGCATTGTATGGCGCATCCGGCGGGATTCGAACCCACGACCCCTGCCTTCGGAGGGCAGTACTCTATCCAGCTGAGCTACGGATGCGAAGAGACGTATTTAACCATTTATGTGGTGTCTACTCAAGTGCAGCACATTCTCGCCGCCTCTTTACTCAAGGATAACCCTCTCCATATCAAGAAGTTACAACGGCCTGTGGGTCGGCCTCCGGACTGCTTGGGCCTTCACACTGTTCCAGCCTTCGCACGGGCCGTGCCGTTGGGTATTGTCAGGGCTAGGTTTCTCGCCGACAAAGACAAACCCCCAGCCTGCTAGTGCAGGCTGGGGGTTCGGTATA
>NZ_JBHRXZ010000025.1:0-1133 GCF_042648805.1 Stutzerimonas tarimensis | reverse complement strand
CATCCTTGCTTCGCGGTCATCGCCTGACGCTGACCAGCCTCGGTAGGAGCTTGCCGGGCAAGGCTTACGTCAAACACTCGATCAAGCGCGTGGATCGTTTGCTCGGTAATCGCCAGTTGCATCTTGAACGTTCGTTGTTCTACTGGAAGATGCTCGGGGCCTTGCTTGGCTCACTGCGTCATCCTGTGATCTTGGTGGACTGGTCGCCGATCAATGCAGCCTCTGATCTTTATCTGTTGCGTGCCTCTATCCCGCTTGCCGGGAGGGCATTTCCAATTTACGAGGCGGTGCATGATCGGGAAGGGTGCCCCAAGCGGCAGGGCCAACTGCTCGATGCCCTGGCGCTCATGCTCCCTAAGCATTGCGTTCCGATCCTAGTGACCGATGCTGGTTTTCGGCGACCCTGGTTCCAGGCCGTCGAAGCCAAGGGCTGGCACTACGTTGGGCGTGTGCGCAATCGAGATCTCTATCGCAACGAGTTGGGCCAATGGGAACCAATCAAGCAGCTCTACAAGCAGGCGGCATCGACTGCACGCTCGCTCGGCCTGATAGAGATGACGCGCAGTGCGCCACATCTCGTACCGCTTTATTGCGTGCATCAACCGCCCAAGGGGCGCAAGCATCGACGCGTAACCGGCAGTATCGCTCGCAACAAACTGAGCCGGCAGAACGCTCGGCGTGAGCAGGAGCCCTGGCTGCTGGCCAGTAACCTGTCGCAACCACAATGGACGGCTCGACAAGTCGTCGGCATTTACCGCAAACGAATGCAGATCGAGGAAGGATTTCGGGACGTGAAAAGCCTGCGCTTCGGCTTTGCCTTCGACCTGCACCGTACTCGCTGCCCACGCCGCATTGAGATCCTGTTGCTGATCGCTGCGCTAGCCTGTTACGTCTTGTACTTGGCAGGCCTGCGGGCTCGGACAACAGGTCAGTCTCGTCGCTTCCAAAGTAACAGTGTCAGGCATAAACCCGTGCTGTCGCTCTGGCGAATCGGCCTCGAATACCTGGGGCGGTCAGCATATGATTTTTCCAACTCTGTACTTGCTGAAATGGAGCTACTGCTGCGTGATGAGGTGCGCCGCCAAGCTCAGCAACTGGAGTAGATTTGTGGGGATTCCTCAGGGACAGACCCC